>NZ_JAMYLV010000034.1:0-67409 GCF_040318195.1 Mesorhizobium sp. M1273 | reverse complement strand
CTCATCCGACAACAGCAACGCTTTCAACTCGCCTCTGCTCAGTCTAACGTCTCGATTGGTCATGGCACTTCCCCTTCCACGGGAATCGGTGATCGCAACGTCACCACCGTGCCATGGCCGCTCGCCCCTCAGAGCAAGCCCCGTTCTCTCTCCAAAACTTTTTGCAGAACCTTCAGCACACTATCCTCTTCAGGATCGTAGGGAAGCGGTGGATCGATGTAGTCTGTCTCGGTTCGCCAATCTTCCGCGGCGCTGCGAAGATCTTCAAAAATCTGAACGATTCTCGGGTCTGTCTGCTCGCCAGAAAAGATTGAGATCCGCCATTGAGAAATCATCTCGCATAGCTCTTCGACCGTATGGCCCGATCGCTCTGCCCAATCCTCGGTGGCGAGTATCCACGGCGAATTGTATTTCAGCCCGGCAAAGGCGCCGCTCTTGCTGTCGAAATCTCTGATGATCCGAGCAAGAATATCGCGAAGCCCCTGTTTGGGGTCTCCGAAGATCTGTGAGCGTTTGTTCATCAACGCGATCCGCGCTTGGCTCCGCCTTACTTCTCCGACACGCCGGCCTCGGCGAAGCTTGCCATGCGGGCATGGCATTCGAGCGCCGAGCGGACGATGTTGACCGCCAGGCAAGCGCCGGAGCCTTCGCCGAGACGCATGCCGAGATCAAGCAGCGGCGGCAGACCGAGCGCTTCGAGCAGGCGGCGGTGGCCGGATTCGGCCGATACGTGAGCGGCCATAGTGTGGGCAAGGCCGGCGGGATGCAGCCCGGCCAAGGGTGCCGCGGCGGCGGTGCAGACGAAGCCGTCGAGCAGCACCGGGACGCCCAGGTGGCGCGCAGCCAGCGTCGCACCAAGGATCGCCGCGAGCTCGCGGCCGCCGAGGGCTGCCGCTACCTTCAGGGGGTCGGCCAGCGCCGGGGCGTGGCGCTTCAGGCCGGCCTCGATGGCGACGATCTTGCGCACGAGGCCGGCGTCGTCGACGCCGGTGCCACGCCCTGTCCATCGCTCCGCGCCGCCGCCGAACAGCGCGGTCGAGATGGCCGCCGCCGGCGTGGTGTTGCCGATGCCCATTTCGCCGAAACAGACAAGGTCGAGTTCCCTGCTGATCGCGTCGTAGCCGGCCGAGACGGCGGCGAGGAAGGCCTCGTCGTCCATTGCGGGCTCTTGCGTGAAGTCGCCGGTCGGGCGGTCGAGGTCGAGCGGGATGACGTCGAGTTCGGCGCCGGCGACGCGGGCAAGCTGGTTGATGGCGGCGCCGCCGCCGGCGAAATTCGCCACCATCTGCACGGTGACTTCCGAAGGGAAAGCCGACACGCCTTGCGCGGTGACGCCGTGGTTGCCAGCGAAGACGAAGACCTTGACGCGGTCGAGCTTTGGTATGTCGCGGCCCTGCCAGCGCGCCAGCCAGGCGACTATTGTCTCCAGCCGGCCAAGGCTGCCTTGCGGCTTGGTCAGCGTGTCCTGGCGGCGGGCGACGGCATTGGCCGCGGCGTCGCTGCCAATCGGCAGGTCGAGGCAGGCGGCGCGCAGTTCATCGAGCGATTTGAAAGGCATGGGGGCAAAATCTCCGAAACAGAGTCAGGAAAGGGAAATGGAAGCGACGAGCAGGATTGCGATCTCGCCCAGCTGCTGCAGGGCACCGACGGTGTCGCCGGTCTGGCCGCCGACCTGGTTCAGGCAAAGCGCCCGGAACGCGGCAAACAGAAACGCAAGCAGGACGAGCGCCAAGATGGCAGCGCCGACCCCAAGCGTTAGCAGCGCGATCGCACCGAGCGCGGCACCGACACCCGCGGTTTCGGCGGTGACTAAGCCTGCATCAGCCGAGAGGCCGTCGGCGCGGGCCGGTGGCAGCAGGTGCATGAAGGCGGGGGGCAGGCCGCGCGACGCGGCATGCGCGGCAATGAGGGCCCAGAAGACATGAGCCGGGCCGGCGAATCCAGAGAGCACGCTCCAGCGGATCAGCAGCGAGACAGCAAGTGCACAAGCGCCGTAGGCACCGATGCGGCTGTCGCGCATGATCTCCAGCTTTTTGTCGCGTGTCTTGCCGCCGCCAAATCCGTCGGCGACATCCGAAAGCCCGTCCTCATGCAGGCAGCCGGTAGCGAGCAAGATCGCGGCAAGGGCCAACGCTGCAGCAGGGCCAGCGGCGAGGCCGAGCCTCGTGCCGCCGGCGTAGACCAGCGCACCGACCAGAGCGACGGCGAGACCGGCAACGGGTGCAGCCCAGATCGCAGCGGCAAGGCTGCGGCCACGGAAGTCGGCTCTCGGCAGCGGCAGCCGGGTAAAGAAGACGAGGCAAAGCGCGATATCATCGAGAATTTGCTGTTGCGAGGCCTTCATCCGCCCCTCGCAATGGCATGGAAGAACGTGCCGCTGACATTGCCGCGCCGGTAGCCCGAGGCGCCGAGCGGATTTCCTTGACCGTCGGCGAGGTCGGCCAGCGGCTCGTCATTGCCGGTCGCAATCATCTGCGCGTAGTGGAATTCATGGCCGCGGATCAGCGTGCCTTGGCTGCCGAGCGGACAGCCGGACCGCAGCCGCGCCTCGCGGTAGCCGAGATTCATCTTGCGCTTGGCGAAGCTGGTCGAATGGCCGAGGAGGCCAAGCATCCGATGCGTCTCGCCCGACGCGTCCTCGAGCGCTTCGCCCAACACCATGAAGCCGCCGCACTCGCCGTGCACCGACCGCGTGGTGGCGAACCGAGCCATGCCGGCCCTGAAATTCGCCGCGGCCGCGAGGCGGCCGGCATGAAGCTCGGGATAGCCGCCGGGCAGCCAGCAGACATCGCAATCGTCGCCTGGCGCCTCATCGGTGAGCGGCGAGAAGGGAACGATCTCGGCGCCGGCCTTGCGCCAATGCGTGGCAACGTGCGGATAGAGGAAGGTGAAGGCGGCGTCCTCTGCCAGTGCGATGCGCTGGCCGGGCGGCGGCAGCGCGTCGTCGAAATTGCCTGGCGCGGGCGTGAATGGCGCCGCCAGCGCCATAATGGCGTCAAGGTCGAGCGAGCGCTCGACCATGTCGGCCAGCCGGTCGAGATGCGCCATCAGATTCTCATATTCGCCGGCCTGGACGAGGCCGAGATGGCGCTCGGGCAGGTTGAGCGAGGGATCGCGCAGGATGGCGCCGACGACAGGCAGGCCAAGTGCCTCGATGGCATCGCCGCATAGCCGGCGGTGGCGCTCGCTGCCCAGCCGGTTGAGCACGACCCCGGCCATGCGCACATCGGGGTCATAAATAGCAAAGCCCTTGGCGACGGCCGCCGCCGTGGTCGACTGTCCGGAGACGTCGAGCACCAGCAGCACCGGCAGGCCATAGAGCCGGGCGAGATCGGCGGCCGAGCCGGAACGGCCCGGAGCAGCAGGGATCCCGTCGAACAGGCCCATGGCGCTTTCGAGGAAGATGAAGTCGGCGTCCTCGGTCGCTTCGCCGGCCAGTGCGTTGAGCAGGGCGGGCGGCATTGCCCAACTGTCGAGATTGATGCCGGACAACCCGGTGGCGGCGGTGTGGAAGCCGGGATCGATATAGTCCGGGCCGGATTTGGCGCCGCGCACTTTCAGGCCGCGCCGGGCGAGGGCGCGTAGAATGCCGATGGTGACGCTGGTCTTGCCCGAGCCCGAGCGCGGCGCGCCGATGATGATGGCGCGGGTCATGGCTCACCCGCCAGTGCCGCGCGCATCCCGACGATCCCGCCGACGACGATCAGCGCCGGCGAGGTCAAGCCGGCTGCGGCCGTTTCCTCGGCAATCGTCGCGAGCGTGGCGACGACGATACGCTCCTGCGGCGTCGTCGCGGCAACGATGGCCGCGGCGGGCGTCGAAGATGGCAGGCCGCCCTCGAGCAGCGAAGCGGCGATCAGCGGCAGGTTGGCCATACCCATATAGATGACCACCGGCTGGCCGGTGCGAGCGATTGCCGCCCAGTCGAGATCATCATCGGTGCCGGCGGCATGGCCGGTCGCCAGGATCAGCGCCTTGTTGATGCCGCGCATGGTGCCGGGAATGCCGGTCGCGGCCAGCGCGCTGAGGCCGGACGTCAGGCCAGGCAGGATGCGGAACGGGATAGTTTCCCCGGCCAGCGCCAGCGCCTCTTCGCCGCCACGCCCGAAAATATAGGGGTCGCCGCCCTTCAGCCTGACGACGCGCCGGCCCGCGCGCGCCAGCCGGACCAGCAGAGCGGTTATGTCGTCCTGCTTCATCGACGGCTTGCCGCCGCGTTTGCCGGCATAGAACAGTTCCGCGCCCTCGGCGACGGCGACGACTTCTGGCGAGACCAGCGCGTCATAAACCAGCGCGTCGCACTGTCCGAGGGCGGCCAGCACTTCCAGCGTCAGGCAGCCGGGATCGCCAGGGCCGGCACCGGCCAGCCAGACATGACCGGGCTCCAGCTGGCGCGGCTTGAAGTTGAGCCGGGTGAGCGCCTGCTCGACCGTAGTGTTTCTATTGCTGCCGCTCACAATCCGTCCCGTCCGCGAAAGCGCCGCTGGTAGTGCGCGTCATACAGTGAACTTTCGCCAAAGCCTTCGGCCGCCAGCGAGCGGCCGACGAAGATGATTGCCGTGCGTTCCATCGGATCGGCGGCCAATTGCGCCTCGATGGTGGCCAGCGTGCCGGTCAGCACGCGCTCGTCCGGCCAGGAGGCTCGGAAGACGACCGCGACCGGGCAGTCGGCGCCGTAATGCGGCGTCAGCTCGGCGACGACGCGGTCGATAGCGTGGATGGCAAGGTGGATGGCCAGCGTGGCGCCGGTGCGGCCGAAGCCGGCCAGCGTTTCGCCGGGGGGCATTTTCGAGGCGCGGCCGGAGATGCGGGTCAGCACCAGGCTTTGCGCGACTTCTGGAATGGTCAGCTCGCGGCGCAGCGCTGCCGCCGCAGCGGCGAAGGACGGCACGCCCGGCGTCAGCGTGTAGGGAATGCCGTGCTTTTCCAGCCGGCGGATCTGCTCGGCAACGGCGCTCCATACCGAAAGATCGCCGGAATGCAGGCGGGCGACATCATTGCCGGCCGCGTGGGCGGCCAGATATTCGGCCTCGATCTCGTCGAGCGACATCGGCGCGGTGTCGATCAACCTCGTTCCGGGCGCGCAGTGCTGCAACAGCTCCGGCGCGACGATCGATCCGGCATAGAGGCAGACGGGACAACTGCCGAGCAGTCGGCTGCCGCGCAAGGTGATGAGGTCGGCAGCACCCGGGCCGGCACCGATGAAGTGAACGGTCATGCCGCCTCTCCGCTGATGGCGATGGCGCAAGTGACAGCACCGAGCACGGTGCGCGGCCCGAGCAGTTTTGCGCCTTTGCCGGCGGCGGCAAGCGCCGAGGCTTCGGAAACCGACGGCGTGCCGGCATGCTCCTGCGATAGGTCGGAACGGCTGGTCGGAGATGCGGCTTTGAGTTCGTCCTGCCCGACAACGATTACCGGAAGGCGGAGTTCGCGTCCGGCGTCGAAGATTGCCGCCTCATCCTGCTTGAGAGACGCGGTCGCGAGGGCTGAAAGCGCCGACAGGGCAAGCCCGTGCGCCTCCAGCGCGGTTTCTACCGCGGCAAGCACGTCCGTTGCGCTGACGCCTTTGCGGCTGCCGATGCCCGCGACCATCATGGCTTGACCCAGCTCCATTGGGTAACCGGCATGGCCGGCCGCCACGCCTGCATCGAACCGACCGGCGAAGCACGGGATACAGCGATGCGGGTGAGTTCGCCGCCGTGCGCGGCGTGACGGGAAAGCAGCAGCGCCTCCATCTCCAGGGTCACCGCATTGGCGACGAGGCGGCCGCCGGCAGGCAAGGCATCCATGGCTCCCTCCAGCACGCCGGCATCGCTGCCGCCGCCGCCGATGAATATCGCCGCGGGCGTCTCCAGCCCGGCAAGCGCTTGCGGTGCCGAACCTTCGACGACGGTGAGACTGGGAACGCCGCAAGCCGCGGCGTTGCGTCGGATGCGCGCGGCGCGGGTCGGATCGGCCTCAACGGCAATGGCGCGCATGGAGGGATGCGCCAGCATCCATTCGATGCCGATGGAGCCCGATCCGGCGCCGATGTCCCACAGCAGTTCGCCGCGTCTTGGCGCGAGAGCGGACAGCGTGACGGCGCGCACTTCGCGTTTGGTGATCTGGCCGTTATGCTCGAACAAATGATCGGCAAGTCCCGCTGTCAGCGGCACGATGCGTGCTTGCGAAGTCGATTCAACTTCGATCGCGAGCACGTTGAGCGGGTTGATCTTTTCGAGGTCGAAAGTGCCAGCGCTCGCCGAGCGCAGGCTTTCGTTCGGCCCACCCAGCGCCTCCAGCACCATCAACCGCGAAGCGCCGAAGCCAAGTTCGGTCATGAGACGGGCAATCGCTCCCGGTGCATCGCTGTCCGAGGTCAGCGCGAGAATGCGGGTGCAAGGATGCAGCAACGGCCGGATCAGGTCGAGCGAGCGGCCATGCAGCGAAATGGTCTCGACGTCCTGCAGCGCCCAGCCCAGGCGTGAGGCGGCCAGCGAAAAGGCCGAGGGCGCGGGGATCACCCGCATACCCTCTGCCGCGACCTTGCGGGCGAGGGTGACGCCGACACCGTGGTAGAGGGGATCGCCGGAGGCCAGCACGCAGACGCGTCTGCCGGAGAGCGCCAGCACGTCGCGCATCTCGGCATCGAAAGGTGTCGGCCAGACGCGCGCTTCACCTTTGGCGAGCGACGCGACGAGGGCAAGGTGGCGCTTGCCGCCGAAGACGAATTCGGCCTCCGCGATCAACTGCTTGGCCTCGTCGCCGAGACCCGCTACACCGTCCTCGCCGATGCCGATGATCGTGAGCCACTTTGAGGTGAGCTTGGCGCCGCGCGGAGCTTCAGCAGGCATAATGACCCACCGCATACTGATCCTCGGCGGAACCACCGAAGCCCGGCAAATGGCCGGAAAGCTGGCCGCGCGCGCGGATATTTCGGTCATGCTGTCGCTGGCCGGCCGCACCGAAAACCCGGCCGCGCAGGGGGTGCCGGTGCGGGTCGGCGGCTTCGGCGGTGCCGGCGGGCTGGCGGCGTATCTCCGCCAGAACAAGATCGACCTGCTGATCGACGCCACGCATCCCTATGCGGCGCGAATCTCCGCCAATGCGGCGGAAGCAGCGCGCATGACCGGCGTGCCTGTCGTTGCGCTCAGGCGTCCCGGATGGGAGGCGGTCGAAGGTGATCGCTGGATGTTGGTCGACACCGTTGCCAGCGCGGTGACGGCTTTGGGATCGGTGCCGCGCCGCGTGTTCCTGGCGCTCGGGCGACAGGAGGTCGCTGCCTTCAAGGCCGCTCCCCAGCATCATTATCTCATCCGCAGTGTCGACCCGGTCGAGCCCAGGCTCGCCGTGCCCCGCGCGACCTATCTCTTGGCGCGCGGGCCGTTTCGGGAAGTCGACGAACATGCACTGCTTCTGCAACACCACATCGAAGTCGTTGTTTCCAAAAACAGCGGCGGCGAGGCGACCTACGGCAAGATCGCGGCGGCGCGAGCGCTGGGAATCGAGGTGGTGATGATCCGCAGGCCGGCGCTGCCGGACGTCACGTCGGCTGAGACCGTCGAATCTCTTGGCGAGATGGTCGATCATTTTCTGGTCGGTCATGTTCTTGGGCCCGCTGCCGAACGCGGCGTGTAGACCAGCGCGGCCTTGTCACCCCGCTTGATGATCCTGGTTTCCGGCGAGCCGATGATGATGCAGGTCGACATGTCGGCCTTCGCGGCATCGGCGTCGGCCAGCAGAAAAACCTCAATGCGCTCGTCGGGACGGCCGGCGGCACGGCCGAAGATCACCGGCGTGGTGCCGGGCAGGATCGCCGTCAAGCATTCGAAGGCGCGGCCTAGCTGCCATGGGCGCGCCTTACTGATCGGGTTGTAGAGCGCGATTACGAAGCCGGCGCCGGCTGCCGCTAGCAGGCGTAGCTCGATCAGGTCCCACGGCTTCAGATTGTCGGACAACGAGATGGCGCAGAAATCATGGCCGAGCGGCGCGCCGATGCGGGCGGCGACGGCGAGCATGGCGGTGATACCGGGCACGATGGCGATGTCGACCGCGCGCCATTCGGGTGGGCCCGCTTCCATTGCCTCGCAGACGGCTGCGGCCATGGCGAAGACGCCGGGATCGCCGCCCGACACGACGGCGACATCGTGGCCTTCCACAGCCTTCAGCAGCGCGTCCCTGGAGCGCGCGAGTTCCTCGCGATTGTCGGAAGCGACGCGAATCTGGTCGGGGCGCAGATCGAGCCGGTCGAGATAGGGTTTATAGCCGTAGAAGAATTTTGCCTCGGCAACGGCGCGGCTTGCCTCTGGCGTCACCTGGTCGGCGTTGCCGGGCCCGAGGCCGATGACAGTGAGGCGGCCGCTCATGCTTCGGCTTTCAATGCGCTTGGCCGGCCCGACCAGCCGGCCACCAGCACGATGGCGAAATAAGGCGCCTGGTCGTCCTTTTTATCGACCAGCCGCATCGAGACGCCGCCCGGCATGGTGCCGCGCTCGACATAGATGGCCCGCGCCAGCTTGTCGGTTGCCTCCAGCGCGCGCCTGATCTTGGGCAGGTTGCGGCCGACCTTCATGATCACCGCAGCGTCGGTGTCGGCGAGGCGACGCGTCAGCTCGAATTCGCTCATGGTGCCCGGCAGCACCGTCAGCACGTCGTCGCCCTGGACGATAGGCAGGCCGGTCGCCGACCAGCAGCCGGACATGGCGGTGACGCCGGGGATGACTTCGCTCGGAAAGCGATGTGCCAGCCGGACATGAAGATGCATGTAGGAGCCGTAGAAAAGCGGGTCGCCCTCCGAGAGCACCGCGACCATCCTGCCGGCGCTGAGGTGCTCGGCGACCTTTTCGGCCGATTGCTCATAGAAATCGGTTATCTGCGAGCGGTAATCGCTGTGATCCTTGTCGATTTCGGTCGTCACCGGATAGAGCAGCGGCAGTTCAATCAGATCGGGGCGAAAATGGGTTTCGACGATGGCCCGGGCGTTGCTGTTGTTGCCGCGCTTAGCGAAATGCGCGACGACATCGGCCGCGGCCAGCGCGCGCACTGCCTTCAGCGTCAAGAGTTCCGGGTCGCCGGGTCCGGTGCCGACGCCGACAAGCTTGCCTTTTGCAATCGCATTCATAGGCCCGGCCTCGCCAATGCATTGAGGGAGGCGGCGGTCATGGCGCTGCCGCCCAGCCGGCCGCGCACGATGGCGTAAGGCACGCCATAGGAATTTTCGGCCAGGGCATCCTTTGATTCAGCGGCACCGACAAACCCGACCGGCATGCCGATGATCGCCGCCGGCTTCGGGGCGCCGTCGCGCAGCTTCTCCAGCAGATAAAACAGGGCGGTCGGCGCATTGCCGATGGCGACGACCGAACCGGCCATACGCTCGCCCCACAGGTCGATCGCCGCAGCTGAGCGGGTGTTGCCGATCTTTTTCGCGATGTCGGCGGTCCCCGGATCGCGCAGCCTGCAGATCACCTCGTTGCCGGCCGGCAGCCGGGCGCGCGTGACGCCGTGCGAGACCATCTGCGCGTCGCAGAAGATCGGCGCGCCGGCCCCCAACGCCGTGCGCGCGGCGGCGACGAAATCGCTCGAGAAAACGAAGTGTCGCGCAGCCTCGACCTGGCCGCAGGCGTGGATCATGCGGATAGCGATTTCGGCCTCGGCTTCGGAAAAGCGCGACAGGTCGGCCTCGGCGCGGATAATGGCGAAGGAGCGCTCGTAGATCGCCGTGCCGTCATGGATGTAGTCGTAGGCGTTCTGGGCGGGCATGCTCATTCCTGTCGGTAGATTTCGGTGATGCCGGCCGCGCCGAGCCTTGCCAGGCAGGCGGCAGCGGTTTCGCCGGAATGTCGTGCGCTGCGGATCGCCGCTGCAATGCGGCCGATGCCGTGCGCGGCGTCGTAGCCCGGCCTGTATCCGGCGGGCAATGCCTTTGCCGTCCCGTCCACGACAAGTCCGGCTCCGTTTTCGCCACCGACCAGGGTCAGCGCCGCCGGACCGGGATGGGCGCAACCCTTGGCGCAGCCGGAGATGTGCAGCGTCAGCGAGGAATCGAGGATATCGCGGTTTTCCACGGCGATGGTCTCGGCGATGTCGCGGGTGGCGATCCGGCCGGAGGCGCAGGCGGGTGCGCCGGGGCAGGCGGCGATCCTGGTGCGCGGATCGGCTGCGTCGGTGACAAAGCCGAGGGCTGCGGCGGTTTTCTGGAGGGAAAGACATGCGGCTGGGGAGAGGCCAAGCAAAAGCAGCGCGCGACCCGGCGCCAGGCGGATTTCGGTAGTGCCGAGGGTGAGGGCGTGTTCGGTGAGATCGATAAGCTTTTGCGCTGGTATGCTGCCGAACGGCAGGCCGATGCCGAGGGAGGTACTGCCGGCTGCCAGATCGAAAATTCCGATGGGCCGGCGATCCTTCGCGCCCCCCTCTGTCCTGCCGGACATCTCCCCCTCTAGGGGGGAGATTGCGCCTTCGTCGCCGCTTTCGCCAATCGCCGAAGGTGCTGGGGGGAAGCCGCCGGCGAAGCTGCAGATCTCCCCCCTAGAGGGGGAGATGTCCGGCAGGACAGAGGGGGGCGCGACGGATCGCCAACTTGCGAGGGATCTCAGCTGCCTCGCCGTCAAATCCCGCGCATGGGCATCGCGGCCCTTTTCGGCAACCATCCTGAGAATGGCGACAGCGATGTCACAAGCCGCATCTTCCTCGGACATCGCCAGCGGCGTGGCACCCTGCGCATCTCCGGCGAGCGATACCCGCCACTTAATTCCGTCGGCGGCCCGCACCCCGACCAGCCTGACATCGGCCGTAACCGCATCCATTGTCAGCTGCCCGCAGCCGTCAACAATCACCGAAACCTTCGGGCCAAGGCGTTGCGTAACACCGGCGTCCTCAATTGCCGCCCTAATCCGCTGCGCCATTGGGCGCGGGTCGGCTATCTCCTCCTGGTCGAGCCCGGCCAGCGGGCCGGTCTCGACCGGCACGCCGGTGCGCACCGCGATGCCGAGCGCATCGACCTCCATCGCCAGCAGCCGCGCGCTTGCGGGCGTCAGGCCGCGGATCTGCAGGCTGCCGCGGGCGGTCACTTCCATGATACCGTTGCCATGGCGCAAGGCAGATTCGCAGAGTCCGATCAACGATTTCGGCAACAGTCCTCCAGCGACCGGATTGAGCCGCACCAGCAGCCCGTCGCCGGTCTGCATCGGCGCGGACAAGGCGGGGCAGGCGCCACGGCGCGAGAAAGCGTTCATGCCGCCACTCCCAGAGCTTGCACTTCGGCAATCAGTGCGGCGAGATCGTCATCGATCGAATTGCGCAGCGGATGCCAGAGCCCGCGCCGCCGTGCCGACAGCAAACGCTCGGCAATCACCTTCGCCGCCGCCGGGTTCTCGCGCAGGATGAAGGCGCGCACCACGGGTTCGCCAAGATAGGCGTCGTGCACCGCCTCGATCAGCGTGCCCGATATGGCATGGGTAGTCTCAGCAAAGCCGACTAGACGGTCGACCGTCTCGGCGAATTCCGAGGCGCCGCGCGGGCCATGACGCATCTGGCCGGCGATGAAGCGCGGATTGACGGCGCGGGCGCGAACTACCCGGGATACGGCCTCACCAACCGAGCGCGGCTTCGGTCTTTGCGGGTCCGTGGTGTCGAGCACGATCACGTCGGCGTTTTTGCCGAGCGCGGCAAGTGCTGCCGAAAAGCCGCCGATGAAGGCGACGTCGGCCGAGCCTTCGAGGATGTCGCGGCCGGGGTCGTCGCCGGTATGAACCAGAAGGTCGGCCTCGGCGAGGCGATCCTCGAACGCGCCGGGCGCCGAAATGCCTTTGCCCTCGGAGCCGCCATAGACGTGCGAGGTGGCGGCGAGATAGGTGCGGCCGATCTCTTCGCGCGCGGCCCAGTCGCCGCTCGACAACAAGTCCTCGACGCCCGCGCCGTAAGTGCCCGGCGAGGTGCCGAAAATGCGCGGGCTGATCTTGCCGTCGATGCGGGCCCTGGCGGCGAGCGGGTTTTCCGAATCGTCCTCGTCGCGGGTCGCCACCGCGTTGGCCGCGGCGTCGATCAGCGCGATCTGGGTCGGGAACATGTCGCGGAACAGGCCCGATATGCGCCAGGTGACATCAATGCGCGGACGGCGGAGTGTTGCCGGCGGCAGCACATCTATGCCGGTGATGCGGCCGGTGGCGGAATCCCATTGCGGCCGGCAGCCCATCAGCGCCAGGCCTTGCGCGATCTCCTCACCGCCGGTGCGCAGCGAGGCCGAGCCCCAGAGGTCGATGACCAGCGAGCGCGGCCAGTCGCCATGCGATTGCATGTAGCTGCGGACGACTTCCTCCGCTGCCACCTTGCCCAGATCATAGGCGGTCGGCGTCGGCATGGTGCGCGGGTCGGCGGTAAACAAATTGCGGCCGGTGGGCAGCACATCGCTCCGGCCACGCGCCGGCGCACCGGCCGGACCGGCAGCGACGTGGCGGCCGTCGAGGGCGGCAAGCAGCGCGGTTTTTTCAGCTGCCGCGCTTTGCCGCCGCAACGGATCGGCCTCGCCTTCCGGCGAGCGGCCGTAAATGTGCAGGCCGTCCTTGATGGCGAAATCCTTGAGATCGCAGAGCCAGGCGTCGATGCGGCGCAGCGCTTCGTCGGGGACGTCGGTTTGGGCAACCCCGGCTTCCGAGGCGAGGCCGGTCTTTTCCGCCGTCTCGACGATCAGCTTCGCCAGGCGGTCGCGGCGGCGGCGGTCGAGCCCGTCGGCCTGGGCATATTCGTCAACCAGTCGTTCAAGCCGGTGCTGGTTTTCGTCCAGCCCGGCGCCGGTCAGCGGCGGCGGCAGATGGCCGAGCGTGACGGCGGCAATGCGCCGCTTGGCCTGCGCTGCCTCTCCCGGGTTGGAGACGATGAAGGGATAGATGACGGGCAGGGGACCGGTGACTATCTCGGGAAAGCAGTTTTCGCTGAGCGCCACGGTCTTGCCGGGCAGCCACTCCAGCGTGCCGTGGGCGCCGACATGGACAATTGCATGGATGCCGAGCGACTTGCGCAGCCAGAGCCCAAAGGCGACCAGCGCATGGCGCGGCGGCAGCGTCGGGTCGTGATAGTCGGCGCGGCGGTCGGCTGAGCGCCCGCGGTCAGGGGCGAGTGCCACGGTGACGTTGCCGAAGGTGGCTGTGCGGAAGGCGAATTGTTTTTCGCTGACCAGCAGCGAAGGTTGGCGTTCCGTCGCGCCCCCCTCTGTCCTGCCGGACATCTCCCCCTCAAGGGGGGAGATTGCGCTGTTGTCTCTACTTTCGCCAATTACCGAGGGCCTTAAGGGAGAGCCGGTGGCGGAACTGCTAATCTCCCCCCTTGAGGGGGAGATGTCCGGCAGGACAGAGGGGGGTGCCTCGCACAAACCTGTCTCATCTTCTGGATTTCCCCATGCGGCTTCCACCGCAGCGATGGCCGACGGCGGCAATTCCGTCGAGAAGGTCAAATACTCCTTCAATGCCAGCCCATGGCCGCCCTTTTCCAGCGTCTCCAGCAACTCGCGCGGTGTTTGCGGAATGCTTTCAACGGCGTAGCCCTGTTCGCTGAGGTCGTGCAGCATTGCCAGGACGCTGGACGGCACGTCGAGACCAACCGCGTAGCCGGTGCGACCGGGGGCGCTCGGATAGTCGGGGATCAGGATGGCGAGCTTGCGCTCCGCACGCGGCGACCGCTGCAGGCGCACGAAGGCCTCGACACGGTTCGCCACTTGCGCCACGCGGTCGGGCTCAGGCCGGTTGGCGAAGGCGCGGAAGGCCAGCGCCGGGTCGGTTTCGCTTTCGCCCTTGAATGAAATGGCGCCGGCCAGGATGCGGCCGTCGAGCTCGGGCAGGACGACATGCATGGCAAGGTCGGCGGGCGCCAGGCCGCGCTGATTGGTTTGCCAGATGTCGCGGCGGGTGGTTGCGACGATGACCTGGAACACGGGCACGCCGGCGCGGTCGAACAGGGTTTCAACGCCGGGCTCGGCACCCGAGGCGAAAGCTGTGGCGGTGATGATGGCGGCAGGCTTCAGGGTTGCGAGCGCGGTTGCGACAAAGGCGAGCGACGCCGGGTCCTTGAGGCTGGAGACGAACATAGGCACGGGAGCCATGCCGCGGTGGCGCAGGGCTTCGAAAAGCGCGTCGATGGGCGCGACATCGGCCGCGAGCAGCATCGAACGGTAGAAGAGAATTGGCACGACGTCCCCCTCCCCCTCGAGGGGACCCGCAGGGCCGGGTGGGGTCGTCACGGCAGTGCTCGACGTTTTGTGCAGGCGCGCTTCGGAGAGGACCCCACCCCCGGCCTGCGGCCGGGCCCTCCCCTCGAGGGGGAGGGGGACACCGCGTTCTACGACCCCCAGTCCCGGCTCGTAAAATCCCGCCTTTGGCACGCTAACAGGTTCGGCTACCGCCGCACCCGATCCAGCGAGACTTGCCAGCCTCTGCACCAGCGCCGTCATATTTGCCGGCCCGCCCTCGCGGAAGTAGCCAAGCAGGGCGTCCAACTCCTCGCGCGGCAGCGTCGAGCCTTCGATCAGTCGCAAATCCTCGTCGTGGCTCTCGCCCGGTAGGAGCGCCAGCTTGATACCGCGATTTCGCGCGATAGCGGCGAGCTGGTCGCAGCCATAGCGCCACCAGTCATAGCCGCCGAGGATGCGGACCAGAATGACCTTGGCGTGGCGGGCGACACTGTCGATCCACAGGTCGACGGACATCGGATGGCGCAGGTCGCGCAAGGCGGCGAGCCGCATCGACGGCAGGCGGTGCGCATCTGCCTTCCACGCCGCCGCCAGCCCGGCCAGGTCGCTGTCGGTGAAGGACAGCGCCACGACATCCGCAGGCGTTTGCCTGAGATCGACAGGCTCGGCGAGATCGTCGAGCGAGGCGGATGTGGTGGTGAGGATGTGCATCGCGGCTCGTACTTGGGGTCAGCCGGCGAGGATACGCTCGATGGCCGGGCGGTTCAGCCCTTTCAGGCCGATGACGACGAGGCGCGAGCGGCGGTCGTCTTCAGCGGTCCAGGCGCGGTCGTAATAGTGGTTGACGCGCGGACCGACGGCCTGCAGCAGGAGCCGCATCGGCTTGCCGCCGACTTCGACGAAACCTTTGACGCGCAACACGTTTTCTTCCTCCGCCGCCGTGGCGACGCGTTGTGCGAGCTCGTCCGGGTTGGACACAGATGCGATGTCGATGACGAACGAGTCAAAATCGTCATGTTCGTGGTCGAGCTCGTCGTCGTGGTGGGTCTTGCGGTTCTCGATTTCGTCCTCGACGGCGAGGCCGAGGCCGAGCAGCACCGAAGGGTCGACCTTGCCTTGCGAAGTCGGTACGATCTTCACCGCCCGCGCAACGTGCTTGCCGATGACGGCATTGGCACGGGCCGAGCCGGCTGCGTCCATCAGGTCGCTCTTCGACAGGATGATCAGGTCGGCGCAGGCGAGCTGGTCTTCGAACACTTCCTCGACCGGATCGTCATGGTCGAGCGTCTCGTCCTGCGCCTGCAGGGCGTCCATGTCGTTGGCTACGCGGCCATCAGCCAGCGCCGGTCCGTCGACCACGGCAATGACGCCGTCCACCGTCACGCGGCTTTTCACCGACGGCCACTGGAAGGCCTGGACCAGCGGCTTGGGCAAAGCGAGGCCGGATGTCTCGATCAGGATGTGGTCGACCCTCGGCGTCAGCGACAGGATCTGGTCCAGCGCCGGGACGAAATCATCGGCGACGGTGCAGCAGATGCAACCATTGGCCAGCTCGACGATGTTTTCCTCGGGGCAGGTGTCGATGCCGCAGCCCTTCAGGATCTCGCCGTCGATGCCGATGTCGCCGAACTCGTTGACGATGATGGCCAGGCGCTTGCCTTTGGCGTTTTCGAGCAAATGGCGGATCAACGTCGTCTTGCCGGCGCCGAGAAAGCCGGTGACCACGGTGCAGGGAACGCGCGAAAGGGAGGCAGCGGTCATGTCAGGTCCTTCAAAAGGTCAAGGGGAGGGATGCGGGCAACCAGGCCGCGCTTCAGGCAATCGGGACGGCCGCGCCATGGAATGAGCCCATCGGTCGAGGTGGCGAACAGCTTTGCCCCGGTGACGAGATCGGCGCCCCTGGTCGTGGTCAGATCACCAAAGACGTAACTCCAGCAGCCGTCGCGCAGCATGGCCGCGCTGAGCCGGCGCTTGCAATTGCCGAGGCATTCGACGGTGCGGATTTTGATGTTTTCGCTGGAAGCAGCGCGGCGCGTGTCCTCTGCGAGCAGTTCGCCAGCGCGCGGATGAGCGTCCGAACCGGTCTCGTCACGGCAGGACGAGCAGACGATGACGGTAACGCCGGCCGGGGAATCACCATGGCCGGACAATAAATCCGCTGTCTCAGCCGGAAAACTGCTGTCGCGTTCCAAATCAGGCTCCTTGCCCGGAAAACCCGCCAGGCGATCGGATTCTTAGGTCCTAGACGGCAGGTCTCCTGGCTCGCGGGTCATCGCCTGGGTGCCGCCTTCCCGGGAATATCCCAGTGGTTTTCGGCCTTGGCTCGTCGCTTACAGTTGCGGGGACAGCCGCGGATTTGAAATCGAGATTTCGCACCGCATTCCCTCTTGGCCCCTGCCGTTGCGGGCAGGGGACCGTCTGGAACGGATTTAGGCTTGTGGAGGCAGTTGTGTCAACGCACGTCTATGGCGCGGCGATATCCGCGAGCGGCCGGCCCAAATCGCCGGCAGCGGTCACCTCGATGCGTTCCAGGCCGAGCCAGCCCTGTATCTGCTTCAATTCCTTGAAGAGTTCGGCAGCGGTTTGTGGCGGGGCGCCGGGCTCCGCATAGGCGGCATGGACGCGCAATACGCCGGCCGGACGGTCGGCCCTGAGGTCAACGCGCCCGACGATGCTGTCGCCGAGCAGGAATGGCAGCACATAATAGCCATACCGCCGCTTTTCGGCCGGCGTGTAGATCTCGATGCGGTAGTGGAAGTCGAACAACCGCTCGGTGCGCGATCGTTCGAAGACGACAGGATCGAACGGCGCGAGCAAGGCGCGCGCCTCGATCCTGCGCGGCAAACGGGCGTCCTTGTGGAGATAGGCTGTTTTGTTCCAGCCGTCGACGCTCACCGGCAACAGCTCGCCGGCCTCGACCAGCTCCTCGATGCGGCCCTTGATGTCGGCGGGCGAGAGGCGGAAATAGTCGCGCAGGTCGCCTGCCGTGGCGATGCCGTGGGCACGGGCCGAGATGCGCAGCAATTCGCGGTGAGCGTCTTCGGGGGAGGGCGTTGGCAGACTCAGTATTGTTGGCGGCAGCACGCGCTCCGGCAGATCGTAGAACCGTTCGAAGCCGCGGCGATGCGCCGTGGTGATGCGGCCGGCCCAGAACAGCCATTCGAAGGCGTGCTTGGCATGGCTCCAGCCCCACCAGCCACCCGAACCCTTCTGCCCTTCGAAAGCCGACGCCGCGATCGGGCCTCGTTCGGCGACCTCGCGATAGATGTCTTCGATATAGGCGGCGTGCTCGCGGCCCCATTTGGCCAGTCCGCTGTACATTTCGTCGCCGCACTCGGCCCGCTGCATGCGCCAGCGCATCAGCGGATAGGTCTCGACCGGCAAGAAGGAGGCTTCGTGCGCCCAATATTCGAAGACCATGCGCTTGCGCGTTACGGCGGCGTCGTCGAGCAGCGCCAGCTTGTAGGGGCCAAGCCGCGAATAGAGCGGCATATAGTGGGCGCGCACCACGGCGCTGACGGAATCGATCTGCAGCAGGCCGGTACGGGCAAGCACGCGGGCCAGATGCCGGCGGTCAGGCGTGCCGGTGGGGCGCGGGTCATTGAATCCCTGTGCCGCGAGCGCAATGCGGCGGGCCATGGCGAGCGAGATTTTTTCCTTCATGAAGGCGGCATCCGGACGATTTTAGACAGAGAAAATGACCTGCGATTCCGTGCCATGCTAACAGGGTTTTGGCGGCATCCATGTCAGGAGAGAAAAGTGGAGTAAAAAGTGAAGGAAATCAAACAGGAGCGGATCGGACCAGTTTTCCCGGATATGCCGTCCAGCACCGCGATTTGAACAAGGTTTGACTTGCTTCGCCGAAAGCGCTGCGCTAACCCTCGCCGCGTTGCAGCATAGAGCCCCCTTAAAACGGTTCAGTGGTTAAACTGTCACGCTTCCGCAAGTGGGTCCGGTGCTGTAATCAGAGTGGATTGGCCGCCAACGGAAACTGCAGCATGAACGCACTTTTAGGTTCGTACCTGCCCATCGTCCTGTTCATCGGCGTGGCGCTGATCGTCGGGCTGGCGCTGCTCGCCGCACCGTTCCTGGTGGCCTACCGCAACCCCGATCCGGAAAAGCTTTCCGCCTACGAGTGCGGCTTCAACTCGTTCGACGACGCCCGCATGAAGTTCGATATCCGCTTCTACCTGGTGTCGATCCTGTTCATCATCTTCGATCTGGAGGTGGCCTTCCTGTTTCCGTGGGCGGTGTCGTTCAGCCAGATCGGCATGCTCGGTTTCTGGTCGATGATGGTGTTTTTGGCGGTGTTGACCATCGGCTTTGCCTATGAATGGAAAAAAGGAGCGCTGGAATGGGATTGAACGACAGTTCCGGTACGCTCGTCGCGCCGAAGCCCAAGGGCCTCATCGACCCCAACACCGGCAGGCCGGTCGGGTCCGACGATCCATTCTTCCTGGAGATCAACAACGAGCTCGCCGACAAGGGCTTTCTCGTCACCTCGACCGAGGCGCTGATCACCTGGGCGCGCAGCGGCTCGCTGATGTTCATGACGTTTGGCCTCGCCTGCTGCGCCGTCGAGATGATCCATACGTCGATGCCGCGCTATGACTCGGAGAGGTTCGGTGTCGCGCCGCGCGCGTCCCCGCGCCAGTCCGACATCATGATCGTCGCCGGCACGCTGACCAACAAGATGGCGCCGGCGCTGCGCAAGGTCTACGATCAGATGCCGGAGCCGCGCTACGTCATCTCGATGGGCTCTTGCGCCAATGGCGGCGGCTATTATCATTATTCCTATTCGGTGGTGCGCGGCTGCGACCGCATCGTGCCGGTCGACATCTACGTGCCCGGCTGTCCGCCGAGCGCCGAAGCGCTGCTCTACGGCATCCTTCTGCTGCAGAAGAAGATCCGCCGCACCGGCACGATCGAGCGGTGAGCGGCATGACCCAGGCGTTGAATGACCTCTCGACCTATCTCGGCGAGAAGCTGATCGGCCGGATCGGCGCGGCGGTGCTCGCCTATGGCGAACTCACTATCTCGGTCGAGCCGCGCGACCTGATCGAGGTGGTGACCTTCCTGCGCGACGACCCGAAATGCCAGTTCATTTCGATCATCGACGTTTGCGGCGCCGATTATCCGTCACGGGCAAAGCGCTTCGACGTCGTCTATCACCTGCTGTCGCCGAAGCAGAATATCCGCATCCGGCTCAAGGTCCAGGCCGACGAAGAGACGCTCGTGCCGTCGATCACCGGGATATATCCCGGCGCCGACTGGTTCGAGCGCGAGACCTACGATCTCTACGGCGTGCTGTTTTCGGGCCATCCCGATCTGCGGCGGATCCTGACCGACTACGGCTTTGAAGGCCATCCGCTGCGCAAGGACTTTCCGCTGACCGGCTTCGTCGAGGTGCGTTACGACGACGAAGCCAAGCGCGTCATCTACGAGCCGGTGGAGCTCAAGCAGGAATTCCGCAATTTCGATTTTCTGTCTCCGTGGGAAGGTACGGATTACGTGCTTCCAGGCGACGAAAAGGCGAAACAATGATAAAAATATCACGGCATTGGCTTCCGATCGTGATCGTATCGTTTTTCGCGCTGTTGGCCGGTGACTTGACGGGTCGAGCGGATAGCATTCCTGACGGCAATTTTGAGTCTAAGCTGCAAAAATATGATCCCAAAGCGGTCAGCGCTGCCTTGCGCTATGTTCGAAATTTCAACATGAACGCAAATTTCAAAGCGATGGCGCCCGCCTTGCGGCAGCAAACGATAGCTGAATTGAAAGGAGCCAATCCCTCGATTTCAGACAGCGATGCGGGTGAGTTTGCTGATGACTTCATCAAGCGAGCATTGCTGGATAACTCGGAGACTCTAGAGCATCTGACGGCGTTGATGCTGCTGGAAGCCTTCGATCCCGATGAAGTGGAGGCGATGGATGACTTTTACGCGTCGCCGATGGGGTCGCGTATTTTGGCAAAGACGCCGGCCTATATGGCCAAACTGCCGTATCTGGCCGAGTACTTCCAAAAAACCATCGTCCCTGAGGCACTCCGGCAGACACAAGCTGCCCTGAAGGCACAGGGTAAGGACATCAAAATCTGATTTGTTGAGGATCGAAGCTCCGGTACTGGGGCAATGAGTATATAGAAAAAATGGCTGAAACCTCCGTCCGCAATTTCAACATTAATTTTGGCCCTCAGCACCCTGCGGCGCATGGCGTTTTGCGCCTTGTGCTGGAGCTCGACGGCGAAGTCGTCGATCGCGTCGATCCGCATATCGGTCTGTTGCATCGCGGCACGGAAAAGCTGATCGAGGCCAAGACTTATCTGCAGGCCGTGCCCTATCTCGACCGGCTCGATTATTGCGCGCCGATGAACCAGGAGCATGCCTTTGCGCTTGCCGCGGAGCGGCTGCTCGGTATCGAGGTGCCGAAGCGGGGCCAGTTGATCCGAGTTCTCTATTCGGAAATCGGCCGCATCATGTCGCATATCCTCAACGTGACGACGCAGGCGATGGATGTCGGCGCGCTGACGCCGCCGCTGTGGGGCTTCGTCGAGCGCGAAAAGCTGATGGTGTTCTATGAGCGCGCCTCGGGCTCGCGCATGCATGCTGCCTATTTCCGCCCCGGGGGCGTCCATCAGGATCTGCCGCAGAAGCTGATCGAGGACATCGGCAAGTGGATCGACCCATTCCTGAAATCGGTCGACGATCTCGACGCGCTTTTGACCGGCAACCGTATCTTCAAGCAGCGCAATGTCGACATCGCGACGGTGTCTCTGGCCGACGCATGGGCCTGGGGTTTTTCCGGCGTCATGGTGCGCGGCTCGGGCGCGCCGTGGGACCTGCGCAAATCGCAGCCCTACGAATGCTATGCCGAGCTGGATTTCGACATTCCGATCGGCAAGAACGGCGACTGTTTCGACCGTTATCTGGTACGCATGGAAGAGATGCGGCAGTCGGCGAAAATCATGCGCCAGTGCGTCGACCTGTTGCTCGGCAAGGAAGGCAGCGGGCCGGTGTCTAACCTCGACGGCAAGGTGGTGCCGCCGAAGCGCGCGGCGATGAAGCGCTCGATGGAAGCGCTGATCCATCACTTCAAGCTCTACACCGAAGGCTACCGCGTGCCGGCCGGCGAGGTCTATGCGGCGGTCGAGGCGCCGAAAGGTGAGTTCGGCGTCTATCTGGTCTCCGACGGCACCAACAAACCCTATCGCTGCAAGCTGCGCGCGCCCGGCTTCGCGCACCTCCAGGCCATGGACTTTTTGTGTCGCGGCCACATGTTGGCCGACGTCACCGCCGTTCTCGGCTCCCTCGACATCGTGTTTGGTGAGGTGGATCGGTAGCAATGAACGCGCTTGTCACCGCAGCGGTTCTGACCATGGCGGCCCAAGTTCCTGCTTGGGCCCCGGATGGTCGATTGCTTTCGCGAGACCTGCTCAAGATCGGGTTTGAGCTGGTCTCGGAGGGCGACTTGCTGATGGGGCGTACATACGAGAGGCATGCGCCGATGGATGAGGGGATGGGTTTTCATTCTCTTCCGTGTCCGATCGAGTCGTTTGTTGCCCAAGTGCCCAGCCGGCCGAGGCCTTACTGTGTCTCTTGGGTTGACGATCGTTATGATGAATACATCCGTCTGAAGCGCGGTAAGGAAGAGTTTGTATGCGTGTTAGGGCAATCTGAGAACTGCTATCGCGTCTCCAGTTCGGTTCAATAAGAAAACATAAAAGCGAAACTCCATGTCAGTCCGCCGTCTCGCAGAAGCCAGCCTCCAGCCAGCCTCCTTCGCCTTCAACCGGGCGAATGCGGCGGCGGCGAAGCAGTGGATCAAGAAATATCCGAAGGGACGCGAGCAATCCGCGATCATCCCCTTGCTGATGCTGGCGCAGGAGCAGGAAGGCTGGGTGACCAAGGCGGCGATCGAAACGATCTCCGACATGCTCGACATGCCCTATATCCGTGGGCTGGAAGTCGCCACCTTCTATACCCAGTACCAGCTCAATCCGGTCGGCACCCGCGCGCATATCCAGGTCTGCGGCACCACGCCCTGCATGCTGCGCGGCTCGGAAGCGCTGATGGATGTCTGCCGCTCGAAGATCCATCACGACCAGTTCCACACCAACGACAAGGGCACGCTGTCGTGGGAGGAGGTCGAATGCCTCGGCGCCTGCGTCAACGCACCGATGGTGATGATATTCAAGGACACCTATGAGGATTTGACGCCGGAGCGGCTTGCCGAGATCATCGACCTCTATGACGCCGGCAAAGGTGCTTCGGTGACGCCAGGACCGCAAAACGGCCGCATCACTTCCGAGCCGGCCAGTGGCCTGACGACCCTCAAGAGCGAAAAGGCGATCCTCAAGGCGACCCGCGACCGGGAAACCAGGGCGGCGACCAAGGCCGCCAAGGATGCAGAGCCGGCAGCTGCCGCCGCAGCATCAGTTCCGCCAGCTGCTCCTGCCGCGCCGGCGCCGGTTGCGCCCTCGAATGCCAGCAAGCCGAAGACCGACGCGGTCGAGACCAACCCGGCGCTGAAATCGCCGTCGGCGACGAAAGTCGCGCCCGCGGCGGAAAGGGCGGCGAGCGTCGCAGCGCCTCTGCATTCGGCCGCCAATGCCAACAAGGCCGAACCGCAGGTCGAGGACGTCTCGAAACAGCGCAAGGGCCCCAAGAACAAGGCCGAGCCGGCGTCTGCTTTCAAAGCGCCGGAGGCCAAGGTCAAACCGGCGAAGGCTGCCGCCAAGGCGGCCAAGCCGTCGCCCGGAAACAAGAGCCGGCCGACCGGCAAGAAGCCGGTCTGAGGAACGAGCAATGCTTCAGGACAGAGACCGCATCTTCAACAACATCTACGGCCGCTTCGACAAGTCGCTGGCCGGCGCCATGGCGCGCGGCGCCTGGGACAACACGCCCGGCATCGTTGCCAAGGGGCGCGAGTGGATCGTCAACGAGATGAAGGCATCGGGCCTGCGCGGCCGCGGCGGCGCCGGTTTCCCGACCGGGCTCAAATGGTCGTTCATGCCCAAGCAAAGCGACGGCCGGCCGAGCTATCTCGTCGTCAATGCCGACGAATCCGAGCCCGGCACCTGCAAGGACCGCGACATACTGCGCCATGACCCGCACACGCTGGTCGAAGGCTGCCTGCTTGCCGGCTTCGCCATGGGCGCGGTCGCCGCCTACATCTATGTGCGCGGCGAGTTCATCCGCGAGCGCGAGGCGCTGCAACGCGCCATAGACGAGGCCTATGCGGCCAAGCTGATCGGCAAGAACAACACCTCCGGCTACGATTTCGACATCTACATGCATCATGGCGCCGGCGCCTATATCTGCGGCGAGGAAACGGCGCTGCTCGAAAGCCTCGAGGGTAAGAAGGGCCAACCGCGGCTGAAGCCGCCATTTCCGGCCAATGTCGGCCTCTATGGCTGCCCGACGACGGTCAACAATGTCGAGTCCATCGCTGTCGCGCCGACCATCCTGCGCCGCGGTGCCGCCTGGTTCTCGTCCTTCGGCCGGCCCAACAATGTCGGCACCAAGCTGTTCTGCATCTCCGGCCACGTCAACAATCCGTGCACCGTCGAAGAGGCGATGTCGATCCCGTTCCGCGAACTGATCGAGACGCATTGCGGCGGCATCCGCGGCGGCTGGGACAACCTGCTGGCGGTCATTCCGGGCGGCGCCTCGGTGCCGCTGGTGCCGGCCGAGCAGATCATCGACGCGCCGATGGATTTCGATGCGTTGCGCGACCTGAAATCGGGCCTCGGCACGGCGGCTGTCATCGTCATGGACAAATCGACCGATATCGTGAAGGCGATCGCGCGGCTGTCCTATTTCTACAAGCACGAGAGCTGCGGCCAGTGCACGCCTTGCCGTGAGGGCACCGGCTGGATGTGGCGGGTGATGGAACGGCTGGTGCGCGGCGAGGCGCAGAAGCGCGAGATCGACATGCTGCTCGACGTGACGAAGCAGGTCGAGGGCCACACGATCTGTGCGCTGGGCGATGCGGCGGCGTGGCCGATCCAGGGCCTGATGCGGCATTTCCGCGGCGAGGTGGAGCGGCGCATCGACGAGTTTTCGCGCAACGCACACCGCGCCGAACCGGTGCTGGCGGCGGCGGAATAGAAGAATTCAAAAAATTGCGGGCGAATGCCCGAAACGAGGAAACGAGCGCGGGGCAGACGGAAACGACCAGGAGACCACCTATGTCGCTGTTTTCGACACCCGACGATTTTACGCCCGATATGGACCCGTTGTTGAAGATGAACCAGGATCTGACCAGGATGATGCCGAAGGAGATGGCCAATGCCGTCAATCTCCTGGCGCATCCTGTCGCGGGCGCGGCGGCGATGACGGCACTCGGCATCGGCCTTGCCAACCACGCCTTTGGTATCTGGATGGGCGTGCTTTCAGGCGCCGCCGAGACCTCGCAGCGGCTTTGGCAACCGGTCGCCGAGGATTTCGAGGCGCGAACGGAACGCTTTTCCGCAACCGGCAAAAGCTCCTCGACAAAGGCGCGCGCGGCGACCAAAACCCTGATTGCCGAGGCGCAGTCCTTCGCCAATGATGTGACCGACATTGCGACGAGCACCGCGGCGCGGAGCTTGGCGAATGCGAGCACCGTTGCAGCGGATGCGTCGGCCGGGCTGATGCCGGAGGATTTCAAGCAGCCCAAGCCGATGGATCGGCCAGCCGAGCCGGCCGACCTCAAGGCGATATCGGGCATCGGGCCGAAACTGGAAAAGGTGCTGAACGGCCTTGGCATCTGGACATACGCCCAGATCGCCGCGTGGACGCCGCAAGAGATCGCCTGGGTCGAAGATTACCTGTCGTTGAAGGGCCGCATCGGCCGTGACGGCTGGATCGGTCAGGCGGCCGCGTTGGCCGGGGCCAAAAAGTGAATTCAATATCGTGCGCGGTCTCGGCTGCGCCCGGAAGGAAAGATTGCGGAACGTCCGCAGGGGTTTGAGGCGAAATGGCAAAGCTCAAGGTCGACGGGAAAGAGATCACTGTACCCGACCATTACACGCTGCTGCAGGCGGCCGAGGACGCCGGCGCGGAAGTGCCGCGCTTCTGCTTCCACGAGCGGCTGTCGATCGCCGGCAATTGCCGCATGTGCCTGATTGAGGTGAAAGGCGGCCCGCCCAAGCCGCAGGCGTCCTGCGCCATGGGCGTGCGCGACCTGCGCCCAGGCCCGAACGGCGAGCCGCCGGAAATCTTCACCAACACGCCGATGGTCAAGAAGGCGCGCGAAGGCGTGATGGAATTCCTGCTGATCAACCATCCGCTGGACTGCCCGATCTGCGACCAGGGCGGCGAGTGCGACCTGCAGGACCAGGCGATGGCGTTCGGCGTCGATTCATCGCGCTACCACGAGAACAAGCGGGCGGTCGAAGACAAGTATATCGGGCCGCTGGTCAAGACGATCATGAACCGGTGCATCCATTGCACGCGCTGCGTCCGTTTCACCACCGAGATTGCCGGCATATCGGAGCTCGGCCTGATCGGCCGCGGCGAGGATGCCGAGATCACCACCTATCTCGAAAGCGCGATGACTTCGGAACTGCAGGGCAATGTCATCGACCTTTGCCCGGTTGGTGCGCTGACCTCCAAACCGTACGCCTTCCAGGCACGGCCGTGGGAACTGACCAAGACCGAATCCATCGACGTGATGGACGCCGTCGGCTCCGCGATCCGCGTCGATAGCCGAGGCCGCGAAGTGATGCGCATCCTGCCGCGTACCAACGAGGCGGTGAACGAGGAGTGGATTTCCGACAAGACCCGCTTCATCTGGGATGGTCTGCGCACGCAGCGCCTCGACCGGCCCTATGTGCGAAAGGAGGGCAGACTGGCCCCGGCAAGCTGGGCCGAGGCTTTTGCCGCGATCAAGGAAGCGGTGTCGAATGCCGCACCCGAAAAGATCGGTGCCATTGCCGGCGATCTTGCCGCCGTCGAGGAGATCTACGCGCTGAAGCTTCTGATGGCTTCGCTCGGCTCGAAGAACACCGACTGCCGCCAGGACGGCGCCGCACTCGATCCGTCGCTCGGCCGGGCGAGCTATGTGTTCAACCCGACCATCGAAGGCATCGAACAGGCCGATGCGGTGCTGATCATCGGCGCCAATCCGCGCTTCGAGGCATCCTTGCTCAACGCCCGCATCCGCAAGCGCTGGCGGGCCGGCAATCTGCCGGTCGGCGTCATCGGCGATGTCGGCGATACGCGCTATGATTACGAGCAGCTCGGCGCCGGGCCGGAATCGCTGAAGGATCTGGCCGACGGCAATGGCAAGTTCTTCCAACTGCTGAAGAAGGCGACGCATCCGCTGATCATCGTCGGACAGGGTGCGCTGGCGCGTCCGGACGGGGCGGCCGTGCTCGGCCAGGCGGCGAAGCTCGCCGTCGCCGTCAACGCCGCCAGGGCCGACTGGAACGGCTTTGCCGTGCTGCACACTGCCGCGGCACGCGTCGGCGGCCTCGATGTCGGGTTTGTGCCGGGCGAGGGCGGCAGGAACGTCGCCGGCATGCTGGGCGAGACCGATGTGCTGTTCCTGCTCGGCGCCGACGAAATCGACATGGCAAAGACCGGCGGCGCTTTCGTCGTCTATATCGGCACGCATGGCGACAAGGGCGCACACCGCGCCAACGTCATCCTGCCGGGTGCCGCCTATACCGAGAAGTCGGGCACCTTCGTCAACACCGAGGGGCGCGTGCAGCAGACCAACCGTGCCGGCTTCGCGCCCGGTGAGGCACGCGAGGACTGGGCGATCCTTCGGGCACTATCGGATGTGCTTGGCAAGAAGCTGCCGTTCGATTCGCTGCCGCAGCTGCGCGCTAAGCTCTATGCGGAATACCCGCATCTTGCCCGAATCGACCATGTCGCGGCCGGCGACCCGGCCGACATCGCCAGGGTTGCCAAGCTCGGCGGGCGGCTGAACAAGGGCACCTTCACCTCGCCGGTCAAGGATTTCTACCTGACCAACCCGATCGCGCGGGCTTCCGCGGTGATGGCCGAGTGCTCGGCTTTGGCGAAGAACGGCTTCAGGCAGGCGGCGGAGTAGACATGGACACCTTCTTCTCCTTCTACGTGCTGCCGGCGCTGCTGATCCTTTTGAAGTCGGTCGTGCTGATCGTCGTTCTGTTGATCTTCGTCGCCTATGTGCTTTACGCCGACCGCAAGATCTGGGCGGCGGTGCAATTGCGCCGCGGACCGAACGTCGTCGGCCCGTGGGGCACGCTGCAGGCGTTCGCCGATCTGCTGAAATTCGTCTTCAAGGAGCCGGTCATCCCGTCCGGCGCCAACAAGGGCGTTTTCCTGCTGGCGCCCTTGGTGTCGGCGGTGCTGGCGATCTCTGCCTGGGCGGTCATACCGGTCAATGAAGGCTGGGCGATCGCCAACGTCAATGTCGGCATCCTCTATGTCTTCGCCATCTCCTCGCTCGAGGTCTATGGCGTCATCATGGGCGGCTGGGCGTCCAATTCGAAATACCCCTTCCTCGGCGCGCTGCGCTCGGCGGCGCAGATGGTGTCCTACGAAGTCTCCATCGGTTTCGTCATTGTCACCGTGCTGCTTTGCGTCGGCTCGCTCAACCTGTCCGACATCGTCTTGTCGCAGCAGGACGGGCTGGGCACGCGGCTCGGCCTGCCCAACACCTTCCTCGACTGGCATTGGCTGTCGCTGTTCCCGATGTTCATCGTCTTCTTCATCTCGGCGTTGGCCGAGACCAACCGGCCGCCCTTCGACCTTGTGGAAGCCGAATCGGAACTCGTCGCCGGCCATATGGTCGAATATTCCTCGACGCCGTTCCTGTTGTTCTTCCTCGGCGAATATGTCGCCGTCGTCCTGATGTGCGCGCTGGCCACCATCCTGTTCCTTGGCGGCTGGCTGCCGCCCTTCAACTTCGCGCCGTTCACCTGGGTGCCGGGGCTGATCTGGTTCGTGCTCAAGGTCTGCCTGGTGTTCTTCATGTTCTCCATGGTGAAGGCGTTCGTGCCGCGCTACCGCTACGACCAGCTGATGCGGCTCGGCTGGAAGGTCTTCCTGCCGATCTCGCTGTTCATGGTGGTCGCCACCGCCGCCTTCCTCAAGATCACGGGGTTTGCGTGATGGGCAGTCTGATCGTTGGTTTTCTAGGCGCAGCTGTCGGCGTGCTTGTTGCGCTCTTTGGCAACGTTGTTGTGCTGCCCTACGTTTTGCGGCAACAGGACCAAAGGTTGGCAGCAAACTACCGAGTGCCGGTGTTTGGCTGGGACAAGCAGATATTGGCGTCGATGACGAGACTTGCATACCGTTTCCTGATGCCTGTCTTTTTCGGATTTATCGGCGCAATCGCTGCAACACAGATCTTTGGGGGTGCTGAATGAGTACGCTATCCCAGGCCGCCAAGTCACTGCTTTTGCAGGACTTCGTCAGCGCTTTCTTCCTGTCGATGCGCCAATTCTTCGCGCCGAAGGAGACCATCAACTATCCGCATGAAAAGGGGCCGGTCAGCCCGCGCTTCCGTGGCGAACATGCGCTGCGCCGCTACCCGAACGGCGAGGAACGC
Organism: Mesorhizobium sp. M1273; assembly: GCF_040318195.1. Taxonomy (NCBI): domain Bacteria; kingdom Pseudomonadati; phylum Pseudomonadota; class Alphaproteobacteria; order Hyphomicrobiales; family Phyllobacteriaceae; genus Mesorhizobium; species Mesorhizobium sp. M1273. The sequence continues at coordinate 38,728 of NZ_JAMYLV010000034.1, read as the reverse complement.
TGCATCGCCTGCAAACTATGCGAGGCGATCTGCCCGGCGCAGGCCATCACCATCGAAGCCGGCCCACGTCGCAATGACGGCACGCGGCGCACCGTGCGCTACGACATTGATATGGTGAAATGCATTTACTGCGGCTTCTGCCAGGAAGCCTGCCCGGTCGACGCCATTGTCGAGGGCCCGAATTTCGAATTCGCGACGGAGACGCGCGAGGAGCTTTATTACGACAAGGACAGGCTCCTGGCCAATGGCGACCGCTGGGAGCGTGAACTGGCGCGCAACATCTCGCTGGATGCGCCTTACCGCTGATATTTGACGCATGGACGGGGCGAGGGCCCTCGTTTAAGGAACACGCAACTTGCCGACCGGAGGCGGTGGCAAAAAACAGGACGAACGTCCTGTTCTGACAGGAAACCCGGGGGAACCCATGCTGAGTGGACTAGAGGCGGCCTTTTTCTACCTCTTCGCCTTTGTCGCGGTGGCATCGGCGTTCATGGTCATATCGGCGCGCAATCCCGTGCATTCGGTGCTGTTCCTGATCCTGACCTTCTTCAACGCCGCCGGCCTTTTCATGCTGACCGGCGCCGAGTTCCTGGCGATGATCCTGCTCGTCGTCTATGTCGGCGCGGTGCTGGTGCTGTTCCTGTTCGTCGTCATGATGCTCGACGTCGACTTCGCCGAAATGAAGGAAGGCGCCCTGCAATATGCACCGATCGGCGCGCTGGTCGGGCTGATCCTGGCGGCGGAGCTGATCGTGGTGCTCGGCGGCTATACATTCGCGCCGAAACTGGCGGCGACGGTCGCCAAGCCCATTCCGGACCTGGCCGCGCGCTCGAACACGGCAGCGCTCGGCGACATCCTCTATACGGATTACCTCTATTACTTCCAGGTGGCGGGGCTGGTGCTGCTGGTCGCCATGATCGGCGCCATCGTGCTGACGCTGCGCCACAAGCCGGGCGTCAAGCGGCAGTCGATCGCCGCCCAGGTCGGCCGCACGGCGGCAACCGGAGTGGAAATCCGCAAGGTCAAGACGGGCGAAGGAGTCTGAGATGGTCGTCGGCATCGCGCACTACCTGACCGTATCGGCGATCCTGTTCACGCTCGGCGTGTTCGGCATCTTCCTGAACCGCAGGAACGTCATCGTCATCCTGATGTCGATCGAGCTGATCCTGCTTGCCGTCAACATCAATTTCGTCGCCTTCTCGGCGGCGCTCGGCGACCTGGTCGGCCAGGTGTTCGCACTGTTCGTGCTGACGGTCGCGGCGGCCGAAGCGGCGATCGGCCTTGCCATTCTCGTCGTCTTCTTCCGCAACCGCGGCTCGATCGCGGTCGAAGACGTGAACATGATGAAGGGTTGACGGAACCACCATGTATCAGGCCATCGTCTTCCTTCCGCTGCTCGGCTTCTTGATCGTCGGCCTGTTCGGCACTTCGCTCGGCGCCAAGGCTTCAGAATACATCACCTCCGGCTTCCTGGTGATCGCGGCTGTGCTGTCGTGGGTCGCCTTCTTCTCGGTCGGCTTCGGCGGCGGCGAGGTGTTCACCGTGCCGGTGATGCGCTGGATCCAGTCGGGCGGGCTGGAGGCGTCCTGGGCGCTCAGGATCGACACGCTGACGGTGGTCATGCTGGTCGTCGTCAACACGGTGTCGTCGCTGGTCCATATCTACTCGATCGGCTACATGCATCACGATCCGGACCGGCCGCGCTTCTTCGCCTATCTGTCGCTGTTTACCTTCGCCATGCTGATGCTGGTGACGGCCGACAACCTCGTGCAGATGTTCTTCGGCTGGGAAGGCGTCGGCCTTGCCTCCTATCTGCTGATCGGCTTCTGGTACAAGAAGCCGTCGGCCAATGCGGCTGCGATCAAGGCCTTCGTCGTCAACCGCGTCGGTGATTTCGGCTTTGCGCTCGGCATATTCGGCGTGTTCGTGCTGTTCGGCTCGGTCAATCTCGGCACCATCTTCGCCAATGCGGCGACGTTCATTCCGGCCGAAGGCGCGCCGCAAGGTGCGGCCGTGCTGACCTTCCTCGGCTATGCGCTCGACAAGCAGGCTGCGATGACGGTCGTCTGCCTGCTCCTGTTCATGGGCGCCATGGGCAAGTCGGCGCAGGTGCCGCTTCACACCTGGCTGCCGGATGCCATGGAAGGCCCGACGCCGGTCTCGGCACTAATCCATGCCGCGACCATGGTGACGGCAGGCGTGTTCATGCTGGCGCGGTTGTCGCCGCTGTTCGAGCTGTCGCATTCGGCATTGACCGTGGTCACTTTCATCGGCGCCTTCACCGCCTTCTTCGCGGCGACAGTCGGTCTCGTCCAGAACGACATCAAGCGCGTCATCGCCTATTCGACCTGTTCGCAGCTCGGCTACATGTTCGTGGCGCTCGGCGTCGGCGCCTATGGCGCGGCGATTTTCCATCTGTTCACCCACGCCTTCTTCAAGGCGCTGCTGTTCCTCGGCTCGGGCTCGGTCATCCACGCCGTCTCCGACGAGCAGGACATGCGCAAAATGGGCGGCCTGAGGACGCTCATCCCGAAGACCTACTGGATGATGGTGATCGGCACGCTGGCGCTGACCGGTGTCGGCATCCCGGTGACGATCATCGGCACCGCCGGCTTCTTCTCCAAGGACGCCATCATCGAAGCGGCCTTCGCCGGCCACAATGCGGTCGCCGCGTTTGCCTTCATATTGCTGGTCATTGCCGCCTGCTTCACCTCGTTCTACTCTTGGCGGCTGATCTTCATGACCTTCCACGGCGAGCCGCGGGCCAGCCACGAGGTCATGCATCATGTCCATGAATCGCCACCGGTCATGCTGGTGCCGCTGTTCATCCTGGCGGCGGGCGCTCTGTTCGCCGGCGTGATCTTCCACGGCGCCTTCATCGGCGAGGGCTATGCCGAATTCTGGAAGGCGTCGCTGTTCACGCTGCCGGACAACCACATCCTGCACGAAATCCACGAAGTGCCGTTGTGGGTCGAGCTGTCACCGTTCATCGCCATGCTGATCGGCTTTGCGATTGCCTGGCAGTTCTATATTCGCGCGCCGGAAATGCCTCGGAGCGTCGCCGCCAACCATCGCCTGCTCTACGCCTTCCTGCTCAACAAATGGTATTTCGACGAGCTCTACGACTTCCTGTTCGTGCGGCCGGCAAAGCGCCTCGGCAGCTTCCTGTGGAAGACCGGCGACGGCACCGTCATCGATGGGCTCGGGCCGGACGGCATTTCGGCGCGCGTCGTCGACGTCACCAACCGGGTCGTCAAGCTGCAGACCGGCTATCTCTACCACTATGCCTTCGCCATGCTGATCGGCGTTGCCGCACTCGTCACCTGGATGATGCTCTGATGACCGCCTGGCCGATCCTATCTCTGGTCACCTTCCTGCCGCTGGTTGGTGTGCTGCTCATCCTTTTCGTGCGTGACGACAGCGACAACGCGCGCCGCAACATCCGCGCCATCGCGCTGTTCACGACTGCGTTCACCTTCGTGGTTTCGCTGTTCATCTGGACCGGCTTCGACAATTCGCAGCCCGGCTTCCAGTTCGTCGAGAAATTTGCCTGGCTGGATTCCGGCATCTCCTACCATATGGGCGTAGACGGCATCTCCATGCTGTTCGTCATCCTGACCACCTTCCTGATGCCGCTCTGCATCCTCGCCTCGTGGGAATCGATCGAGAAGCGCGTCAAGGCCTATATGATCGCCTTCCTGCTGCTCGAGACGCTGATGATCGGCGTGTTCTGCGCGCTCGACATCGTCTTGTTCTACGTCTTCTTCGAAGCCGGCCTGATCCCGATGTTCATCATCATCGGCGTGTGGGGCGGCAAGCGGCGCGTCTATGCCTCGTTCAAGTTCTTCCTCTATACGCTGGCCGGCTCGGTGCTGATGCTGCTCGCCATCATGGCGATGTTCTTCCAGTCCGGCACCACCGATATCCCGACGCTTCTGACGCATAACTTCCCGGCCAATATGCAGACCTGGCTATGGCTTGCCTTCTTCGCGTCCTTCGCGGTGAAGATGCCGATGTGGCCGGTGCATACCTGGCTGCCGGACGCGCATGTCGAGGCGCCGACGGCCGGCTCGGTGATCCTGGCCGCCATCCTGCTCAAGATGGGCGGGTACGGCTTCCTGCGTTTTTCGCTGCCGATGTTTCCGATCGCATCCGAAATGTTCGCGCCGCTGATCTTCACGCTTTCCGTCGTCGCCATCATCTACACCTCGCTGGTGGCGCTGATGCAGGAGGACATGAAGAAGCTGATCGCCTATTCGTCGGTCGCTCACATGGGCTTCGTCACCATGGGAATCTTCGCGATGAACCAGGAAGGCGTCCAGGGTTCGATCTTCCAGATGCTGTCGCACGGCCTGGTCTCCGGCGCGCTGTTCCTCTGCGTCGGCGTCGTCTACGACCGCATGCACACGCGTGACATCGACGCCTATGGCGGGTTGGTCAACAACATGCCGAAATATGCGACCGTGTTCATGATCTTCACCATGGCCAATGTCGGCCTGCCCGGCACCAGCGGCTTCGTCGGCGAGTTCCTGACCATGCTCGGCGTGTTCCGGGTCAACACCTGGGTGGCGTTCTTCGCCGCCACCGGCGTCGTCCTTTCGGCGGCCTATGCGCTCTGGCTCTACCGCAAGGTGATCTTCGGCGCGCTGACCAAGGAAAGCCTGAAAGGCCTGCTCGACCTGTCGACGCGCGAGAAGGTGATCATCTATCCGCTGGTCGCACTGGTCATCTTCTTCGGCGTCTATCCGGCGCCGATCTTCGACGCGACCGCCGAATCGGTCAAGGCGCTCGTTACCAATGTCACCGCATCCATCGGCGCCGCGCAGACCGCGGCGGCGAACTGACTGGGGGTTTGCGAACCATGACGCCGGACCTTCTCTCAAGCCTGTCGCTCTCGACGCCAGAGCTGATCCTCGCCCTCGGCGCCTTGGCGCTGTTGATGCTCGGCGCCTATTCTCGCGCCAACACCACTGTCACGGTGAGCGGCCTTGCTGTTGCCGTGCTGGTGATCGCCGGCGCCTGGCTGATCTTTTCCCCAGGGCAGGGCAATGCCTATGGCGAAGCCTTCATCCAGGACCCATTCGCCCGCTTCATGAAGGTGCTGGCGCTGATCGGCTCGGCGGTGACGCTGGTCATGTCGGTCCGCTTTGCCCAGGCGGAGCGTTTCGACAAGTTCGAATATCCGGTGCTGATCCTGCTCTGCACGCTCGGCATGATGCTGATGATCTCGGCCAACGGCATGATCGGGCTCTATCTCGGCCTCGAGCTGCAATCGCTGGCGATCTACGTGCTGGCGGCGATCAACCGCGATAATCTGCGCTCGACCGAGGCCGGGCTGAAGTACTTCGTCCTTGGCGCGCTGTCATCGGGCATGCTGCTTTACGGCATCTCGCTGGTCTACGGCTACACCGGCAACACCGGCTTCCAGGAGATCGCCGCGGCGCTGAGCGGCGGCGAGCGCCAGCTCGGCCTCGTCTTCGGCCTGGTTTTTGTGCTGGCCGGCCTTGCCTTCAAGATCTCGGCGGTGCCGTTCCATATGTGGACGCCCGACGTCTATGAAGGCGCGCCGACGCCGGTGACGGCTTTTCTGGCGGCGGCACCGAAGATGGCGGCGATGGCGCTGATGGTGCGCGTCACCATGGGCGCCTTCAAGCCGATCGCCGCCGACTGGCAGCAGATCATCGTCTTCATCTCGATCGCCTCGATGGCGCTTGGTGCCTTCGCGGCCATCGGCCAGACCAACATCAAACGGCTGATGGCCTATTCCTCCATCGGCCATATGGGTTATGCTCTGGTCGGCCTTGCCGCAAACAGCCAGGACGGCGTGCGCGGCGTCGCCATCTACATGCTGATCTATCTGGTGATGACGCTCGGCACCTTCGCCTTCATCCTCGCCATGCGGCGAAAGGAGGGCAATGTCGAGCAGATCAGCGATCTCGCTGGCCTGTCGGCGACCAATCCGATCATGGCGACGATCCTCACCATCCTGATGTTCTCGCTGGCCGGCATCCCGCCGCTCGCTGGCTTCTGGGGGAAATGGTACGTGTTCCTCGCCGCCATCAATGCCAACCTCTACGCGCTGGCGATCATCGGCGTGCTCGCGTCTGTGGTGGGCGCCTACTATTATCTGCGTATCATCAAGATCATGTGGTTCGACGAACCGGTCGGCGGCTTCGTGCCGATGGCGTCCGAACTGCGCGTCGTGCTCGGTGTCTGTGGCGCCTTCGTGCTGTTCTACGTGCTGATCGGCGGCCCGATCGGAACCTACGCCGCTGCCGCAGCCAAGACCTTCTTCTGACGGAATGACGTTCAGGCTGGCTCCAACCGCGGCTTCGGACGGGTTCCGGCTCGAGGCGCACGACACGGTCGGCTCCACCAACGCGCTGGCGCTGGAGCACGCACGGGCCGGCGATCCGGGCAAACTCTGGGTCGTCTCCAAAAAGCAGGAAGCGGGGCGTGGCCGCCGTGGCCGCGCCTGGGCGACGCCCGAGGGTAATCTGGCAGCGACGTTGCTGGTGATCACCAACACCGAGCTTCGGCTTGCCGCGACGCTCGGCTTCGTTGCCGGACTGGCGCTGGCCGACGCGCTCGACGCCGTCGTGCCGAAGGGCGGGATCGCGATCGGCCTCGATGGTGCGAGCCAAGGCAAGAACCGTTTCGAACTGAAATGGCCGAACGATGTGCTTGCCTCGGGCGCCAAGCTCGCCGGCATCCTGCTGGAATCGGCGATGCTGGATGGCGACCGTTCGGCGGTGGCTATCGGTATCGGCGTCAACGTGGTGGCATACCCTGAGGATTTGCCTTATCCAGCGACGTCGCTCAGCGCGCTGGGGTCTGCTTGCGATGCCGAGACGCTGTTTCTGGCGCTGTCGGATGCCTGGAGCGAGAATGCGCGGCTGTGGAACGAAGGGCGTGGGCTTGCCGCCGTCAGGCGGCGGTGGCTGGCGCGTGCGGCGGGGCTTGGCGGGCAGGTTGCTGTCAGAATTGACGGTAATGTGGTGCGCGGCACCTTCGAGACCATTGACGAGGACTGCCGTTTCGTGATCCGCGACGATGAAGGTTCGGTTCTGACGATCGCCGCCGGCGACGTGCATTTCGGCGCGGTTGCCTCGGCCGGCGTTTGACCGGCCAATACGTTTGACTGGCCAGGTATTTGACCAGCTTGAATTTGACCGGCCGACAATTTTGACCGGCCGACAATTTTGACCGGCCCGCAATTTTGACCGGCAAGGAAGGAAAGACCATGGCGACAGCGGAAAACGCCGAACTTGTCTTCGTGCCGCTCGGCGGTGTCGGCGAGATCGGCATGAACTTTGCCCTCTACGGCTATGGACCGGCCAATGCGCGCGAATGGATCGTGGTCGACGTCGGCGTCACCTTTCCCGATGCAACCCTGCCCGGCGTCGACCTGGTTCTGCCCGACACACGCTTCATCGAGGAGAATGTCGCCAATCTGCGCGGCATCGTCATCACCCATGCGCATGAGGACCATTACGGGGCGTTGCACGATATCTGGCCGAAGCTCAAGGCGCCGGTGTGGATGACGCCGTTCAGCGCCGGCCTGCTGGAAGCCAAGCGGCAGGGCGAGCAAGGGGCGCCGAAGATCCCGGTGACGATCTACCGGGCCGGCGAGAAATTCACCGTCGGCCCGTTCGAGATCGAGGCCATCCCTGTTGCGCACTCCATTCCCGAACCGATGTCGCTGGCGATCACGACGCCGGCCGGCGTCGTCATCCACACCGGCGACTGGAAGATCGATCCGGCGCCGACGGTCGGGCCGATGACCGACGAGGCGCGCTTCCGAGCCTATGGCGACAAGGGCGTGCTGGCGCTGGTCTGCGATTCCACCAATGCGATGCGGGAAGGGGAATCGCCGTCCGAAGTGGCGGTGGGCGAGGGCCTCAAGAGCGTCATCCAGAACGCCAAGGGCCGGGTCGCCGTCACCAGCTTCTCCTCCAATGTCGGGCGTATCGTCTCCATCGCCAAGGCGGCGCGGGATGCCGGCCGCCAGTGCCTGGTGATTGGCCGCTCGATGAAGCGAGTCATCGATGTGGCTGATGAACTCGGCTATATGGACGGGTTGCCGGAATTCATCGCCGAGGAGGATTACGGCTTCATCCCGCGCGAAAACCTCGTCATCATCTGCACCGGCAGCCAGGGCGAGCCGCTTGCCGCACTTGCCAAGCTGTCGCGCGACGAGATGAAGTCGGTGGCGCTGACGGCTGGCGACACGGTGGTGTTTTCCTCGCGCACCATTCCCGGCAACGAGAAGGCGATCCTCGAAATCAAGAACCGCCTGATCGATCTCGGCATCAAGATCATCGAGGACGGCGATGCGCTGGTGCATGTCTCCGGCCATCCACGCCGCAGCGAATTGCGCAAGATGTATGAATGGGTGCGGCCGCAGATCGGCGTTCCCGTGCATGGCGAAGCGGCGCATCTGGTGGCGCAGGGCTCGCTGATGTCGACGTCCGGCATCGGCCAGGTCGCGCAGGTGCGCGACGGCGACATGCTCAGGCTGTATCCGGGTGCCGCCGCCATCATCGACCAGGTGCCGTTCGGCCGCATCTACAAGGATGGAAGGCTGATCGGCACCGACCAGGCGATGGGCATTCGCGACCGCCGCAAGCTGTCCTTTGCCGGCCATGTCGCCGTCAATGTCGTGCTCGACGACAAATACGAGCTTGCCGGCGATCCCGATCTGGTCGCCATCGGCGTCGCCGAGGCCGACGGCAGCGGTGAGAGCCTGGAAGACCTGATGATCGATGCGGCAATCGGCGCCGTGGACTCCATCCCCCGCCAGCGCCGAAAAGACCTCGACCTGGTCCAGGAGGCGGTGCGGCGCGCGGTGCGCGGCGCGGCCAACGAAGCCTGGGGCAAGAAGCCGCTGGTGACGGTGTTCGTCACAAGATGAGGAGTAGGGGAGTATGGCAGTAGGGGAGTAGGGAAGAACAGATAGTTTGCACTCTCCAAACTTGTTTTCCCTACTCCCGTACTCCCCTATTCCCCTACTCCCCTAACCGGGAGCACTCTATGCTCGGACGCCTCAACCATGTCGCGCTTGCGGTGCCGGATCTGGCCGCGGCTGCGGCGGTCTATCGCGATATGCTTGGCGCGCGCGTGACCGCGCCGCAGGCGCTGCCGGAGCATGGCGTTACGGTGGTGTTCGTCGATGTCGGCAACACCAGGATCGAGTTGCTCGAGCCGCTCGGCGAAGCCTCGCCGATCGCCGCATTCCTCGCGAAGAATCCGTCCGGCGGCATGCACCATGTCTGCTATGAGGTGGACGACATTGTTGCGGCGCGCGACCGTCTCAAGGCCAGCGGCGCGCGCGTGCTCGGCGACGGCAATCCGAAGATCGGCGCACATGGCAAGCCGGTATTGTTTCTGCACCCCAAGGATTTCTTCGGCACGCTGGTCGAACTGGAGCAAGCATGAGTTGGGTTTCGTTTATCGCCCTGTTCTTCGCCACGTGGTGGGTGGTGTTGTTCGCCGTCCTGCCGTTCAGCATGCGGACGCAGGACGAGGATCGGGACGTGACGCTTGGCACGGTTCCGAGCGCACCGCGCGGACCGCACATGCTGCGCGCCGCGCTGCGCACGACGATAGCCACGCTGGTCCTCATGGGTATCTTCTACGGCATCACGAGAGGGCTTGGCCTCGGCATCGACGACATCCCGCACATCGTGCCGGATTTCAACCAGAGCCCAGCGCATTAGCCGGCTACCTACCGTGTCCGACTATCCCAGCCTAGCCGAGGCTCTGAAATCAAGCTGAGCCAGCAAGGTCAACCCAAAGTAAAGGCCGGGGCGGGTCTGGGCTGACGCAACGTCATGTAGGTTGGTAATCTGTCGTGCTAACCAGATGATTGCACAAAAAAAATGCAAGGCGCGAGGCCTTGCAATTTAAACGCGTCCGATCTGTTTCCGGTGTCCGGCGGCAGCGAGTTACCGCGCCTAGATCGCATCCTCCCAAGACTTTGACCGCGTAGGAGGGCAGATTTTTCTCTACCCTCTCGGTTATGGGGGCACACTAGCCTAAGGCGGGTGAAAATGTCACGAAGAATTTTGCCCAGAAACAGGCAATCTCGTGCTGCAGTGCACAATAGTACGGCAGGCGTTGCTTGCGAAACGCCCAGCAAGCCGTGTGCGGCAATTGCGGCGCCTGTGCAGCGCCTGGGCCGGGTTTCCATTCCGCCATGAAATGGCTATGAAGCCGGGGCAAGCAAGCCTGCGCTGCGCCGATTCCGGCGCCGCCATCCTCTCTCACGGACCAGTTCATGCGTTTGTCGCGCTATTTCCTGCCCATCCTCAAAGAAAATCCGCGCGAGGCCGAGATCGTCTCGCATCGGCTGATGCTGCGCGCCGGCATGATCCGCCAGCAGGGGCAGGGCAGCTTTTCCTGGCTGCCGCTCGGCAAGCGGGTGCTGGACAAGGTCTGCCGGATTATTCGCGAGGAGCAGAATCGCGCCGGTGCACTCGAAATCCTGATGCCGACCATCCAATCGGCCGAGCTGTGGCGCGAAAGCGGCCGCTATGAAGACTACGGCAAGGAGATGCTGCGCATCAAGGACCGGCAAGACCGCGATATGCTCTACGGGCCGACCAACGAGGAGATGGTCACCGAGATCTTCCGCTCCTATGTCAAGTCCTACAAGGACCTGCCGCTCAATCTCTATCACATCCAGTGGAAGTTTCGCGACGAGGTGCGCCCACGCTTCGGCGTCATGCGTTCGCGCGAGTTCCTGATGAAGGACGCCTATTCCTTCGACCTCGATTATGAAGGCGCCAAGGCCGCCTATAACCGCATGTTCGTGTCCTATCTCAGGACGTTTACGCGCATGGGGCTGCAGGCCATTCCGATGCGCGCCGACACCGGGCCGATCGGCGGCGACCTCAGCCATGAGTTCATCATCCTGGCCGACACCGGCGAGAGCCAGGTGTTCTGCCATCGCGACTATCTCTCGCTTGAGGTGCCGGGGGCAGACACTGATTTTTCGAACGACGCCGAGATCGGCGGCATCGTCAAGACGTGGACGACGCCCTATGCCGCCACCGACGAGATGCATGACGAGGCGGCGTGGGAGAAGGTGCCCGCGCGCGACCGGGTCTCGGCGCGCGGCATCGAGGTTGGGCATATCTTCCATTTCGGCGACAAATATTCCAAGCCGATGGGCGCCAAGGTGACCGGGCCGGACGGCAAGGATCATTTCGTTTCTGGCGGTTCCTACGGCATCGGCCCGTCCAGGCTGGTCGCGGCGATCATCGAGGCCAGCCATGACGATAACGGCATCATCTGGCCGGAGGCGGTGGCACCGTTCGATGTCGGCCTGATCAACATGAAGGCTGGCGATGCCGAATGCGACCGCGTCTGCGGCGAGCTGAATGCCGCCTTTGCCGCCGCCGGCAAGGAGGTGCTCTACGACGACACCGACCAGCGGCCGGGCGGCAAGTTCGCCACCGCCGACCTGATCGGGCTCCCGTGGCAGGTGATCGTCGGGCCGCGTGGTGTCGCCGCCGGCGAGGTCGAGATCAAGAACCGCAGGACCGGCGAGCGCGAGACGCTGCCGATCGGCGACGTGAAAAAGCGTTTCGGTGCCGCCGCATGAACGAAGCGGCGGCAGCAAGACCATCGGGCGCCGGGCCTTTTTCCGGCTTCGAACGCTTGGTGGCGTGGCGCTATCTGCGCTCGCGTCGCAAGGAGACGGTGATCTCGGTGATCGCCTCGATCTCCTTCCTCGGCATCATGCTGGGCGTCGCCACGCTGATCGTCGTCATGGCGGTCATGAACGGCTTTCGCGCCGAACTGCTGACGCGCATCCTAGGCGTCAACGGGCATCTGATCGTGCAGCCGCTCGACATGCCGCTGGAGGACTATGGCCAGGTCGCCGGCCGCATCAACGGCGTGCCCGGCGTCAAATACGCCATCCCGCTGATCGACGGGCAGGTGCTGGCGCAAGGCAATGTCGGCGGCGGCACCGGCGCGCTGGTGCGCGGCATACGCGGCGAGGATCTCGGCAAGATCACCATCGTCGCCAACAACATTAAGGAGGGCTCGATCGTCGGCTTCGACACCGGCGAAGGCGTCGCCATCGGCAGCCGCATGGCCGAAAATCTCGGCCTTGTGCTCGGCGATACCATCACGCTGATCTCGCCCGAGGGCGACATCACGCCGCTCGGCACGACGCCGCGCATGAAAGGCTATCCGGTCACCGCGATCTTCGAGGTCGGCATGTCGGAATATGACAGCTCCATCGTCTACATGCCGTTTTCCGAAGCGCAGCTTTACTTCAACATGGACGGAAGGGCGCAGACGATCGAGATCTACGCCGACAATCCCGACAATATCGACGCGCTGAAGCCGAAGGTCGAAGAGGCGGCGCAGCGGCCGATCAGCCTTGTCGATTGGCGGCAACGCAACAAGACGTTCTTCGACGCGCTGCAGGTCGAGCGCAATGTCATGTTCATGATCCTGACGCTGATCGTGCTGGTGGCCGCCCTCAACATCATTTCGGGCCTGATCATGCTGGTCAAGGACAAGGGCCACGACATCGCCATCCTGCGCACCATGGGCGCCACGCGCGGCGCGATCCTGCGCATCTTCCTGATGACCGGGGCTGCGATCGGCGTTGTCGGCACCATCGCCGGCGTGCTGCTCGGCATCGTGATCTGCCTCAACGTCGAGCGCATCCGCCAGTTCTTCTCCTGGCTGGCCAATGAGCGGCTGTTCAATCCCGAGCTCTATTTCCTAAGCCAGCTGCCGGCCCGCATGGATGCCAGCGAGACGATCTCGGTCGTTCTCATGGCTTTGGCGCTGTCGTTCCTGGCGACACTGTTTCCGGCGTGGCGCGCGGCCAGGCTCGATCCGGTCGAAGCGCTGAGGTACGAATGATGGCCGAGGCCATTATCGAGCTGAAGAGCGTCGAGCGGCACTATGTGCAGGGGCCGCGCAAGCTGACCATCCTGAACGGCGCCGATTTTTCGCTGAAGCGTGGCGAGATGGTGGCGCTGGTGGCGCCGTCGGGCACCGGCAAGTCGACGCTGCTCCACACCGCCGGGCTGCTGGAGCGACCGGACGCCGGCGACGTGATCCTGGCGGGGCGCGCCTGCGGCCGGCTTTCCGACGACGAACGCACGGCGATCCGCCGCAACGACGTCGGCTTCGTCTACCAGTTCCATCATTTGTTGCCTGAGTTTTCTGCGCTGGAAAACATCATGATGCCGCAGCTGATAAAAGGGCTGCCGCGCAAGGAGGCGGCCGAGCGGGCGGCGCAATTGCTCGACTATATGCAGATCGGCAAGCGGGCACAGCATCGCCCCTCCGAGCTCTCCGGCGGCGAGCAGCAGCGGGTCGCCATTGCGCGTGCCGTCGCCAATGCGCCGCTGGTGCTTTTGGCCGACGAGCCGACCGGCAATCTCGACCCGGTGACTGCTTCCTATGTGTTCGAGGCGCTGGCAGCACTGGTCCGGCAATCGGGCCTGGCGGCGCTCATCGCCACCCACAATCACGAGCTCGCCTCGCGCATGGACCGCCGCGTGACGCTGGCCGACGGCAAGGTCGTGCCGCTTTAGAGTGCGCTGCAATTGAGGCGATGACGGCCTGCGAGCTGCCGTGCGCCGTCCCGCCGCTTTCGCGCGCCTGTCGGCCCCGAAACGCTCGGCATCTCCCTCTCAACCGTTTCTTAACCCTGTCGAAATGACCGAGCGCAATTCCGGTGACGCCCGGACTGCGATCGTTGACATTCGAACAAAATTAGAACAAAATACGAACATACTAACAACAGGAGAGAGTTATGACCGATCTTGTTCAGGATGTCGTCTCGCTGGTGTGCATGAGCACGTTCCTCATTTCCATGGCAATCTGGATCGGCGCGATGTGAGGATTGAGCTCAAGGGCGGCTCGATGCTGATGAGCGAGGGCCGCCTTCGCATATTGGCGCAGGCATTGGGCGAGTGTTTCAGCCGGCCTTGCGGGACACTTCGACAGGCGACACCGCGGCGGGCCCGAACACGTCCTCGAAAGCAGATTTCAGCGCCAGGTCGAGGTCGGCCATGGTCACGGGAAGGCCGAGGTCGACAAGGCTGGTGACGCCGTGATCCTGGACTCCGCACGGCACGATGCCGCTGAAATGGCTAAGGTCCGGCTCGACATTGATGGCGATGCCGTGAAAGCTCACCCAGCGCCTCAGCCTGATGCCGATGGCGGCGATCTTGTCCTCGGCCGCCGAGCCGTCGGGCAAAGCGGGGCGGTCCGGCCGAACCACCCAGACGCCGACGCGGTCCTCGCGGCGTTCGCCGCGTACGTTGAAGGCGGCCAGCGAGCCGATGATCCATTGTTCGAGTGCGGCGACGAAGGCGCGGACATCCTCGCGCCGCCGCTTCAGGTCGAGCATGACGTAGGCGACGCGCTGGCCCGGCCCATGATAGGTGTATTCGCCGCCACGCCCGGCGGCAAAGACCGGGAAACGGTCCGGCTCGATCAGGTCCTCGATGCGGGCGCTGGTGCCGGCGGTGTAGAGCGGCGGGTGCTCGACCAGCCAGACCATCTCGCCGGCGCCGCCGCTGCGGATTGCCTCGGCGCGCGCCTCCATTACGGCGAGCGCATCGGGATAGGCGGTGAGCCCGGGCTCGATGCGCCATTCGACCGGCGCCGAGCCGGGCAAGGGCAGGAACGACGTGGCGATCTGGCTGCGCTCTGTCATGATATCTCGTCTCGCCACTCATATGGCGGCAATCGGTACAAACGTCCAGTTCCGGCACGTTCGGCCCTTGAAGAGTTATGCCGATGTCCGGCCGATTATTGCTGGCCGCGCACTTGTTTCACCGGAAACGATTTGCTACACGCCGCGGGCCGGTTGGTTCCGGCTCCTACCACGTGCGGTCGTGGCGGAATTGGTAGACGCGCAGCGTTGAGGTCGCTGTGGGGCAACCCGTGGAAGTTCGAGTCTTCTCGACCGCACCATTAAATTCGAAAGCGGAACCTCTAACCCGTTGAATTCGAGCACGGCGGGGAGCGTCCTTGTCGGGGCGCGAGGCTTTTTGCCTGGTTGCGATCACGAATGTGGCCCAGTGAAGAAGCAATCGGCGCGCGGAGCCATCTATGCGGTTGGCGTGCAAACTATTCGCGCACCAGGCGTCCGGTCGCCCACCAGATCACCGACACAACAATGATCGATGCGTAGCCGTCCACGGCATAGTGCCAGCCAGTGAACACCGATCCGTACAGGATCAGGGCTGCAAAGGTCCAACCCAGAACGAGCCGGCGCTGGGTGTGGTTCGAGGGGCAGCTCGATCTCGACGCTGATCGGATGGTTCATGGCCTATGGTCCAGCGACGATCGCAGCGAAAATAAGCCCCTTTGCGCTTGCCTTGAAGGCATCCTATTCTGGCGGGTAGTATCCGCTCGTGGGCATAGAATGTCGGTACTGCCTTTCCTAAGAATTTACGCGCCGCTCAACGCGGTGCTGGCTGCGACTGGGCTTGTGGCGGTGGCTACGCTCACGACACCGGACCTGTCCGGACGAAGCAGACTGGCTTTGGCTGCCGTGCTCGCGGTCATTTGGGGCGTCTATCTCCTGGAATTGGCCGAGAAACTGCTCAAGCGCCGGGCGGGAGACGTTCGGGACAGGACGCCGGCAATCGCCATTGATGTGCTCGCGGTTTTGGTTCCACTCGCCGCATTTCTGCTCGTCGGCACGCCCGACCGGAGCCTCTACTGTGCTGTCTGGCTGCTGAAACCGCTGCGCGATTCAACTTTCTTCCCGCTGCTGGGCAGAATCCTGACCAACGAAGCGCGCAACCTGATCGGCGTCGCCACGGTCTTCGGCATCGTTCTTTTCGGTTTTGCGCTCGCAGCCTATGTCATCGAGCGCGACGTCCAACCGCAACAGTTCGGCAGCATCCCCCAGGCAATGTGGTGGGCGGTGGTCACGCTGTCCACCACCGGCTATGGCGACGCTATTCCGGAAAGCTTCGCCGGCCGCGTCCTTGCCGGGGCGGTCATGATGAGTGGCATCGGCATCTTCGCGCTCTGGGCTGGCATTCTTGCCACCGGCTTTTATCAAGAAGTCCGTCGCGAGGATTTCGTCCGCAATTGGCAATTGGTCGCCGCCGTGCCGTTGTTTCAGAAGCTCGGCCCGGCCACACTAGTCGAGATCGTGCGCGCATTACGACCTCGCATCGTGCCGGCGGGCGCTGTGATCTGCCGCAATGGCGAGACCGGTGACCAGATGTTCTTCGTCGTGGAGGGGCGCGTCAGCGTCGCGACGCCGAACCCGGTGGATCTGGGCCCTGGCGCCTTCTTCGGCGAGATGGCGCTGATCACCGGCGAACCGCGCTCGGCGACCGTCAGCGCCACAACGGTGGTCTCACTCCTGTCGCTACACTCGGCGGATTTCCAGATGCTGTGCAGCAGCAGCCCGGAGATCGCAGAAACCATCCGCAAGACCGCGCTCGAGCGGCGCGGCGCGGCAGCTAAGGGTTGACCGTACTAGGTGTTCGTCAGAGGAGGATGTGATGGCAAGGCTGCCAGCTGCCTGCCGATGGTGGCTGGCTGGAACTACATGCTTTGCCGCTGCCGAACCATCCTCAATACAGGTCGCCACAGAATCGTAGAAAAATGGCTTAAAATCAACGCGGGAGGCGTTGCGGCGCTGCATCTCGACCGCACCATTAAATTCGAAAGCGGAATCTCTTGCCCGTTGAAATTCGAGCACGGCAGGGAGCGTCCATGTCGGGGCACGTGCTTTTTGCCTGATTGCGGTCGCGAGTTTGGCTTATGCGAAGTGGCCATCGGCAGGCATGGCCATCTATCGACAAGCGCACATAACTCTATTCGCGCACCAGGCGTCCGGTCGCCCACCAGATCACCGATACAACAACGATCGATGCGTAGCCGTCCATGGCATAGTGCCAGCCGGTGAACACCGATCCGTACAGGATCAGGGCTGCAAAGGTCCAACCCAGAACGCCAAGCCAGCGATTGATCGATGACAGCAAATAGGCGTTCAATGCGGCAAAGGCGACATGCATGCTTGGCATGGCCGAGATGCCGCCGCCAAGACTTGGCCGGCCGCTTTGGTAAGCCATCAGGAGATATGCCGCGGGTTCCCGCACCATGTAACTATGGTCCAGCCTGTCCAAGGCCACATTCAATCCGTGGAAGCGATCCACGCCGACAAAGTGGTGGTAGTAAACCGGTCCGACCGATGCCAGCGCCACGGCCAAGACCGTTCCGAGGACGGACAACGTCAGCGCTGCTGCGCAGAGATAGCGGATGCGGGCAATCTCGTCCGACCAGAGCGACACGAAAAGGATGGCGCCGAACCACTGGTAAAACCAAATGACTTCATAGCTGTTGAAGACGACGAACGACCAGTTGTTGCTGTCGAGCTTATGGACGATCTCCCATGGCGGCATCCCGTGCAGCCATTCATCAGCGTCGGCCAACCAGTTGTCGGCATAGTATGGGACGACGGACGGGATGGCGATCTTGTAGGTAGAGAACGCGGTCAAGCTGGCAAAGAAGAACAGCAGCACCAGCAGACAACCGCGCCAGCGCCCTTGAACCAAATCCAGTGCGTAGCGAACCGGTTGCCGCCGGCCATGGATTAGCGCGGCACAGCAGACGCCGCCGATAAACAACACCGGAATGCCAACAAGAAACTTGTGAGAATAGATTAAGGCGGACGTATAGAATATTTCTGGATATAATGCAGATGCGCCTAAAACGTATGTCGCCATGAACAAGGAGAGGCGCAATTGCCATATGGCGGAGGGCCTGTAGCGAGAGGCTTCCGTGGTTAGGGCCAAACCAATTTACCTGTTCTTAACGTTTCGCCGGAGAGACACATACACCGGTAAGGTAAAAACCTTGCTGCCAGGTTTACTTTTCGCCGGTGGTCGACATTTGCCGGCCGGCCCGCATGCGGTGGATCGATTCCCTGAGCAGTCTTGCATCCGCATCGCTGTCCATGCCCCCGCGTGAAGGAATTGCCCCGGAGCCTCGGGGCCGGCCGGTTGCTTGAACACGGGCCCGCCACGCCCTCGGTTGACTTATCATAAGTTTTAGCTTATCATAAGTCATGATTTATGATTATGCAGGAATGGTGGCCTTGGCCGATCCGACGCGCCGCAAGGTGTTCGAGCTCATCGCCGATCGGCCACGCTCGGTCATAGATCTGACGCGAGTGCTTCCGGTCTCGCAGCCGGCGGTATCGCAGCACCTCAAGGTCTTGAAGGAAGCCCGGCTGGTCCGCGCAGAGCCGAAAGGTGCCAGCAACATCTATCATCTCGACCCGCATGGGCTCGGCGAGATGCGTGCCTGGCTCGACCGCATGTGGGGCGATGCGCTCGACGCCTTCAAACGGGAAGTCGACAACAGCAAGGAGAAGAGGAAATGACGACCATGATCAAGCCCGCGCCGGTCAGGAAGTCGGTGACGGTGGAGGTGCCGCTCGACAAGGCATTCGATGTGTTCACCACAGGATTCGGGCGCTGGTGGCCGGCTTCGCACTCGATCGGCAAATCCGCCCTGACGACCGCGGTGATCGAACCGAAAGCCGGCGGCCGCTGGTACGAGATCGACGAGGATGGGTCACAATGCGATTGGGGCGAGGTTCTCGCCTGGGATCCGCCGTCGAGGCTGACGCTCGCCTGGCGCATTGGAGCCGGCTGGCGCTACGATCCGGCATTGCTGACCGAAGTCGAGATCCGCTTTGTCGCGCTCGGCGAGAACGCGACGCGCGTGGAACTCGAGCACAGGCTTCTGGAGAACATGGGCGAAATCGCAGAGGCGATGCGCGAGGCCTTCGAATCGGAGGGTGGCTGGAGCGGTCTCCTGGACCGCTATGCGGCTGAGGCCAAGCGCCACGCCGCCTGATCGGGAAGCCGTTAAGTCCAATATCCAGCGAGGCCGTCGCACCGTCGGCCTCGCCGTTTTTGAATCAGTGTCGATCTGCCCATCTGGTTGACCGGGGCGGGGAGATACGCTGCCCTTTACCTGCCGCCGCGAAGGTTTGCAGCGCCGCAGGTTTGTAGAACGTCCTCTCCTCCTACCATCCGGTATGCGCCGCGTCGTTTGGACGCGCGAACGGCGCTGTAGCAATTTGTCGTTGTGCATGGTCCTTTCGCAAAATCGATTCCGATTGTCAGGATCATGGTCTAGACCTGACAGGCACCTTATCCGGAAATCCGATGGCGGGAGGCGCTGGTGGAAGGCCAGGACGAACAGATGACCGGCGCCAGGGCGGCTGAGGAGCGCCGCGCCGACATCTATGACGAGGACGGCGTCATCCTGTCATCGTTCCTCGCCCAGATCGGTGCCGCGATCGCCGATCGCGATACGCTGACGCTGAAGCGCGAAGTCGACGATCTGCACCAGTCGGAACTCGGCCACCTGCTCGAGGCCCTGCACCCGGAACAGCGACGCGCGCTGGTCGAATTGCTGGGCAAGGATTTCGATTTTTCCGCGCTGACCGAGGTTGACGAGGCGATCCGCCGCGACATCGTCGACAGTCTGCCCAATGCGCAGATCGCCCAGGCGGTGCAGGATCTCGATTCCGATGACGCGGTCTACATTCTCGAAGACCTCGACCAGGAGGACCAGGACGAGATCCTGTCGCAGCTGCCGTTCACCGAGCGGATCAGGCTGCGGCGTTCGCTTGACTATCCCGAAGAGACCGCCGGCCGCCGCATGCAGACCGAGTTCGTCGCGGTGCCGCCGTTCTGGACGATCGGCCAGACCATCGACTACATGCGCGAGGACAACAATCTTCCCGACCGTTTCAGCCAGATCTTCGTCATCGATCCGAGCTTCAAGCTGCTCGGCGCCATCGACCTCGACCAGATCCTGCGTACCAAGCGCTCGGTCAAGGTCGAAGAGGTCATGCATGAGACCAGGCATGCCATCCCGGCCACCATGGACCAGGAGGAGGCGGCACGCGAATTCGAACAATACGATCTTCTGTCCGCCGCCGTCGTCGACGAGAACGAGCGGCTGGTCGGCGTGCTGACCATCGACGACGTCGTCGACGTCATCCAGCAGGAGGCCGAGGAAGATCTGCTGCGCATGGGCGGCGTCGGCGACGAAGAACTCTCGGACAGCATCTTTTCGACCTCGCGCTCGCGCGTGCCCTGGCTGCTGGTCAATCTTTTGACGGCTTTCCTGGCGGCCTCGGTGATCGGCCTGTTCGACCGCACCATCGAGCATATCGTGGCGCTGGCGGTGCTGATGCCGATCGTCGCCGGCATGGGCGGCAATGCCGGCTCGCAGACCATGACGGTCACGGTGCGGGCGCTGGCGACCAGGGACCTCGACATCTACAATGCCGGCCGCATCATCCGCCGCGAAATCGGGGTGGGCTTCATCAACGGCATCATCTTTGCCATCCTGATCGGCCTCGTCGCTGCTGCCTGGTTCCACGATCGCAATCTCGGCGGCATCATTGCGGCTGCGATGATCATCAATATGTTCGTGGCGGCTCTGGCGGGCATCCTTATCCCGCTGCTGCTCGACCGCTTCAAGATCGATCCGGCTGTGGCTTCGGCGGTTTTCGTCACCACGGTCACCGATGTCGTCGGTTTCTTTGCCTTTCTCGGGCTCGCCACATGGTGGTTCGGCGTGCGCTGAACGTCACCTCAATTGACTTTTACGTAAATGCCATGCGAGGCTTTGAAAGGTGCCTTGTCCGCCGATTCTGGTACGCGCCTGGGCGCCGGCGGCGCCGGCCAGTTGGAACTCGCGGCGTGGCCGGGGCATTGGAGTGACGATGCGGGAATATTATTCGATCACGGAGCTGACCCGCGAATTCGACGTGTCGACGCGGACGTTGCGCTTCTATGAGGACGAAGGGCTGGTGCAGCCGGTAAGACGCGGCCGCACGCGGCTGTTCCGTCCGTCGGACCGGCATCTCATCCGCCAGATCATGCGGGGAAAAAGACTCGGCTTCTCGATCAACGAGATCCGCGAGATCATCCAGATGTACAGGGAGCCGCCCGGCGAGGTAGGCCAGCTCAAACTGATGATCAAGCGCATCGAGGAAAAGCGCGAGGATCTTCGCCAGAAACGCCGCGACCTCGAAGAGACCCTGGCAGAGCTCGACCAGGCCGAGGAATCCTGCGTCGAGCGGCTGGTGGAGCTCGGCGTCACCACCTAAGCCGGTGTCAGCCTCGGCTCAGATCCAGCGCCGCACCCTTTTGGCGTAGTCCCGGTATTTCTTGCCGAATTTGGCCGTCAGCACCTTCTCCTCGCTCTCGATCGTCAGCTTCTGCGTCAGGAACGCCGCGATGACTGCCAGCGGCAGGAACCAGGCGATCCCAGTGACAAAGGCGAGGCTGACCAGCAGCAGCGTGTTGGCGAGGTAGATCGGGTTGCGGCTGACGGCGAAGGGTCCGGTGGTCACCAGATGGTCAGGCACGCCGTTCGGGTTGAGCGTCGTCTTGGCGCGGATCATGGTGCGGATTGCCGTGAACCAGAGCGCGGCAACCGCCACCAACCCCACAAGGCCGGCGGCGAACAGGATGTCGCCGAGAAGATCGCCGATCCACGGCAGCGGATAGAACAGCCCTAGCGCGACGCTGACGATGATGGCA
The DNA here is from genome assembly GCF_040318195.1 of Mesorhizobium sp. M1273. NCBI lineage: Bacteria > Pseudomonadati > Pseudomonadota > Alphaproteobacteria > Hyphomicrobiales > Phyllobacteriaceae > Mesorhizobium > Mesorhizobium sp. M1273. The sequence goes on along the minus strand of NZ_JAMYLV010000034.1, from coordinate 17,138 downwards.
GCGATGTAGATCAGCGGCGGCCATGGGATGTGCCCCAGCTTCGGCTGCCCAGGATTTTGCTGCACGGGTTTCGGGTGACTGTCGCTCATTATTGTCCTCCCTCGATTAGCGCGTTCCCGGTTCCGCCGCCTCGGTTTGGGCGGTGCAGGTGCCGGCGAGCTCGCCAATATGCGCCTTCCACTCCGGGGACTGGTCGTCGCTGTAGAGCCGGTCAAGCGAGGCTTCGCCCTGGAGAGTGTCCAGCATGCAGGCACAATAGCTGGAGCAGAACTCGGTGTCGCGTGCCTGCTCGCAGGATATCTGGCAGGATTTCAGAAAACTCACCTCCCTGGTTTCGGCCTGCGCCGGCATGAATTGCGAAAACAGCCAGACCGAGCCGATCAGCACCGGCTGATGGATCAGGTAGAAGGCAAGGCTGTGCCGGCCGATGAAGACCAGCGGATTTGCCCAGCGGCCGGGCGCCAAGGCCGACAGCCGCGTCAGCGCGCCGGAGGTGGCAGCGAGCTTGGTAACCGCGATGCCGGCAAGTACGGCGCCGAACCAGGGCAGCAGCGGAACGTAGTCGTTGGAGCGCGGGTTGGTCGCCGACAGGCCGACCCACCACAAAGCCGGATGATCGAAAAGCTCGGATCGCAGGTAGAAAGGCGCAGCGACGACGAATACGGCGACAAGCAGCGTCAGCAGCGCCGGCAGGCGCAGGAACGCCAGGCCGAGCAGGCTGGCGAGCGCGATCTCATGCAATATGCCGAAGAAGATGAAGCCGTCGGGCGTGGCGATGCGGGTGACCAGCGATATTGCGAGCGCTGCCCCGGCAACCATGGCGAAGCGCTTCCAGAAGCCGGTCCAGCGGATTTTTTTGCCATGGGCGAGATAGAGGCTGATGCCGACCAGGAACAGGAAGCTCGAGGCGATGCAGCGCGCGTAGATTTTCCACCAGCCGAAGGCGGTGAGGCCGGGATCGGTGTAGCCGAAGAATTCGAGGTCCCAGGTGAAATGATAGCTCGCCATGGCAAGCAAAGCGATGCCGCGTGCAATGTCGATAACGGCGATGCGCTTCGACTTCGGTTGATCCTGAACGGCTGCGGTCGGCGTGTCGATGCTCATGGTCTCGCTGTCTTGGTTCAGCCCCGGCAAGACGACTATCACGGTTGCCACCGTCAAAAGAAGCTGGGCCTTGCGTCGTGTTGGCGCCGGTCGGCATCAGGGCTGCTTTAGGCCACAGCCGGAAAGCCTTTGGCCGGCGTGCTGGCGTTCTTCGGCCTGGGCGCGGTTTTCGCGACGCTCGGGCTGCTGGCGGTGGCCTGCGGCTTCGTCACCTGGCGTTATCTGCCCAAATCGCTTTGATGTGCGAGCGCCGCATGGCGCTCGCGCACCCAGTTGTGGAAGCGGTGCAAGTCGTATTCCTCGGGCATCAGCACGCCGGCCTTATGGCGCATCGAGCGCAGGCCCATCTGGTTGACCTCGCAGATATCAGCATCCTCCTCCAGCACCTGGGTACCGAACGCGACGATGTTGTCGATATCGGCGGCCGGATCGGCGAGCGCTTCGCGTCGCGGCAGACGAGCAGCCAGTTGCGATACCAGATGGCCTCGAGATCGCGCTGATAGGCCGCGATGTCCCAATAGGCTGTTGACGGCAGCGTCGGCTCGGGCCGCGTCAGGCCGTTGTAGGGATCGCTTGTTCGGGCTGGGTTGCATGCCCGGCTTCCTCTCCATCCGCCAGCCGACACCCGGCTGCGAAAATTGTCAATCGCGGCGCCGGTCTGCGAACTTGGCGAGGCGGCGCATTCGCCACACGATCCGGCGGAATTTGGTTTACCGGGCGCGGCGATTCTGCCTATAGTCGCTGATGTCGTCGGTTCCGTTTGGAACCAAGAGGGAATGCGGTGCGGGCGAAATTGTTTGCCCAATGCCGCGGCTGCCCCCGCAACTGTGTGCGGTAGTCCTCTCCATATGCCACTGAAGGTTCGCCTTCGGGAAGGTGGGGAAGGGCGCTGATCCGCGAGCCAGGAGACCTGCCGGCGACAGGAAACTGACTTCTATGCCCTCGGGTGGAGGGCGAAAGGACAAGACATGAATACCGCTTCCGTTTCGCTCGGCGCTTCCGCCTCCTCGCAGTCGCGTCTCATGCAGCTGGCGCTTGCTGCATTCCTCGGCATTTTCGTCATGGGCTTTGTCGGCTTCTCGCATATCGATGCGGTCCACAATGCCGCGCACGACTATCGCCATTCGATGGGCTTTCCCTGCCACTGACAAGGGGCTGACATCATGACACTGTTTCGCAACGTCGTGTTCATCGCGGCGATCGCAGGGCTTGTGGCCGGCGTGGCTCTCGCCTGCATGCAAGCCTATGCCACGGTGCCGCTCATCCTGAAGGCGGAAGTCTACGAACAGGCCGGCGGCGGCCATGACCATGCCGCGGCACCTGCGGCACCGGCCGAAAGCGCCGCGGGCACGACGGCTATGAGCAGCGCCGCGCCGGCACCGGCTGAAGCAATGGCTCCGGCGGAAGGCGAAGGCTGGGCGCCGGCCGACGGTTTCGAGCGCTTCGGCTTCAGCGTCGTTGCCAATATCGTCACCGGCATCGGCTTCGCGCTGGTCCTGGTCGCGGTTTCGGAATTCGCCGGCGGCATCGGCAACTGGCGCCAGGGCCTGTTCTGGGGGCTTGCCGGCTTTGCCGTGTTCACGCTGGCGCCGGGCCTCGGCCTGCCGCCGGAACTGCCTGCGATGCCGGCGGCCGACCTTGTCCAACGCCAGATCTGGTGGTGGGCAACAGTGGTGGCGACCGCCGCCGGGCTCGGCCTTATCGCCTTCCGCAGATCGTTGCCGCTGGCGATCCTTGCCGTAGCGTTGATCATGGCGCCGCATATTGTCGGCGCGCCGCAGCCCGATAGCTTCGAGACCGCGATCCCGGAAGGCCTGCACCACCAGTTCGTGGTGGCGGTGACGCTGACCAATCTGGTGTTCTGGCTGGTGCTCGGCGCGGTCGTCGGCGTGGTGCGCGGACGCTTCACGGGCACGGCGACCAGCCTGCGCGACAGCTTTGCCTGACCGCGCTGCCGGGGCACTGACCCTGGTCATCGGCGGTGCGCGCTCCGGCAAGAGCGCGCATGCCGAGAGCCTGGTGACGGTCGGCCCGCCGCCTTGGAGCTATATCGCCACGGCGCAAGCCTATGACGAGGAGATGCGCCAGCGCATCGCGCTGCACCGCTCGCGCCGCGGCGCCGGCTGGACGACCATCGATGCGCCGCTCGACCTTGCCGGCGCGATCGGAGCGCTGCCTGACGGCCAGCCGGTGCTGATCGATTGCCTGACGCTGTGGCTGACCAATCACATGCTGGCCGACCATGATGTCGAGGCCGAATGCCGGAGGCTGGCCGATGTGCTGTCGCGGCCGCGCGGACCGTGGTTCGTGGTGTCCAACGAGGTCGGCCAGGGCATCGTGCCGGACAATGCGCTGGCAAGACGGTTTCGCGACGCCGCCGGCCGGCTGAACCAGGACGTCGCGGCCCTTGCCGGCACCGTGCTTTTGATGGTGGCGGGGCTGCCGCTCAAGGTGAAATGACATGGCTGATACTATCGATCCCAAGGACGAGGAGCGCCACCGCGCCAAGATGGCCAAGCGCAAGGCGGTGCAGGACGCAGAGGTCGCGGCCAAGACGGTCGAGAAGGGGCTGCTGATCGTCAACACCGGACCGGGCAAGGGCAAGACCACGGCCGCCTTTGGGCTGGCACTCAGGATGCTCGGCTATGGCAAGCGCGTCGGCGTCGTTCAGTTCATCAAGGGCAAATGGCACACCGGCGAGAAGGACGCGTTTGCTAGTTTTGGCGATCGTGTCGTCTGGCACGCCATGGGCGAAGGCTTTACCTGGGAGACACAGGACCTGAAGCGCGACATCGCGGCGGCCGAGGCTGCCTGGGCGAAAGCGCTGGAGCTGATGGCCGAGCCGTCGATCAGCCTCGTGGTGCTCGACGAGCTGAACATCGCGCTGCGCTACGACTACCTCGATCTCGAAAAGGTGGTCGCGGCGCTGAAGGCGCGTCGCGAAGGCCTGCATGTCGTCGTCACCGGCCGCAACGCCAAACCGGTATTGGTCGAGGCGGCCGATCTGGTCACCGAGATGGGCGTGACCAAGCACCACTTCTCCGCCGGCGTGAAGGCGCAGCAGGGGATCGAGTTCTGAGGGGTGTTGCTGGCGCCTCTTCTTCCTTCTCCCCTTGTGGGAGAAGGTGGATTGGCGCGCAGCGCCAAGACGGTTGAGAGGTGCTGGCCGGGGCGCTGTTTGGTGCCAAGCTGGAACACCCCTCATCCGGCCGCTTCGCGGCCACCTTCTCCCACAAGGGGAGAAGGGAAAGCCGCACGAAGCGGCTCGCCCCTGGAATGGTAAGGGTGAGGGGCAGCGCCGACCTGAAGCGATCATTTGAGGCGTAGCCCTATTTTGTTCTTGCTTTGTGCCGGCAGCTATGCTACTAATTTCGGTATGGTGCTAATTGGCTCCAACGACCCGCCGCATGGCGGGTTTTTGTTTCGCCTGAGATCGGGCGAAGATCACAACAGAATTACGACCGTCGAGATTACCCCAAACAGTGCGATCAGCAGAAAGTCGGCGATCCGGTAGAGTTTCAGTGCCGCCGGATGTCAGGGGATAGAGTTCTGGTCGCTTGCGAAGCTGGAGATTGTTCGTGGACCAGGCGGTAATCGTCTATCTTATTCTCAATGATGGTCAGTTTGGTGCCGCTGACGAACGCGAATCCATTTATGCGCTCGAGGATCGGCTAGAGAAAGCTATCGAGGATGCATCGGTCGGCGAGTTTGACGGTGACTTGTTTGGTGAAGGCGAATGCATCCTCTACATGTATGGGCCAAACGCTGAACGACTTTTTGTCGTAGTCGAACCCTTATTGAAATCTTCTCCCGTAGCTGCCGGTGGGTACGCGATCAAAAGGTTTGGCGTGGAAGCCGATCCGAGCGCAAAGGAAGTCCGTGTTACCTGGTAGGTCGGGTTTGCCGACCCATTCGGACGTTCACGCGGCGATGACGATCACCGCGACCACGCCGAACAGCGCGATCAGCAGTAAGTCGGCGACGCGGTAGAGTTTCAGCGCCCGTCGGATGTCGGTGCTCTCGACATCATCGCGCCGGCCGCCTTCGCCCATCAATGCGTCTTCGACCATGACGCCGTCATAGGAACGGCGGCCGGCGAGCGCCAGGCCGAGCGCGCCGGCCATCGCTGCTTCCGGCCAGCCGGCATTGGGCGAGCGGTGTTTTTTCGCATCGCGCCGCACGGCGTGCCAGGCGCCCTTGGCGTCGGCGCCCTTGACCAGAAAAGCGGCGAGTACAATCAGCAGCGCCGTCAGCCGCGACGCCGGCAGATTGATCCAATCGTCGAAGCGCGCAGCCGCCCAGCCGAAGGCTTCGTGGCGCGGAGTGCGATGGCCGATCATCGAATCGGCGGTGTTGGCGGCCTTGTAGGCGACGCCGCCGGCGAGCCCGCCGATACCGAGCCAGAAGGCCGGAGCGACGACGCCGTCGGAGAAATTCTCGGCCAGGCTTTCGATCGCGGCGCGGCAGACAGCGGCCCTGTCGAGCTTTTCCGGGTCGCGACCGACGATCCGCGAGACGGCAATTCGGCCCATGTCCAGTCCGCCGCTGTCGAGGGCATCGGCGACCGCTTCGACATGCTCGGCCAGGCTCTTCTGCGACAGCAGCGACGTCGCCAGGATTGCGGTGACCAACAAGCCGAGGGGAATGCTCCAAAGCAAGGTTTCGAGCCAGAGGGCGAGGGCGGCCGGCACCAGCACGATCACCAGCAGCGCGAAGACGCCCCAGCCGCGACGGTGGGCGTCGGAATCAGTGGCGCGGTTGAGCCTGCGGTCGAGAAAGGATATCAGCCTGCCGAACCAGGTGACGGGATGGCCAATGGCATCGAAGAGCCGGGCCGGGTAGCCGAGTACAAGTTCGATGGCCAGCGACAGGAAAGTGATCAGGATCGGCATGAAGGCTCTTGATGGAGTGACGGCGGCAGTGGACCACGGCGGAAGCCTTGGCCGGGCGAGGGCGCTTTTCCCTCACGCGCCGCTGCCTTTCGTCGACCTCTCGACCGGGATTAATCCGCACTCCTACCCGCTTTTCGATTTGCCCGCCACCGCCCTGTCGCGATTGCCGGAAACAGCGCGCGGCCGCGACTTGGCTGAACGCGCGGCAAGCGCCTATGGCGCCCCGTCGGCGGCGAATGTCGCAGCGGCGCCCGGCACGCAGATCTTGTTGCCGCGCGTCGCTTCCCTGGTCAGCACGGGCACGGCGCTGGTGCTCGGGCCGACTTATGCCGAGCATCGGCGGGCAGCGGCGATCGCCGGCCATGCGGCGGCTGAAGTCGATGATTTCGAAGCCCTGGCGGCGGCCGACCTTGCCGTCGTCGTCAATCCCAACAACCCGGACGGGCGTGTCGTCGAGCGCGAAAGATTGCTTCGACTTGCCGGGACATTACGAGCCAGAGGTGGGCTGCTGGTGGTCGACGAGGCTTTCATGGATGTCGGCCCGCGCAGCGAAAGCCTGGCCGGCGACGTCGACCAGGGCGGCATCGTCGTGCTGCGTTCGTTCGGCAAGTTCTTCGGCCTGGCCGGCCTGCGGCTTGGCTTTGCACTGGCCGATGCGCTGACGGTCGAGCGGCTGGAGGCGCAATTCGGGCCATGGGCGGTTGCCGGGCCGGCGCTCGAATATGGCATAAGGGCGCTTGCCGATACCGGCTGGCAGGCCGGGATGCGGCGCCGTCTGGCCGAGGATGCCGCACGGCTCGATACGCTGTTCGGCCGCTTCGGCCTGCCTGTCGCCGGTGGCACCGCGCTGTTCCGCTATATCAGGCTCGCGAACGCTGCCGGCCTGTTTTCGGTGCTCGGCCAGCGCGGCATCCTGCTTCGGCATTTCGCCGATCGTCCGGATGTGCTGCGCGCCGGCCTGCCGGGAGCCGACGAAGAATGGCGGCGGCTCGAATCCGCACTTGCCGGCTGGGCCCCGCGGCGCGACGATGATGCCAAGGGAGAAACGATCCAATGATCCATGTCTGCTCGCTGTCCAAAGTCGAGGAAACGGTAACGAAGACCGGGGCCGGGCGGCTGCTTTCGCTGCTTGCCGCCGGAACGGAGGTGATGCGACCGGCCTCGATCACCAGGGAAAACCATCTGCATCTGGTCATGCACGACATTGCGGTAGCGCAGGAGGGCATGACCATGCCGGGCGAGGAGCATGTCCTGAACCTGCTCGATTTCGCCCGCCAATGGGATCGGTCGCGGCCGCTGGTGGTGCATTGCTATGCCGGCATCAGCCGCTCGACCGCCTCGGCCTATATCATCGCGGCAGCGCTGGCGCCGAAGCGCGACGAGGCCGAGTTGGCCGAGACGCTGCGCAGGCTGTCGCCCACCGCGACGCCCAATCCGCGGCTGATCGCAATTGCCGACGCACTGCTCGAGCGCAACGGCCGCATGAGCCGCGCCATCGAGGCGATCGGGCGTGGCGCCGAAGCGTTTGAGGGCACCCCGTTTGCGTTGAAAATCTGAGCCTAAAAACAAATTCCAGGAAAAGTGCGCAGGAGTTCTAGCACACGGCCAAGGGGCGAATGATGATCGGGAGAATTTTGGCCATCGTTGTTGGCGTGGTCTGCGCGACAGGCAGCGCCATGGCCGCGTCCATGCCGGCTCTCAAGTCGATCGACCTGGCAGCGCTCCAAGCCACTGTCGAGGGTTTGGCCAAGGAACTTATGCTGCCCGGCGCCATGGTTTTGCTCAAGACTCCGCGGGGCAACCTCGTCTTCGGCTACGGTACGACTGAACTGGGTGCCACGAACCCGCCGCGCGCCGATACCCACTTCCGTGCGGCCTCGAACACCAAGACGATGACCGCCGCTGTCATCGTGCAACTGGTGCAGGAAGGGAAACTGAGCTTCGCCGATCTGATCTCGAAATACGTCCAGCGCGTTCCCAACGGCGACGAGATAACCATTCGGCAGCTCATAACAATGCGGAGCGGCCTCCCTAACTTCACCAATGCGCCGGAACTTGCCGAAAGCCTGGACAAGTATCCTTACAGGGTATGGACCGCTGATGAAGTACTCGGCATGGCGTTCAAACGGCCGCCGGACTTCGCGCCGGGTGCCGAATTCGAGTACAACAACACCAACTACTATCTGCTCGGCCTTGTTGCCGAGAAGATCGACGGCAAGCCGCTCTCGACCATCTTCCGGGACCGCCTGTTCGGGCCGCTCGGCATGAAGAACACGGCGTTGCCGCCGAGCCCGTCGAACGCCATCCCCGAGCCATACTCAAACGGCTATCTCTACGGCAGTACTTCGTACGCCCTGGCTGATGCGCCCTATCCGGACGACCTCCAGGCTGCGGCCAGGGCGGGAACGCTCAAGCCCAACGACGACACATGGCAGAACCCGTCCGCCTACTTTGCGGCTGGCGGAGTCGTCTCCACCGCGGATGACCTCGCGACCTGGATGCGCGCGCTGGTCGGGGGCAAGCTCTTCAATGCCGACTTCCAGCGGCAGTGGCTTGCAAGCCCTGAGGCGCCGGAGCCGGGCGAACCCGCCATGCAAAAATACGGCTATGGCATCCTAACGCTGACTTTCGGGCCTAACGAAATCTACTATCACGAAGGCGAGATGCCCGGTTACCAGTCCTTCATGGGCTACGATCCGGCCAATGACGTCACCCTGGTCATATGGACCAACCTGACTCTCGCGCTCGACGGCCAGGCGACCGCCAACACCTTGATGGTGAAGATACTGGACGAAATCTACACGGTGTCGCCGCTTCAAGAGGTGAAGTGAGGATCCTCGCGCGCGAATGGAATCGCCCCTCGTGAGCGAGGCCTGAGCTGGTGGGATCAAACACCTACGCCAACCAATCCGCCAGCTTTGCCTTGCCCACGTCCCTCAGCAGGCCGATGAAGCCGTCGGCCTGATGTTCGGCGGTCAGCCGGCCTTTTTCGGCGGTGGCAATGCTGGCGTCGCCGACCACGCCATTCGGGTTGAGGTCGCTGGCGATCCAGGCGAAGGCGTGCGTTCCGGTGTGGCGCAGCAGCGAAAATTCCTTTTCGGCGCGGGCGACCTTGGACACGAAATTGTCGGCCTTGGCCATGTCGACGAGGTCGGGCCGGAAATGCAGCATCAACGAGGTCTCGACGTCGCCGCCATGAATGCCGTGGCGGTCTTCGAGCTCGGTGTACATGCCGGCCGGCCGGCCAAAACGCTGCCAGCTGGTCTTTGCCGCCAGCATCTTTGCCCGCACGCGCAATTCGCGGGTGACGAGGCCCATGATCTCCTCATTGCCGCCATGCGAGTTGACGACAATCAGTTTTCGGACGCCGGCGCGCGCGACCGACAGGCCAAGTTCGGTCCACGCCTCGACCAAGGTCGTCGCCGGCAGGGTGAGGGTGCCCGGTGCATGCAAATGCTCGTTCGACTTGCCTACCGCCTGGACCGGCAGGATGCGGATGTCGAGATCGCCGGGCAGGCGCGCGATCACCGTTTCCAGCATGCCGTTCATGATCGAGGTGTCGGTCGAGACCGGCAGATGCGGGCCGTGCTGCTCAATCGCCGCCAGCGGCAGAACGGCAATGGTCGCCTCAGGATCGACGGTCGCGTATTCGGTGGTCCGGTAGTCACCCCACCATACGCGTTTTTTTGCAGCGGTCATGTCATGCCCTCTTGAACCGACAAGCCCAGACCTAACGCGGGAACGATCGGCTGTCGATCATCCCGCCGCAATGACCTCGATCTCGACCTTGAATTCCGGCCGGGCAAAACCGGACACGATCATCAGCGTCGAGGCCGGCGCCGGGCTGGCAAACAGCCGGTCGCGAACCTCCATATAGGGCCGCAGGAAGGCGCGGTCGGTGACGTAGGTGTTGATGCGGACGATGTCGGACAGGCCGAGTCCGGCCTCGCCGAGAATCGCCGCTATGTTCTGGAAACAAAGCTCGGCCTGTGCGCCGGCCTCCTCGGGGATCTGGTCGTCCGGGGTGATTGCGACTTGGCCCGAACACAGCACCAGCCGCTTGCCGGGCGGCAGTTCGACACCATGGCTGTAGCGGGCGAAGGGCGGCTTGATCGACTTCGGCGTGAGAAATTTGAACATGGCAATCTCCGTTCACGGCAGCCTAAAGCGGGATCGATGCGGGCATCAAGATGGCGGTGCATGTCACGAGGGCGATTGTGGACAGGCGATCAAAAAATAGGCACGATGCCTTTCGTACAGCATGACCCGTCCGGCCTTCGCGCCGCCATTGCTCAGGCGGGCATTGCACAAGCGGGCGGTCCCGGCGCAACGCGCCGGTGGCATGTGTCTTGCTTCTTGAAACAATGGTGTCGAGCCCGACGCGTGACGCGCCGGAGCGAACAAAGGGTGGTGTGGATGTACGGAAAACTCAAGATTTCGGCGGGCGTGATCGTGCTGCTTGGCGCAGGCACGCTTGCCGCGGCAGCGAACGAAAAAGTCACCTTCGGCACCAACTGGCTGGCCGAGCCGGAGCATGGCGGTTACTACCAGGCCGTGGTGGACGGCACCTATGCCGCCTGCGGCATCGACGTGACGATCATGCAGGGCGGCCCACAGGTCAGCGGCCGGCCGCTGCTGCTGGCCGGCAAGATCGATTTCTACATGGGCGGCAACCTGCTGTCGGCCTTCGATGCCGTGCAGCAAGGCATACCGATGCGCGTCGTGGCGGCCGACTTCCAGAAGGACCCGCAGGTCATCATGTCCCATCCCGGGCAGGGGCTGGATAAATGGGAAGACCTGAAGAACGCCGACCAGTACATCCTCGGCGACGAAGGTGCGCAGACCTTCTTCCAGTGGATGGTCACCGACCTCGGCTTCGATGCCGCCAAGCGCGTGCCCTACACCTTCAACCCGGCGCCGTTCATCGCCAACAAGAAGTCGATCCAGCAGGGTTACGTCACCTCGGAGCCATTCGCCGTCCAGAAGCAGGGCGGTTTCACGCCGAACCAGTTTCTGCTGGCCGACTATGGCTGGGACACATATGCAACGACGGTCGAGACCATGCAGGAGACGATCGACAAGCGTCCCGAGGTGGTCCAGTGCTTCGTCGATGGCTCGGCCAAAGGCTGGTACAATTATCTCTACGGCGACAACAAGGCCGCCAACGAGATGATCAAAAAGGAAAATCCGGACATGACGGATGAGCAGATCGCCTTCTCGATCGAGCAGCTGAAGAAGTTCGGCGTGGTCGATTCCGGCGACAGCGAAAAGCTCGGCATCGGCGCCATGACCGATGCGCGCATCCAGAGTTTTTACGACAAGATGGTCAAGGCCAAGGTCACGCCGGCGGGCATCGACATCAAGAAGGCCTACACGCTGGCCTTCGTCAACAAGAGCGTCGGGCTCGACCTGAAGAAGTAGGCCGTGAAGCTGGAGAAAGTGGCGCAACAGCCAGGAAGCGTATCGGGGCCGACGCTGTTGGCGCTGCGTGGCGTCGGCAAGGTTTTTTCCAACGGCGTCACCGCGCTCAGCAATGTCGAGCTGACGATCCGGGAGGGCGATTTCCTCAGCCTGCTCGGGCCGTCGGGCTGCGGCAAATCGACGGCGCTGCGGCTGATTGCGGGCCTGTCGACGCCGACCTCGGGCGTGCTCGACTGGCGCGGCAGCGGCGCCCTCGAGCGTTCGAATATCGGCGACCGTTCAAATATCGGCTTCGTCTTCCAGGAGCCGACGCTGCTGCCCTGGGCCGACGTCTTCGACAATGTCTGGCTGCCGCTGCGTCTGAAGGGTGTGTCGCGGGCCAAGGCGGCGCCGGCGGTGATGGAGATGCTGGCGCGGGTTCACCTGACGGGCTTCGAGAAGGCCGTGCCGCGCGAACTGTCAGGCGGCATGAAAATGCGCGTCTCGATCGCCCGCGCCATGGTGACCAAGCCGCGCATTCTGTTGATGGACGAGCCGTTCGCCGCACTCGACGAGATCACCCGCTTCAAGCTCAACAACGATCTTCTGGAGCTATGGCAGGATGAGCGTTTTACCGTCGTTTTCGTCACCCACAGCGTCTTCGAAAGCGTATTCCTCTCCAACCGCGTCGTCGTCATGGCGGCGCGGCCGGGCCGGGTGTTTGCCGAGCTTGCCGTCGACGCGCCCTATCCGCGCGACGAGGCGTTTCGCACCTCGCCCGACTATGCCGCGCTCTGCCGCCAGGCATCCGACGTGCTGATCGGCGCCATCAACTCAACTGCCGGACCGCATCATGACGGCCATTGAAGAACCAGTCTTGGCGCTCGACCCGGAGGAGGCGCGCCGCGTCCGCCAGGAGCGCTTCGAGCGCATCGGCAGATGGCTGCTGCCGCTGGCGATCATGATCCTGGCCATCTGGCTGTGGGACCGCATCTGTGTCTGGAACGACATTCCGAAATACATACTGCCGCGCCCCGGCGTGGTGCTGCAAACGCTGCACGACGATGCCGGGCTGCTGTTCTCGTCGCTGCTGGTGACACTCAGGATCACCTTCTTGAGCCTGCTTCTCGCCGTGGTCGGCGGTGTCGGGCTGGCAGTGCTGTTCGCTCAGTCGAAATGGGTGGAGATGTCGTTCTTTCCCTTCGCCATCGTGCTGCAGGTGACGCCGATCGTCGCGATCTTTCCGCTGATCAATATCTATGTCGACAACCAGACGACGAAGCTTTTGCTTTGCGCCTGGATCGTCGCCTTCTTCCCGATCCTCTCCAACACCACGCTCGGCCTCAATTCCGTCGACCGCAATCTGCGCGACATGTTCAAGCTCAACGGTGCGACCCGCTGGCAGCAATTGCGCTATCTGCGGCTGCCGGCGGCGATGCCTTATTTCCTCGGCGGGCTGAAGATCGCCGGCGGCCTGTCGCTGATCGGCGCGGTGGTGGCAGAGTTCGTCGCCGGCGCCACCGGCCAGTCGTCCGGCCTAGCCTCGCGCATCATCGAGGCCGGCTACCGGCTCAACGCACCAAGACTGTTCGCGGCGCTGATCCTGATCTCGCTCACCGGCATCCTGATCTTCCTGGTGCTGTCGCTGATTTCGCATCTCATTTTGCGGCGCTGGCACGAGAGCGCGCTGAGGCAGGAGCGGTGATGGTGCCGTGTTTTGTAGGCAAAAGCTGCCTGTCGCCCATCCCGGCGTCAGCGCTGCCCCTCATCGCCCTGCCGGGCACTTCTCCCCGTATAGTGACGGGGAGAAGGACGCCTTCCTCGACGATCTCGCCCATCACCAGCGTTGCTGAAAGTGCGCCGCGGTCGCGGTCAGCCCCTTCTCCCCGTCTCTATACGGGGAGAAGGTGGCGGCAGCCGGATGAGGGGCAGCGATGACCTCTGCGATGATCCCCAAATCCGGCCAATTCGTCCTCTCCAAGGTCCGGCTTCACGCCTCCCTGACGCCCGGTCTTGCCGCTCCTTCCGACGCCGACGGTTTTGCACTCGCAGATATCGCGGTCGCCGACGGCAGGATTTCCAGCATTGCGGCGCATCGGCGATCGGCAGCACCGGCGGACGCCATCGATCTCGGCGGCCGCATCGTGCTGCCGTGCTTTGTCGACTGCCACACCCATATCGACAAGGGCCATATCTGGCCCCGAAAGCCCAACCCGGACGGCACCTTCATGGGCGCGCTGAATGCGACCGGCGCTGACCGGGCGGCGCGCTGGAGCGCCGACGACGTTGCCCGCCGCATGGATTTTTCGCTGCGCTGCGCCTACGCGCACGGCACCAGGGCGCTGCGCACGCATCTCGACAGCGTCGCGCCGCAGGAAGAGATCTCCTGGCCGGTGTTCGAGACGATGCGGGAGAAATGGCGCGGCCGCATCGAGCTGCAGGCGGCCTGCCTGCTCGGCATCGAGGGCGTGCGCGACAGGAAATGGTTCGAGAGGCTGGCCAAACGGGTGGCTGCCGCCAAGGGTGTCCTCGGGGTCGTCACCTACATGGTGCCGGATCTCGAAGAATTGCTCGACCAGGTGTTCGCGCAGGCGATCAAGCACGGCCTCGACCTCGATTTCCACGCCGACGAGACCGACGATATCGCGGCGATCTCGCTGAAGAAAATCGCCGAAGCCGCCCTTTGGAACGGTTTTGACGGGAACAGCCTGGTCGGCCATTGCTGCTCGCTGGCGCGCCAGCCCGACCTCGACGTGCTCGACACCCTGGACAAGGTCGCCAAGGCCGGCTTGGCGGTGGTGTCGCTGCCGATGTGCAATCTCTATCTGCAGGACCGGCGAGGCGACAGGACAACGCCGCGCTGGCGCGGGGTGACGCTGCTGCACGAGATGAAGGCGCGCGGCATTGCCGTCGCCGTCGCCTCCGACAATACGCGCGACCCGTTCTACGCCTATGGCGATCTCGACATGCTGGAGGTCTACCGCATGGCGACGCGCATCCTGCATCTCGACCATCCCGTCGCCGACTGGCCGCAGGCGGTGACCGCGACGCCGGCCAAGGTGATGCGGCTCGATGGTTTCGGCACGCTTGCCGCAGGAGCGCCGGCCGATTTCGTCGTCTTCAAGGGGCGGAGCTGGACGGAATTGCTGTCACGGCCCGAATCGGATCGCATCGTCGTGCGCGACGGGCATGCGATCGAGCGCCAGCTGCCCGATTATGCCGAACTCGATGATCTGATGGTGGAATGATGGATATTGCGGCGCTCAAGCGCGACCTGGACGGTTTGAAGATCGACGACCATCCGGCGATCGTCCAGCAGAAGAGCCGCGACTTCTACTGGTACAGCCCGGTGCTGAAGCAGCAGCTCGAACACGTCACCGGTGACCTGATCGTGACGCCGAAAACCGAAGACGAGGTCGTCCGCATTCTCGCCGCCTGCCACCGGCATGGCGTCCCGGTGACGCCGCGCGGCAGCGGCACCGGGAACTACGGCCAAGCGATGCCCTTGTCCGGCGGCGTCGTGCTCAATCTCGCCGAGATGAACGCGGTCAAGACGATTGCCCCCGGCCGTGTCGTCACCGGCCCCGGCGCCGTGCTCGCCGACATCGACAGAGCGACGCGGGCGCATTCCGGCCAGGAGCTCCGCATGTCGCCGTCGACCTACAACACGGCATCGATCGGCGGCTTCGTCGCCGGCGGCTCCGGCGGTATCGGCTCGATCCGCTGGGGCGGACTGCGCGACCTCGGCAACGTCATCCGGCTGAGGACCGTGACGATGGAGGCACAGCCGCGGGTCATGGAGCTCACCGGCGAGGACGTGCTGAAGGTGATGCACGCCTACGGCACCAACGGCATCATCACCGAAGTCGAGATGCCTCTGACCGCCAGCTATGACTGGATCGACGTCATCGTCGGCTTCGACGATTTCATGGATGCGGCTGGCTTCGGCAACGATCTTGCCATTCAGGACGGCATATTGGCGAAACTGATCACGCCAATCGCAGCACCCATCCCCTACGATTACTTCAAGCGCCACCAGCGGTTTTTCCGGCGCGGCCAAAGCATCGTCGTCCTGATGATCGCGCCGCATGCGATGGATGCCTTCCTCGCCTTCACGGCGCGCAGCAAGGGCGAGATCGTCTTCCGCGCCGACAAGGAGGCCGATCTCAAGGGATTGCCGCCGGCCTATGAGCTGACCTGGAACCACACGACGCTGCGTGCCATCCGGGTCGATCCGACGATCACCTATCTGCAGACCCGCTATCCGTCGCCGGACCACCTCGGCCACGTCAAGGCGATGGTCGACCGCTTCGGCGACGAGGTGCCGGCGCATCTCGAATTCATCCGCTTCGACGGCGCAATCGGCATTGCAGGGCTGCCGCTGGTGCGCTTCACCACGGCGGAGCGGCTCGACGAGATCATCCGCATCCACGAGGACAATGGCTGCTGGATCTTCAACCCGCACCGCTACACGCTGGAAGAAGGCGGCATGAAGCGCACCGACGAGGTGCAGCTCGCCTTCAAGCGCGAAACCGACCCGCAAGGGCTGCTCAATCCGGGCAAGATGATCGCCTGGGAAAACCCGGGCTATGATTATCGCTCGGGCAAGTCGTTCCTGTTCAAGGGGCTGGAGAAGGCGGGTTGAGACGATGACGGGCGTGTGGCGCTGTACCCCCCTCTGGCCTGCCCTCTTTGCCACCACTTGGCATCTCCCCCGCAAGGGGGGAGATTGGCAGTTCCATCGTCTCGACCATCTTCCAACGTCGTCGAGTGGCGAACGCGATACTGACAGCCGATCTCCCCACTTGAGGGGGAGATGCCCGGCAGGGCAGAGGGGGGTGCTTGGTGCCGACTTGCGAGATGTTCTCCTGTGAACATCCTCGTCCTCTACGCTCATCCGGTGGAGACCAGCTTCAACGCCGATCTGCACCGGACCATCGTCGAGCGCCTGACGGCGGCCGGCCATGTGGTCGACGACTGTGATCTCTATGCCGAGGGTTTCGATCCCAGGCTGACGCACGCCGAACGGATGTCCTATCACGACGAACGCAGCGACGGCGATCCGGCGTCAGCCTATGTCGAGCGCCTTCTGCGGGCCGAGGCGCTGGTGCTGTCGTTTCCGGTGTGGAACTTCGGCTATCCGGCCATTCTGAAAGGCTTTTTCGATCGCGTCTTCCTGCCCGGCGTGTCGTTCAAGCTGGTCGACGGCAAGGTGACGCCGTCACTGCACAACATCCGCAAGGTGGTCGCGGTCACGACCTATGGCGGCAGCCGGTTCCGAGCCATGCTGATGGGTGACCCGCCGCGCAAGCTGGTCAAGCGGGTGCTGCGCGCCACCATCAAACCCGGCGGGTCGGTCTCCTATCTCGCGCATTACTCGATGAACCTGTCGACGGACGAGACGCGGACGAGGTTCATCGCGAAGGTCGCGGCCAGGATGGACGCGTTCTGACGCGGGAGGGGACTTTTCCTTCTCCCCTTGTGGGAGAAGGTGGATCGGCGCGTAGCGCCGAGCCGGATGAGGGGTGCTGGAAGAAACGCGGCGTGGGAAGATTGGGACGGGAGCGCTAAACGCTAATTCCGTTGAGGTAGCGATCCTTCCAACACCCTCATCCGACACCCCTCATCCGACCGAGCTTCGCTCGGCCACCTTCTCCCACAAGGAGATCTTTGCACAGAAGCCGATCAGTGATTCTGTTGTGAGGTTGGAGCAGGGAGATTCGCGATGGTGGATCGTGTTCT
>NZ_JAMYLV010000033.1:0-75326 GCF_040318195.1 Mesorhizobium sp. M1273 | reverse complement strand
AGGCAGGAAATGGCAGTCGCTCCTTCGCTCAACTGCCTCTCCAAAGAATCCTTTCTCAGCCTAAACTCAACCCCAAAATCGCCATATGCGATTCCCCTGCCCTTGAGGGGGAGATGGCCGGCAGGCCAGAAGGGGTCGTCAAATTTCAAGCGCCACCTCCTCTGTCGTCGCGGAAGGGGCTGGTGTTCTACGCGCTGTGACCCCCTCTGTCGCCTTTGGCGACATCTCCCCCTCAAGGGGGGAGATCAGGTGCGCTGCGCCAGCCTGGCGCTCTCCACGGCGATGCCGAGCAGGGCCTGGCGTGCCAGCGCGATCGACAGATCCGGCCGCCGGCGTGTCTGCAGCACCGCCGTCTGCAGGCGGTTGAGGGCGCGGCCGAGCGCCTCGCTGCTCCAGCGTTCGAGGGCTTTCTCGACCAGCTTGCGCCGGGAGAAAAACACCGGCGGGCGCGCCGCGGCAACGACCGAAGCGGCATTGCGGCCGCCGGCGTCCATCAGGCCGCGCATCGCCTGAATCGCCTGCAACTGCCGCATCGCCGATGAAAGTACCAGAAAGGGCTGGCCGCCGGACTGGCAATGGCGGGTGAAGGCGGTGTCGAAGTCGGCGATCCTGCCTTCGAGCAGGGCGTCGACCGCTGCGTCGAAGGAGAGGCCCGAGACATCGCCAGACGTCGCCTTGACGTCGTCGAGGCCGATTTCGGCCTGGCCATGCGCGTAAAGCACCAGCTTTTCGATCTCGCCGCGCGAGGCCAGCCGGTCGCCGCCGAGATTGCGGCGCAGCGCCTGCCGCGCCTCCAGCGTCATCGACATGCCGGCCTTGCGCAGTTCGTCGTCGATGATCGTATCGATATCTCTGGCCTCATCGGCGTAGCAAGGCAGAGCCATGGCATTGTCCGCCGCCTCCACCACGGCGCGCAGGCCGACGCCCTTCTTCAGGTCGCCGGCCTCGATGAGGATGATGGCGTCCCGCGCGGGCTCCGACGTCAGCGCCTTGACGTCATCGGCAAGCGCCTTCTGAGCGCCGGCGTTGCGCACCCATAGCAGGCGCCGCTCCGAAAACATCGGCACGGTGCGGGCCTCGTCGAGCAGGCGGCCCTCGTCGCGATCGACCTCCGAACCGTCCAGCCTGACGACCGAGAACGGATCGTCAAGCGGCAGGCCGGTCTTGCCGGCAAAGGCCTTTGCCCGCTCGGCAACCAGCCCGCGATCGGGACCGTAAAGCAGCACGATCGAGACGCGCGGATCCGGCTTCGCGAGCCATGCATCGACCTCGTATGCTTTCTTTTGTGCCATGGGCGCTGATTAGCATGACGCGGGCGCGGGGTGAACGGCGCCGCCCTCCTTTCCTTCTCCCCCTTGTGGGAGAAGGTGGATTGGCGCGCAGCGCCAAGACGGTTGAGGGGTGCTGGCCGGAGCGCTGTTGGTGCCAAGCTGGAACACCCCTCATCCGACCGAGCTTCGCTCGGCCACCTTCTCCCACAAGGGGAGAAGGAGGTGCTCGTGCCGCCCAACCCGACGCATTGCCTTATCTGGCGGGAAACCCGGCGCAATCATCTCCCAAATTGCGCGCCGGCGCGGAAGATCGACAAGAAATTTCGCCGACATATCTCCATCCTGTCGGCCGCGGGCAGCAGCCAGCGGCAGCGAAGCCTCGCCCGACGAATTGGCACTGGTCTGGCGGTGTGCAAGTATCCTGGCCGGGCAACAGTGGAGGACCGAGATCATGGCCGATGCCGGAATGCTGCGCTTCCATGTTCCGGAACCGGAAGTGCGGCCGGGCGGGACGCCGGATTTCTCTAATGTGAGCATTCCAAAAGCTGGCTCGGTGCCGCGCCCGAAGATCGACGTCGACCCGCGCGACATCCGCGATCTGGCCTTCTCGATCATTCGCGTGCTCAACCGCGCCGGCGAGGCGGTCGGGCCGTGGGCAGGGCTGCTTTCGGACGAGGAGTTGCTGGAGGGGCTGCGCCATATGATGACGCTGCGCAGCTTCGATGCGCGCATGCAGATGGCGCAGCGCCAGGGCAAGACCTCTTTCTACATGCAGCACCTCGGCGAAGAGGCAGTGAGCTGCGCCTTCCGCAAGGCGCTGTCGCGCGGCGACATGAATTTTCCGACCTATCGGCAGGCCGGCCTGCTCATCGCCGACGGCTACCCGATGGTCACGATGATGAACCAGATCTATTCGAACGAGGCCGATCCGCTGAAAGGGCGGCAATTGCCGATCATGTATTCATCGAAGGAGCACGGCTTCTTCTCGATCTCCGGCAATCTGGCGACGCAGTACATCCAGGCGGTCGGCTGGGCGATGGCCTCGGCAATCAGCAACGATTCAAAGATCGCCGCCGCGTGGATCGGCGACGGTTCGACCGCCGAGTCCGACTTCCATTCGGCGCTGGTGTTCGCCTCGACCTACAAGGCGCCGGTCGTGCTCAACGTCGTCAACAACCAGTGGGCGATCTCGACCTTCCAGGGCATCGCCCGCGGCGGCTCCGGTACTTTTGCCGCCCGTGGGCTCGGCTTCGGCATTCCGTCACTGCGCGTCGACGGCAACGACTATCTCGCCGTCCATGCGGTGGCCAAATGGGCGGCGGAACGGGCGCGCAGCAATCTCGGGCCGACGCTGGTCGAATACGTCACTTACCGCGTCGGCGCCCATTCGAGCTCCGACGACCCGTCGGCCTACCGGCCGAAGGCCGAGTCCGATGCCTGGCCGCTCGGCGACCCGATCGTCAGGCTGAAGAACCATCTCATCCAGCGCGGCGTCTGGTCGGACGAACGCCACGCCCAGGCCGAGGCGGAAATCCTCGACACGGTGATTTCGGCGCAGCGGGAGGCCGAGCGCCATGGCACGCTGCATGCCGGCGGCAAGCCCTCGGCGCGCGACATGTTCGAGGGCGTCTATGCCGAGATGCCGCCGCATCTCAGACGCCAGCGCCAACAGGCAGGGGTCTGACCATGCCGCGGCGGACCATGATCGAGGCGATCCGCGACGCCATGGACGTGTCGATGGCACGCGACAGCCAAGTCATCGTGTTCGGCGAGGATGTCGGCTTCTTCGGCGGCGTCTTCCGCTGCACGCAAGGCCTGCAGGCGAAATACGGCAAGAGCCGCTGCTTCGATGCGCCGATCAGCGAATCCGGCATTGTCGGCGCGGCCATCGGCATGGCCGCCTACGGGCTGAAGCCTTGCGTCGAAGTGCAGTTTGCCGACTATGTTTATCCGGCCTATGACCAGATCGTCTCGGAAGCGGCGCGGCTGCGCTACCGGTCGAACGGCGATTTCACCTGCCCGATCGTCGTGAGAATGCCGACCGGCGGCGGCATTTTCGGCGGCCAGACCCACAGCCAGAGCCCGGAGGCGCTGTTCACCCACGTCTCCGGCCTGAAAGTCGTGGTGCCCTCGAACCCGCATGACGCCAAGGGCCTGCTGATCGCGGCGATCGAGGATCCGGACCCGGTGATCTTCCTGGAACCGAAGCGGCTTTATAACGGGCCTTTCGACGGTCATCACGAGCGGCCGGTAACGCCATGGTCGAAACATGAGCTCGGCGAGGTTGCCGACGGCCATTACACGGTGCCGCTCGGCAAGGCGGTGATCCGACGGCCGGGTGCGGCGGTCACCGTGCTTGCCTACGGCACGATGGTCTATGTCGCCCGGGCGGCGGCCGAGGAGACCGGCATCGATGCCGAGATCATCGATCTGAGGACACTGCTGCCGCTCGACCTCGAGACGATCGTCGCCTCGGTCAACAAGACCGGGCGCTGCGTGGTGGTGCACGAGGCGACGCTGACATCGGGGTTCGGTGCCGAACTTTCGGCGCTGGTCCAGGAGAACTGCTTCTACCATCTGGAAGCGCCGGTGGCGCGGGTCACCGGCTGGGACACGCCCTATCCGCATGCGCAGGAGTGGGACTATTTTCCCGGTCCCGCCCGGCTAGGCCGCGCGCTGGTCGAAACGATGGAAGCCTGAAGAGGGAACGATGGGCGAATATGTCATCAAGCTGCCCGATGTCGGCGAAGGCGTTGCCGAGGCCGAGCTCGTCGAATGGCAGGTCAAGGTCGGCGACCTCGTGCGCGAGGACGCCGTGCTTGCCGCTGTCATGACCGACAAGGCGACGGTCGAAATTCCGTCGCCCGTCGATGGCGAGATCGTCTGGTTGGGCGCCGAGATCGGCGACACGGTGGCGATCGGCTCGCCGATTGTCAGGTTGAAGGTGGCCGGCGAGGGAAATGTGAACGCAGGCGCGAAATCGGCGGAGGGTGAGGCGGCACCTACCCCCACCCCTAGCCCCTCCCCACAAGGGGGAGGGGGACGAGCTTCGGCCGCCAAAGCCGAAGCCAGGTCCAGCTCGCCCTTGGTCGGGTATGTGCCAAGAACCGAGGGCGCACGAACGGCGGATACGGAGTCCCCCTCCCCCTTGTGGGGAGGGGTTAGGGGTGGGGGTACTGCGCCGGCTTTCGGGGGTATAGCGCCGGTCGGTGCGCCGCGTCCGGAGGGAGAAAAGCCACTGGCCTCGCCGGCCGTCCGCCTCAGGGCGAAAGAGGCCGGCATCGACCTTCGGCAGGTCCCGGGAACCGGCCCAGCCGGCCGCATCCGGCACGAGGATATCGACGCCTTCCTGGCACGCGGACCGCAGCTCGCGAAGGCTCCTGGCCTCGCCCGCAACGAGGCGGTCGAGGACATCAAGATAATCGGGCTCAGGCGAAGGATCGCCGAGAAGATGACGCTGGCCAAGTCGCGCATCCCGCATATCACCTATGTCGAGGAGATCGACGTCACCGCGCTCGAGGATTTGCGCGCCGCGCTCAACAAGGAGAAGCGGCCGGGCGCAGACAGGCCGAAGCTGACGCTGCTGCCGTTCTTGATGCGGGCGATGGTCAAGGCAATCGCCGACCAGCCCAATGTCAACGCACTGTTCGACGACGAAGCCGGCATCGTCCACCAGCATGGCGGCGTCCATATCGGCATCGCCGCGCAGACAGCTTCCGGGCTGATGGTGCCGGTGGTCAAGCACGCCGAGGCGCGCGACATCTGGGACTGTGCAGCCGAGGTTGTCAGGCTGGCCGAGGCGGCAAAATCCGGCACGGCGACGCGCGACGAGCTCTCGGGCTCGACCATCACCATCACTTCGCTGGGCGCCATGGGCGGCGTGGCGACGACGCCGGTGATCAATCATCCGGAAGTGGCGATCGTCGGCGTCAACAAGATGATGGTGCGGCCGGTATGGGACGGCAGCCAGTTCATCCCGCGCAAGATGATGAACCTGTCCTCCAGCTTCGACCACCGCGTCGTCGACGGCTGGGACGCGGCGGTGTTTATCCAGCGGATCAAGACGCTGCTGGAGACGCCGGCGCTGATTTTTGTGGACTGAGGAGATGAGAACGGTCGCAAAGGCCCCCTCGCCCGGCAGCATGGGGCGCCGGGACGCTGGCTCCCCCTTCTCCCCTTGTGGGAGAAGGTGTCGCCGAAGGCGACGGATGAGGGGTGCTCCAGCTTGGCACCTACCGCACTCCGTCCAACACCCCTCATCCGTCTCGGCGCTACGCGCCGATCCACCTTCTCCCACAGGGGGAGAAGGAAAGGCGCGCAGCGGCCGGATGGTGGGGCATTTATCCCCGAAAGGACGCAGCTGACATGAAGGAAATCTCCTGCAAGCTGCTGGTCATCGGCGCCGGTCCGGGCGGCTATGTCTGTGCCATCCGCGCCGGGCAGCTTGGCATCGACACGGTGATCGTCGAGGCAGGCAGACCGGGCGGCACTTGCCTCAATGTCGGCTGCATCCCGTCAAAGGCGCTGATTCATGCAGCCGAAGAGTTCGAAAAGCTCTCGCACATGGCCGGCGGCAAAAGCCCACTCGGCATAACGGTCGCGGCACCGTCGCTTGATCTCGCGGCGACCATTGCCTGGAAAGACGGCATCGTTAGCCGGCTGAACAACGGCGTCGCCGGCCTGCTGAAGAAAGCTGGCGTGAAGACGGTGCATGGCTGGGCGACATTTCGCGACGGCAAGACCGTTGCCGTCGAGACCGAGATCGGCATGCAGGTGATCCGCGCCGAAACGGTGGTGATAGCGACCGGCTCGGCGCCGGTCGAGCTGCCATCGCTGCCGTTCGGCGGTCCGGTCATTTCGTCGACCGAGGCGCTGGCGCTGAGCGAAGTTCCGGAGAGGCTGGCGGTGGTCGGCGGCGGCTATATCGGGCTGGAACTCGGCATCGCCTTTGCCAAGCTGGGCGCCAAGGTGACCGTGGTCGAGGCGTTGCCGCGCGTGCTGGCGCAATATGATGCGGAACTGACCCGGCCGGTGGTGAAGCGACTGGCCGAACTCGGCATCGAGGTGCTCGTGAACGCCAAGATCAAGGGGCTGTCCACTAAGCGCGACGCGCTGCTGGTCGAGACGAATGGCGGCAAGAACGGCAAGATTGCCGCCGACAAGGTGCTGGTCACGGTCGGTCGCAAGCCGGTGACCGAAGGCTGGGGGTTGGAGCAGATCGACCTCGACATGGCCGGACCCTTCATCCGCATCGACGACCAGTGCCGCAGCTCGATGCGTGGTATCCTTGCCATTGGCGACGTCACCGGCGAGCCGATGCTGGCGCACCGGGCGATGGCGCAAGGCGAAATGGTCGCCGAGATCGTCGCCGGCCACAAACGCAGCTGGGACAGACGAGCGATCCCGGCTGTCTGCTTCACCGACCCGGAGCTGGTCACCGCGGGCCTGTCGCCGGAGGAGGCCAAGACGCGTGGCGAGATCAAGGTCGGCCTGTTTCCCTTCACCGCCAATGGCCGGGCGATGACGAAGTTGGGCGAGGACGGATTCGTCCGGGTAGTGGCGCGGGCGGACAGCCATCTGGTGCTTGGCATCCAGGCCGTCGGCCAGGGCGTGTCGGAGCTGTCCACTGCGTTTGGGCTGGCGCTGGAGATGGGTGCGACGCTGGAGGATATCGCCGGGACGATCCATGCCCATCCGACACAGGGCGAGGGTTTTCCGGAAGCGGCGCTGAAGGCGCTGGGGCACGCACTGCATATCTGAGGGCTCGCGCTCTCCCCCCTTGAGGGGGAGATGGCCGGCAGGCCAGAGGGGGTCGGTTCGACTGGATGCGACCTCCCTTGCGACAGATGGAGGTTGACGCTCTACGCGAGGCGACCCCCTCTGTCGCCTTCGGCGACATCTCCCCCTCGAGGGGGGAGATTACGCAGCTCACCCCGCAAGCCGGCTAACCATCTCGTGCTGCGCATAGGCGCGGCCGAAGCGGTTGGCCAGGAACGCGTCGAGCGCGATGTCCTCCTGCTTGATGAAGCCCCTGGCCGGCAAGCTGCCGTCGGCGAGCATGTCGAGCACCGCGCAGATGGCCGATGCGGTGGTGATCTGGATGGCGCTGCGCACCGTTTCGCCGTCGCGCCTGGCGTAGATCTTGTTGGCGTAGGTCTCCTGCAGCAGACGGCCGTTCTTGCGGCCGCTGACGGTGACGAAGACGATAACCACGTCCTGCAGCGTTGCCGGCAGGGCGCTTTCGAAAATGTCCTTCAGCATGTCGCGGCGGTGGCGCAGGCCGAGGTCGTTGAGCAGCGCCTTCATGATCGCGGCATGGCCGGGATAGCGGATGGTGCGATAGTTCAGCGTGCGCACCTTGCCCTTCAGCGTTTCGGCCAGCGTGCCCAGCCCGCCCGAGGTGTTGAACGCCTCGTAGGTGACGCCGTCGAGCGAGAATTCTTCACGCTCCTCCAGCGGCGGCACTTCGATCAGCTCGCCTTCGACGATCGCCTCGCAAGGCTCGCAATATTCGTTGATGACGCCGTCGGTGCTCCAGGTCAGATTGTAGTTCAGCGCATTCGACGGGTACTGCGGCAGCGCGCCGACCCGCATGCGCACGCTTTCCAGCGTGTCGAAGCGGCCGGCGAGATCGTTGGCAACGATCGAGATGAAGCCGGGCGCCAGACCGCATTGCGGGATGAAGGCGCTGTTGCCGGAGCGCGCCAGTTCCTTGACCCGCCTGGTGCTGACGACGTCCTCGGTCAGATCGAGATAGTGCACGCCGGCGCTGGCCGCCGCCTCGGCGATGCGCGTGGTCAGATGGAAGGGCGCGGCGCTGAGCACCGCGAATTTGCCGGCCAGGGCCGCTTCGAGGGTGCCGGCGGCCTCGATGTCGAGTTCCAGCGTCTCGACCGTTTCAGGCAGTTCGGCCGCGCCGAACTGCGCCGCCGAGCGGTCGACGAGCGTGACCTGGTAGTCGCCCGTGGAAGCCAGCATCTCGGCAATGGTCGAGCCGATCTTGCCGGCGCCGACGACGATGATTTCCTTCATGACCGGTCCCTCGCACCAATGCTAAATTCACGGTTAGAATCGCAGCTTGCCTGTCGAAAGGAAGCGTGAGATTGTACGAAACGCAGCCTCTCTTTGGGCAATGTGCCGGTAAGGTTCGTCGAAATGCTCAGCGATGCCGACCAAGCTCTGCTTTCTCTGCTGCGCACCAATGCGCGCGCCTCGACCGCCGAACTGGCGCGGCGGCTCGGCGTCTCACGAACGACGGTGCAAAGCCGGATCGAGCGGCTGGAACAGCGCGGCATCATCGCCGGCTACGGGGTCAGGCTGTCGCCGGATTACGAGCAGGGGCTGGTCAGGGCGCATGTCCTGCTCACCGTCACCCCCAAGCTTGCCGACAAGGTGGTGCGCAGCCTGCAGGCGCTGGCACCGGTTCGCACGCTGCACTCGGTCAGCGGCAATTTCGACATGATCGTCATCGTCGAGGCGCCGTCGATCAGGGATCTCGACACGCTTCTCGACCAGATCGGCGCCATGGACGGAGTCGAGCGCACGTCGTCGTCGATCATCCTGTCGACGCGGATCGACCGCTGAGCGGGCTGGTGTCGCGGGTCCAGACGCTGGCGCGAAGGATCACCGAGCGCAGTGATCGTTCTGGCGCTCTCGCGGCAAAGCGATATAGGCTTCGAAGATGTTGGATGAGACTCGCAGAGGGGCCGCGTCCTCTCGCGCCAAGCTGACAAGTCGCGCGGTCACGCAACGATTTCCAGAGGAGACCTCCTTGCCCAAGCAGTGTTTTGGAAAATCCCATGTGCCGTTGTCGCCGGCAGTCAGGGCCGGCGATTTCGTCTATGTCTCAGGCCAGGTGCCGGTCGGCACAGACGGGCTGGTGGTCAAGGGCGGCATCGCCGAACAGACCGAGCAGGTGCTGTCGAACGTCAAGGCGGCACTGGCGCTGGCCGGCTGTACCCTGGACGACGTAGTCAAGACGACGGTCTGGCTCGAAGACGCCCGCGATTTCGGCATTTTCAACACCGTCTATGCCAGGCATTTCCCGAAAGACCCGCCGGCGCGCACGACAGTGGAGTCGCGGCTGATGATCGACATCAAGATCGAGGTCGAGGCCGTTGCCTACAGGCCGGCCTGACGGGAAAATGGAGACAGGCGCGATGCAATTCGATCTCCTGATAAAAGGCGGCCGCCTCATCGATCCGGCCTCCGGCCTCGACGCGCAGCGCGATCTGGCGATTGCCGACGGCCGTATCGCCGCGATCGACACCGAAATCCCATTCGAACGTGCCGCCCGCGTCATCGATGCCACGGGCTCGATCGTCGCGCCGGGCCTGATCGACCTGCACAGCCATGTCTATTGGGGCGGCACGTCGCTCGGCGTCGATGCCGACCGGCTCGCCGCAAAGAGCGGCACCACCACCTTCATCGATGCCGGAAGCGCCGGCGCCGGCAATTTCCTCGGCTTTCGCCGCCACGTGATCGAGCGCTCGAAAGTCCGCATCCTGGCCTATGTCAACATTTCCTTTGCCGGCATATTCGGCTTCTCGCAGACCGTGGCGGTCGGCGAGTGCAGCGACCTCCGGCTCTGCGAACCGCGCGAGACGGTAGCGGCGGCTCGCGAGCACGCGGACGTGGTTGTCGGCATCAAGGTCCGCTCGGGTCGCCATGCCGGCGGCGCCAGCGGCATCGCGCCGGTCGATCTCGCGCTCGAAGCCGCCGACAAAGCCGGCCTGCCGCTGATGGCGCACATAGACGAGCCGCCGCCGGGCCGCTCGGAAGTGCTGCCGCGGCTGCGCAAGGGCGACATTCTCACCCACTGCTTCCGGCCGTTTCCCAACGCGCCGGTCTTCGCCTCGGGGGCGGTGCGGCCAGATATGCGGCTGGCGCGCGAGCGCGGCGTCATCTTCGATATCGGCCACGGCATGGGCTCGTTCGATTTCGAAGTGGCCAAGGCGATGCTCGGCGAGGGGCTGGCGCCGGACGTGATCAGCAGCGACGTGCATCTCTACTGCGTCGACGGGCCGGCCTTCGACATTCTGGTGTGCATGTCGAAGCTGCTGGCGCTCGGCATGCCGCTGGTCGAGGTGCTGCGCGCCGCGACACAGCGGCCGGCCGAAGCGATCGCCAGGCCCGATCTCGGCAGGCTGGCGGTGGGTGCGGTCGGCGACATCGCGGTGCTGCGGCTGCGTCCGGGCCGCTTCACCTTTGTCGATTCGGTCGGCGCCTCGCTGGTCGCCGAGCAAAGGCTGGTCTCGGACGGAATCGTGGTCGGCGGCAGCTGGTGGCCGAACGAGGCGGTGGACGATCTCGGCGAAACCGAGCGTTTCGAAGCGCATGCGCACGACACGCATGTCGAGGTGGCGAGCCGGCATTTCGGGCGTGGGTGATCTCCCCCCTTGAGGGGGAGATGTCGCCGAAGGCGACAGAGGGGGTCGGTTCGACCGGGCTCGTCTTCCTGCAACGGATGGAGGCTGGCGCTCGACGCGCGGCGACCCCCTCTGGCCTGCCGGCCATCTCCTCCTCAAGGGGGGAGATCACAGCTTCACCGCCCCGCCGCTCCATAAACCGGCGTCGCAATGCCTTCCATCCTCGCCTTGATCTGCAGCGCGACGTACTTCGAATAGAAGCGCGACAGCGCCAGATTGCCGCCGTGGAACCACAGCGCTTCCTGTGCCGTCGGCTTCCACATGTTGCGCAATTCGCCTTGCCACGGACCCGGGTCGCCTTTCACGCCCGAGCCAATCCCCCAGCACGGGCCGACCTTGTCGGCGACTTCGCGCGAGACGATCGCCGCCACGGTTTCGTTCATCGAGAGATAGCCGGTGCAGGCGATGATTGCGTCGGCCGCCAGTTCGGTGCCGTCGTCGAAGAGGATGCCTGTCGGCGTCAGCGACTTGATCCCGACGCCGCTGCGGATGCCGATCTCGCCATCGATGATCAGGTCGCAAGCGCCGACATCGATGTAGAAGCCCGAGCCGGTGCGGTAGGCCTTCATCAGGAGCCCGGTCTCGTCGTCGCCGAAATCGATGGCGAAGCCGGCGCCGCGCAAGCGGTCGTAGAAGGCCGCGTCGCGCGCCTTGATGATGTCGTAAAGCGCCCGCTGGCCTTGCGGCAGCAGCGCGAACGGCGTCGAGGCGACGATCATGTCGGCCTTCTCGGTGGTGATGCCGCGGGCCAGCGCCTTTTCCGAAAAGATCTCGAAACCGATCTCCATCAGCGTGTCCGACTTGACCACCGTCGTCGGCGAGCGCTGGACCATCGTCACCTCGGCGCCGCTCTCCCAGAGGTCGACGCTGACGTCATGGCCGGAACTTGCCGCACCGATGACGGCGACCTTCTTGCCGCGGAATTTCTCGCCGCTGGAATACTGGCTGGAATGCAGGATTCCGCCGTTGAAGACATCGGCACCCGGCAGGTCGATGCGCCTGGGCGGGCCATAGGCGCCGGTCGCAAAGACGATATGCTTCGGCTTTAGCGTGATGCGCTCGCCGGCGCGATCGAGCTCGACCGTCCAGACCTTTTCGGTGTCGTCATAGGACGCGCTCACGCATGTCGTGGAGGTCCAGTAGTTGAGCTCCATGACGCGCGTGTACATCTCCAGCCAGTCGCCCATCTTGTCCTTGGGCGTGAACACGGGCCAGTTCTCGGGAAACGGTATGTAGGGCAGATGGTCGTACCAGACCGGGTCGTGCAGCACGAGCGAGCGGTAGCGATAGCGCCAGGAATCGCCGGCCTGAGCGTTCTTCTCGATGACTATGGCCGGCACGGCCAATTGCCTGAGCCGCGCCCCGAGCATGATGCCGCCCTGGCCGCCGCCGATGACCAGGCAATAAGGCTGCTGGCCGGCGCCGAGTTCACGTGTCTCGCGCGCCCTCGCCTCCAGCCAGGTCTCGCGCTCCGGATCGGCCTTGTGGCGGACACCCAGAGGCCGCGCCGGGCCCTTGCGCTCCTCAAACCCCTTGAGATCGCTCATCGCGGTAAACAGTGTCCGGCACTTGCCGTCCCTGAGACGCATGATGCCATGGCCCCACGCCGATGACGTCTCGAAAGAAAACCAGGCTTCGATCGTGCCCTCGTCCGAAGTCGCTTCGCCGCTGAGCTGCCACCGGGCAGGTTTTGTCGTTGCCAGCGTCGCCGCCAGCATGTCGCGGATCGCGGCGCGGCCCTCCATCGTCCTGACGTTCCAGGTGAAGGTCAAGAGATCGCGCCAGTAGCAGTCCTCGACGAACAAATTGGTTGCCGCCTCGACGTCGCCGGCCTCGAGCGCCCGGGCAAAGGAATCGAGCCAGGTGGCCGCCTGTTTCGTCGGTGCGATGTCGAGCATCTGTCTTTCCTAACTTCCAGTGGCCTTTGCGCTGCCCTCATTCTTACCCTTTCCCGGATCTTTGCGGGAGAGGGTGAGGGCAGCGCAAACAGTCCGGAAGCTAAGGGCGCAGCGTAGGCCGAAGCGACTGCCGCTGCCGTCAGGCCCGCGCGCGGGCCTGATCCGAACCGCTATCCAGCCATGCAAGATCGTCCGGCGAAAGTGAAATGTCGAGCGCCTGGAGGCTGTCTTCCAATTCGTCGAGCGTGCGCGGCCCGATCAGCGGGACGGACGGAAACGGCTGCGCCAGCACATAGGCGAGCGCGACGTGGATCGGGCTTTTGCCCAGCCGTCTGGCGAGCTCGATGGCGCGGTCGCGACGGCCGAAATTCCTCTCCGAATACCAGACCCGGACCAGCTCCTCATTGTCGCGCCGGTCGCGGCCGGCGCGGTCGGTGAAGAAGCCGCGGCCCTGGCTCGACCAGGCGAAATTCGGCATCTGCCGGGCGGTAAGCCAGGCCTTCCATTCGTCGCTGGAGGAGGTGACGCAGCCTGCCCAGATCGGCTCCAGCATTTCGGCCAGCGAGAAATTGTTGGAAAGCGCACCGGGCTTCTGCTTGCCGGTGCGCTCGGCATAGGCAATCGCCTCATCCATGCGTTCCATCGTCCAGTTCGAGCCGCCGAACGGACCGCGAATGCGGCCGGCCTTGACCTCGCGGTCCATCGCATCGACGAATTCGTCGACCGGCACATCCGGATTGTCGCGGTGCATGAAATAGACGTCGATATGGTCGGTCTGCAGCCGTTCGAGCGACTGGGTGAGCTGCTTGCCGATGACGTCGGGATAGCAGAGCGGCGAGTGCGCGCCCTTGCCGATGACCACCGACTGCTCGCGCACGCCGCGGTTCTTCAGCCACTGGCCGAGCAGCGTCTCGGTATAGCCGGAACCGTAGACGAAGGCGGTGTCGAACAGATTGCCGCCGGCCTCGAAATAGGCATCGAGCAGGATGGCGCCCGACGAAAAGGTGCGGAAATCCTCGAAGCCGAGCGCCAGGCACGAGGCCGGCCGCGGCAGGCCCGGAATGCTGCGCTTGGGGATGGCGGTTCCGCCGGAGCGCAGCTTCCGTCCGGAGATCGTGTTGACGCGCTTTGCTGGTTTCTCGATGTCGTATTCGAGCCCGATCGCGGCCCGCCATTTGTCGAGCACGCGCAGATTGCCAAGACTGTCGGCCCAGCCCATGCCGGGCCAGGCGAACTCCTGCATTCCGCCGAGAATGGCCTCGCCGGCGGCGTCGACCTCAAATGCGTACAGCCAGCCGTCCTCCGTGACCTCGACCACCTCGGTGTCACCCGGACGGATGATGCGGATTTCGCCGGTGCCGCCTTGCTGGCCGCTGGCATACCAGAAATCCGCCACCTCGATGCGGCCTTTGCTGCCGACAATACGCAAGACATTGTCCTGAGCGAGCGAGATGCTGCAGGACACTTCCGCGACGATGCCGCCCGGAAAATGCAACAGCGCCGACGCCCATTCGTCGACGCCGGATTGGCCGAGATGCGCAGCGCCGACGACTTTGTCCGGCTCGGCGAAGGGCTTTCCCACTGCTGCGCCGGCAATCAGCCGCGCCATCGAGACGGGATAGCCGCCGACATCGAGAATGCCGCCGCCGGCGAGATCCTTGGCGTAAAGCCGGTGCTCCGGCATGAAGCCCGGCATGGCGAAGCCGAAGCTGGATTTGATCATCTTGATGTCGCCGATCGCGCCGGCCCTGATCAGCTCGACCAGCTTGGCCGTCTGCGGATGCAGCCGGTACATGAAGGCTTCGCCGAGAAAGGTGCCGGCCTTGCGCGCGGCATGGATCATGGCGTCGGCTTCGAATGCGGTCAGGCCAAGCGGCTTTTCGCAAAGCACGTGCTTTCCGGCCTCGGCCGCCTTGATCGCCCATTCGGCATGGCTCGGATGCGGCGTCGAAATATAGATCGCGTCGACATCCGGATCGCCAACCAAAGCCTCGTAGCCGTCCAGGATGCGGGCGCCGGGGAAAGCCTCGGTGAGCCCCGCCTTGCGGGGATTGCGCGCCCCTAAGGCGACCAATGTGCCGGTGCGCGAATGGGCGACGCCCCCGGCAAAAGCCTTGGCGATGTTGCCGGGCCCGAGAATGCCCCAGCGAACTTTTTCTGGTTTGGACGTCATGTCAAATCTCCGTGGGGTGGCCGCGAGCAATCGCGATCGGACAAAAGAAAGATGGGTTAGCGAATGCGTGCGCCGGTGGCGTCGAAGAGAAGCGAGCGGTCGGCTTTGATCGACACCACCAGGTCGTCGCCGTTCGCGCGATGCCGCGAGGCCTCGCGCTCGATGATCAGTTCCTCGCGTCCGCCCCCGGTACCGGAATTGGCATAGACATAGCTCACCGATCCCAAGTGCTCGGCGACGTCGGCCTTGAGGGTAAGGTCGCAATCGCCCTGGCCGGCGTCGAAGAAATGCTCCGGCCGCACGCCAAGCACAACATCGCCGCCTGTTGCAGGCAAGGCATCCGAAAGCGGCTTGCGCAGTCGCGCGCCGCTATGATTGACCAGTTCGACGACCGCCGCACCGTTGTCGGCCCCGACCATTTTTGCCGCCAGGAAGTTCATTTTCGGAGAGCCGACGAAGCCGGCAACGAAGCGGTTGGCGGGGTCGTCGTAGAGATCGAGCGGCGCGCCGATCTGCTCGATATTGCCGGCGTTGAGCACGACGATCCTGTCGGCCAGCGTCATTGCCTCGGTCTGGTCGTGCGTCACATAGACCATGGTAACGCCGAGCTCCTTATGAAGGCGCGATATCTCGACGCGCATCTGCACCCGGAGCTCGGCATCGAGATTGCTGAGCGGTTCGTCGAACAGGAACACTTGCGGCTCACGCACGATGGCGCGGCCGATGGCGACGCGCTGGCGCTGGCCGCCCGACAATTGCCGCGGCCGCCGCTTCATCAGCTCGGCGATGCGCAGGATTTCGGAAGCCCGCTTCACCCGCCGCTCGGTATCTCCCTTGGGGTTGCCGGTCATTCTCAGGCCGAAGCTCAGATTCTGCTCGACCGTCATGTGCGGATAGAGCGCGTAGGACTGGAACACCATGGCGATGCCGCGATCGGCCGCCTCGACGTCGTTCACCACCTTGCCGCCAATGGCGATCTCGCCGTCGCTGATGTCCTCGAGTCCGGCGATCATCCGAAGCAGCGTGGACTTGCCGCAGCCGGAAGGGCCGACGAAGACGACGAATTCGCCGTCATCGATGTCGATATTGGCACCGTGGACGATCTCGAAGACGCCGAAGCGCTTGATGACGTTTTTGAGTGTGACTGCCGCCATGCTGATCCTTACTTGATGGCGCCGGCGGCGATGCCGGCAACGAAATGGCGCTGCAGAAGCACGAACACGACGAGCATTGGCGCCGTCAGCATCACCGCGCCCGCCATGATGCCGCCCCAGGACACCTTGGTGAGACCGATCAGCGTGCCGAGCGCCACGGGCGCGGTCATCGCGCCCGGCTTGGAATTGATCAGCAGCGGCCAGAGATAGTTGTTCCAGGAGGCAAGGAAGAGGATGATGGCGAGCGCCGCCAGCATCGGCCGCGCCAGAGGCAGTGCGACGAACAGGAATATCCGCCATTCCTTGACGCCCTCGACCTTGGCGGCGTCGAACAGCTCGTGCGGCATCATCGAAAAACTCTGCCGCATGAAGAGCACGCCCAGCGAATTGAACAGCGGCGGCACGATCAGCGCCACCCAGGTGTTGGCGAGCTTGAAGTCGCGCGCCACCATGATGAATTGCGGTATCAGCACGACCGCATAGGGCAGCGTGATGGTGCCGAAGATGATGGCGACGACCATGCCCTTGCCGAAGAAGTTGTAACGCGCCAGCGCCCAGCCGGCCATCGAGGTCAGCATCACCGACAGGAAGGTATAGGTCACCGCCACCGAGACGGAGATGCCGATGGCGCCGATGAAATTGGTGCCGCGCTGCAGATTGCTGACATTGTCGAGGAAATTGCCATGCGGCAAAAGCTCGATGTCGGGGCTGAAGATGCCGTTGTCGGGCATCGTCGAAAAAACCACCATCATCCATAGCGGAAACAGCCAGACCAGTGCCAGCGGCGTCAGGAACAGATGCAGCGCGATGCTGCGTCCCAATCTGGCCTGGGAGCGGCTGACTCTTGAGTGCGAGGTCATTTCGGTTCCCTCGTCAGCCATATCTGCACCAGCGAAATGGCGATCGCCAGCCCGGCCATGGTGTAGGCGACGGCCGAAGCGTAGCCGAAATTGAGCGACCGGAAGCCCTGGCGGTAAAGCAGCAGCCCGAGCGTTTCGGTGCCGCCGCCCGGCCCGCCGCGCTCGGTGATCAGGAAGGGCTCGGTGAACAGCTGCATGGTGCCGATGATCGACAGCACGGCGCAGAACACGATGATCGGCTTGAGCAGCGGCAACGTGATGTAGAAGAACTGTTTGACCTTGCTGACCCGGTCCAGGGTCGCCGCCTCGTAGACATCCTCGGGAATCGACTGCAGGCCGGCGAGCAGGATGATGGCGTTGTAGCCGGCCCAGCGCCACGTCACCGCCATCATGATCACCGCCATCGCCGGGGTGACGTTGGTAAACCAGTCGACACTGGGCAGGCCGATGCTGTTCAGCAATTTGTTGATGATGCCGTAGTCGAGATTGAACATCAGCCGGAAAACCGCCGAATAGGCGACCTCGCCGACCACGACCGGCGCGAAGAAGGCAAAGCGGAACAGGCCACGGGCCTTGAGCAGTGGCGAATTCAAAAGCACCGCCATCACAATCGCCAGCGAAATCATCACCGGCACCTGGATGACAAGGATCAGCAATGTGTTCTTCAAGGCATTGAAGAAGGCCGGATCGCCGATCAGCCGGCCCCAGTTGAAGGTCGGCGCGAAGCGCCACGGCACGGTGCGCGTCGCCTGGAACGAGATCAGGAAGGAATCGATGATCGGCCACAGCCAGAAGATCGAAAAAATCAGCAGATACGGCGCGAGGAAGCGATACGCCGTGGCGTTCTGGTAGCGCATCGTTTCCTCCTTTCTGCTTTCAAGTTCTTGCCTTCTCCCCTTGTGGGAGAAGGTAGATCGGCGCGTAGCGCCGAGACGGTTGAGGGGTGATGGCCGGAGTGCCGCCGGCGCCAAGCTGGAGCACCCCTCATCCGTCGCCTTCGGCTCCCCTTCTCCCACAAGGGGAGAAGGGGAGCCGCGCGCTCGGAGCCGCCTCGTCTAGATCACGACTTGACGGGCAGGCCGGTCGCCGCGGCGATCTGGCTTGCGGCATCGTCGAGCGCTGCCTTGGCGTCGGGATAGCCGCCGGCCAGATATTTGGTCTGCACCGCGCGGATGATGATTTCGGCGTCGCTCTGGAACGGCGTGCCGCGGCTGGGGACGACCTTGGGCAAGGTGCCGAGGATGTCCTTCCACACGGCTTGGCCACCCCAATAGGGCAGGCCCTCGGAGACATAAGGGTCGTTGAGCGCCGAGATCAGCGACGGCACCAGGCCGAAGCCTTTCAGCATGGTGATCTGGCCCTCATTCGTCGCAAGCGTGTATTTCAGATAGGCGTAGGCGGCTTCCTTGTTCTTCGACACCGAGGTGATGGCGAGCGAGGAGCCGCCGAGATTGGCGGCGCGCGGACCGTCGGCGGTCAGGCTCGGCATCAGATAGACGCCCCATTTGCCTGCCCCATCGGGCGATTCGGTGCGCACGGTGCCTTCATACCAGCCGCCATACATCTGCGTGGCGACCTTGCCGGCGGTGTTGTTGGTGATCTTGGTGCTCCAGTCGGCAGAGGAAATGATGCCGGCGTCCTTCATCTCCTTGATCTTGGTCATGGCATCGACGCATTTGGGCTGGTTGACCGTGATCGATTGCCCGTCGGCGGAGAAGTAGGCGCAACCCTGCTCGTTGGAGATCATGCGGAAGAATTCGGAATCGCCGTTGAAATCGGCGTTGGTCATCGTGACGCCGGGATTGGCGGCCTGGATTTTCTTGGCGGCGGCGATGAAGTCGTCCCAGGTCTTGATCGAGGACTGATCGACGCCAGCCTTCTCGTAGAAGTCGCGGCGGTAGAACATCGCCACTGGACCGGAATCCCAGGGCATCGCATAGGCCTTGTCGTCAACCTCGAGCTCGGTACGCTTGAAGTCGGGGAATTTTGCCTGGTCTTCCGCGGTGTAGCCGAGCGTATGCAGGTCGACGAAGCAATCCGGGAACTGGCTCCAGTAGTTTTCGGCTTCGCCGTTCTCGATCGTAACGATGTCAGGCAGCCCCTCGCCGCCGGCGGCACAGCCGGCGATTGATTTGTCGTAGGTCGGCTGGTTGCCAAGGTCCTCGACCGTCACCTTGATGTCGGGATACTGCTTGTTGAAGCCCGCTATGGTGGCCTTCAGCGACGAAGCGGCGATATTCCAGCTCCAGATCGTGATTTCACCGGACTGCGCAAAGGCCGGGCTGGAGCCCAAGGCAAGCGCGAGCGCGGCGCAGGTCAATTTTATGCGCATTGAAATCCTCCCATTTCAGTTGCTCTCTGTTTGCGAGCGTGGCTAGACTAGGCCTCGGGAAAGCCTTGTCCGCGACAAAGGGAATAAGAAATGAGCGGAAAGTAAGATGCCGGAAAGGCCGTTTTACCAGCCTGGCGCCAGCAGCGTGGAGGGCCTGCCGCTGCTGCTGCAGATGTTCCACACCCAGCCCCTGGTGATGCTAAAGCCGCATTGGCACGCCCAGGTCGAGGTGAATTTCATCGTGCGCGGCGCCGTGCATTACCGCATGGACGGGCACGGGCTTTCGCTTTCTGCGGGTGACATGTGCCTGTTCTGGGGCGGCCTGCCGCACCAGATGGACGAAGCGTCCGACGATGCCATCTATGCCGGCGCGCATTTGCCGCTGGTGCATTTCTTCCGGCTGCATTTGCCCGTCGATGTCCGCAACAGGCTGATGACCGGCGCGACGCTGGTGACCGACGCCACCGACCGGTCGGACGACCACAATTTCGAGCGCTGGAATCGCTATGCCCGCTCCGGCGACCCGGTCAAGGCCGAGCATGCCGTCAACGAGCTTTTGCTGCGGCTGGAGCGGGTGCGCTTCGAGCCTTACCGGCTGGTGCCCGAAACCCCGGTCGAACAGGAGATAGGCAGTCCCTTCGATCAGCAATCGCTGCGCAATGTCGGGCGCATGTGCGACTTCATCGCCGAGAATTTCCTCTACGAGATCGATTGCGTCGACA
Source organism: Mesorhizobium sp. M1273 (assembly GCF_040318195.1). Classification (NCBI taxonomy): domain Bacteria; kingdom Pseudomonadati; phylum Pseudomonadota; class Alphaproteobacteria; order Hyphomicrobiales; family Phyllobacteriaceae; genus Mesorhizobium; species Mesorhizobium sp. M1273. The sequence goes on along the minus strand of NZ_JAMYLV010000033.1, from coordinate 55,488 downwards.
TCGCCGCGGCGGCCGATATCCATCCCAAATACGCCATGAGCATATTCAAGAAATCGACCGGCATGACGCTCAATGAATATGTGAACTTGCTGCGCCTCAGCTACGCGCAGGCGCTGCTGATGCATCAGGATGCCAATGTGCTGCGCGTCGCCATGGAATCGGGCTTTGGCTCGCTCAGTGCCTTCAACAAGTCGTTCCGCAAGCTTTCCGGCATGTCGCCGTCGGATTTCCGCAGGGGCGTGGCCAGCGCCAGATAACGGCTGGATTCAAGCGATAATATCCAGGCGCCTCGGCAGGCGGTTCATCGGCGACGGCCCGTTGGCGGTGATCAGGAACTGGTCCTCGAGATTGAAGCTGGCGAGACCGTCGATGTAGAGCGGGATTTCGAATGCCAGCACCATGCCGGCCTCGATCACGACATTGCTGTCGGCCGAGATGAACGGCCATTGCTCGGAAAACACGGAATTGCCGACGCCGTGGCCGAAATGGCCGCGGCGATAGGAACGCAGGCCCTGGCGCGCCAGGCTTTCGCTGGCGGCGCGATGCACGGCGGCTAACGGCTTTCCGGGCATAAGCGCGGCAAGCCCGTCGGCGAAGGCGCGTTCGGCTATCGCATGCAATTCGGCCTGTTCGGGCGACGGCGGCCCGAAGGTGAAATTCCGCGACATATCCGAGGCATAGCCGTTCACGCTGCACACCATGTCGGCCTTCAGCGGATCGCCGGCGGCGGCGACGACGTCGGCGCCTTTTGGGCGAGCGCCCAGCGTGACGTATTCCGCCGTCGAGATTTGCTGCGACGACCCGGCGGCTGCATCCGCGACGCCTTGCCGGTAAAGCGCGACCAGCTCAGACTGACGCATGCCGGTCGTCGCATGCTGCTGCAGCCGCGACAGGCCGGCTTCCGACAGGGCGATGCCCTGCTGCAGAAGGTCGATCTCGCTCTGCGATTTGATTGCCCGCAGCCTGTCGAGAACCGGCGAGCCGTTGACCAGGGCAGTGCCCGGCAACATTGCCTGCATCGCGGAAAAATCGCTGGCCGAGACGAAATCCAGCTCGATGCCGAGCGTCGCACGCTCCAGCCCGAATTCTGCGAGGATCGTTTTCAGCTCGCGGACGGAGCGGGCAAGCTCGAAGGTCGCCGGACGTGAAAAACCGGGGGCGCGGCCAACCAGGCCGGCCTCGATGCGCTGCGCAACAGGCCGGTCGGCCGTCGCCGGCTCGAGCGACGCCGATTCGATCCAGATCGCATGCGTGCGCAGCACGGCGCCGGCCATCGCCGCCCGGAGCCGGGCAGCCTGGAAATCCGCCACCACGACGCCGAGCGGCAGGTCGCCTCGCTTGGGAATAACGACGAAACCGGCACCGGCCCGCCGGAACAGGCCGGCCGGGCCGATCCAGGCACCGGTGGCATATTGGAACGCCTCGGGCTCGCAAAGCACCAGCGCCTCGATGCCGGCGCGCTGCATCAGGTCAGTTGCGCGCTCGCGGTCGACAAAGCCGGCCATGGGATCTCCTCGAATGCACTCGAATCCGACGCCGATGCGGCGTCGTTTGGCCTTAGCGTAGCTTCAGTGCCGCCGTGGAGCAGCTTTTTTCTGGAAGCGCTGTTCACCTTGAGAGTTCGTCGTCGGGAAACGAAAAAGCCGCGGCGAACCACGGCTTTCAACGCGACAAGTGGTCTGTTTGGAATGCTTACTCGGTTTCGTCAGAGGTGTCGTCGGCAGTGTCTGCCGCGTCTTTCGCGGCCTTCCTGTCCAGCGCTGCCTGCAAGGCCAGCGTAGCCTGCGGTGAGGCCGGTGTCGTGGCAACGACCGCCATTGCATGAGCAACGCCGGTCGTCGACTTGTCCTTGGCCGCGGCGGAAGTGGCGGCTCCGTGTCCCTGCGAGCCGGCCCCGGCCGAGTTTCCGCCGTTACCGTTGCTGCCGCCATTGCCGTTGCCATTGCCATTGCCCCCGGGAGCAGCGAGTACCGGAGATGCGACAAGGGTGAGAGCGGCTACAGTCGCGAATAGACAGGTGCGCGTTTTCATAGTTCCTCCTTCGAGTCGCCCTCCCGCCAGGATGGGTTTCAGATGAAAAACGTCAGGACTTTCGAATCCGAAAGTCGGCTGTTACCTAGCTTTGTTCAAATACAGTATTCTACAAGACGGACCTTGGTCCGAAATCGATACGCAAAAGTCCTGGATTTTATCGACAGCGTACTTCGGACGACCGCAGCGGCGGGATTTTTGCTGCCGGCAGATCCGGCGCCGCTACAGCGCAGTGTGCGTCGGCTGACATCAGGCTAGGGTCGAGGAAACCTAGTTGCTCGACCATCGGTGAGATCATTCAAGGCGATTGAGAAACATTCCACATCTCCTGAAGTTGGGAGCGCAGGTGCGCTTTTGAGGTGCCAAAATGTTTGATGCCGGCGGGCTTTTGGGAGGAAGCCATGATCCGCGTCACGCCTGCATTTCGTGTTTCGCGCCGCCGCGCGTTGCAGTTTGGCCTGGGAGCAACGCTCGCTTCGGCCACCGGCCTTGCCCCGGTTTCCCGGGCCTATGCGCAGGATGAGGTCAAAGACGAAGACATTTTTTTCCGGTTCGCCCTCAATCTCGAATATATGCGGAAGCCGAATATTACCTGCGCGGTACAACCGGAAAAGGGATCGAAGACTCGGATACTGGCCCGAAGGCCGGCGCTGTCGTTGGCGGCAAACAGGTCAGCTTTGACACGCCTGCAATCGGCGAGTTCATGTGCCCATGGCGTCCAAAAAGCTAGTGAGTTCAATTGGCTCGCCCGAAAAGAGTCGAACTCCTGACCCTTAGATTCTGGTCTGAGAAGTCAAGATCTAGGCGGTTCGAACGTGTCCCCTACTCCGTCAACGCTCCGGCTTCCCACCGCCAAGGCACATCATGGTTTAGGAGCTTGGCTTAGACGCTCGAAGTGAAGTACCCAGCCCATACCTTATTCCATTCTGGAGTTTCCACGTTTTTCGCAGCGGTCAAGGCCGCCGAGAATCCGAGATGGTCAATACCAGTGAAATGATGCAGGTTCTTCTGGACCACGTGGCAAGCAGGCCGCTGAGCAGACGTAGCTTCCTGGTTTCAGCATATGGACCCTCTTTGTAATACGAATTGAAAATTGCGCCCTCATGTTTCAGAACAGGTCGGTAGACCCGCGAGGATGATTTCGAATCCTGCGGGTCGCTCACGGTCCTCAAGGCGAGAATTCTAAGAGACGTTCAACAATGACCCAGCACGCAGAAAACGCTCGAATTCTCATGTACAGCCACGACACGTTCGGGCTCGGCCATTTGCAGCGCTGCCGGACTATCGCGCATTCGCTGGTCGAGGATTTCCGCGGACTTCAGGTGCTCATCATTTCGGGTGCGACTATCGCTGGCGCCTTCGATTACCGCGCCCGTGTCGACTTCGTGAAGATCCCCAGCGTCATCAAGCTGCGCAACGGCGAATACACGTCGCTGGAAAAGGACATCGATCTGCATGAGACGCTAAGGATGCGCCAGTCGATCATCCGCCATACAGCTGAGACCTTCCGGCCCGATATCTTCATCGTCGACAAGGAACCGCTCGGCCTGCGCGGTGAGATTGAGGACACGCTGTCCTACCTCAAGACGCGGGGCACCACGCTGGTGCTTGGCCTGCGCGAGGTGATGGATGCGCCGCATCTGCTCGAAGCAGAGTGGGCGCGCAGAGACGTGATGCGCAAGATAGGCGTCTTCTACGACAAGGTCTGGGCCTATGGTCCGCCGGATTTCTACGATCCGTTGACGGGCTTGGATGTGCCCCCGGCTGTCAGGGCAAAGATGAGGTTCGTCGGGTTCCTGCAACGGAGCCTGCAGCGGAACGAGTTGCCCGGCCACCGGCCCGAGGGCGACTATATCCTCGTTACTACCGGTGGCGGCGGTGACGGCGCCGATCTGATCCACGACGTCATCGATGCCTATCAGCAGGATCCGCAATTGCAGCATAGAGCCCTGATCGTGCTTGGGCCTTACATGCCGGCGCGCAAGCGCAACAAGCTGCTCAAGAAGGGGTCCAAGATCCCCTACATCAAGATCATCGAGTTCGACAACCGCATGGAAGACCTGATTGCCGGCGCCAAGGCGGTAGTGGCGATGGGCGGCTACAACACCTATTGCGAGATACTGTCTTTCGACAAGCCGGCGCTGATCGTGCCGCGCGTCGAGCCCCGCCGGGAACAACTGATTCGCGCACGGCGCGCAGCCGAACTCGGCCTCATCGAGATGCTTTTGCCGGAAGAAGCCGAGGACTCCCGGCGGTTTGCCGATGCACTGAAGGTGCTGCCGGACCGGCCCCGCCCATCGCAGAGCAATCCGCATCTGACGCTCGAAGGGCTGCCTCATATTTCCGAAATCGTCGCGGAACTGCTCGACCGGCGGGCCGGCCATCACCTTTCGGTCATTGAAGGAATGACCTGAGTTGCAACATCGCAAGATCGTCGTGGTTCTGAAGGGTTATCCGCGGCTGTCCGAAACCTTCATCGCGCAGGAACTGCTCGGTCTTGAGCGTGCGGGGTTCGACCTGATACTCGTCGCGCTCAGGCGGCCGACCGACGAAAAACGCCACCCCGTGCATGACGAGATCAAAGCGCCCGTCCATTATCTGCCGGAATATCTGCATGAAGAGCCGCTGCGCGTGCTTCGCTCGCTGTTTGCCTGTCTGCTGCGTCCGGGCTTCTGGCGCGCGCTCGGATGGCTGGCTGCCGATATGCCCCGCGACTTTACGCGCAATCGCGCGCGGCGCTTCGGGCAAGCGCTCGTGCTGGCGGCCGAATGGCCGGAAAACGCGGGCTGGCTGCATGCACATTTCGCGCACACGCCTGCATCGGTGACGCGCTATGCCAGCCAGCTTCGTGGCCTGCCGTGGACCTGCTCGGCCCATGCCAAGGACATCTGGACTTCGGCGGACTGGGATCTGGCCGGCAAGCTTTCCTCGGCGCGCTGGACGGTCACTTGCACGAAAACCGGCTTCGACCGTCTGAAAAAACTCGATAACGGCAACTCGTCCGTGCATCTGAGCTATCATGGGCTCGACCTTGATCGCTTCGGCAGTTTCGGCGAGGCGCGAAAGCAGCATGACGGCTCGGCTCCGGACGAACCGGTTGTCGTTCTGAGTGTCGGGCGCGCCGTTGAAAAGAAAGGTTATGATACGTTGCTGGAGGCCCTTGCCCTGCTGCCCGGCGATTTGGCGTGGCGTTTCGAGCATATCGGCGGCGGCGAAGAATTGGAACGGTTCAAGGCGCTGGCGCAAAAGCTCGGCCTGGATGGTCGCGTCTCTTGGAAAGGCGCGCTTGCGCAGGAGGAGGTGCTTGAGCACTACCGCCGCGCCGACATCTTCGCCCTGGCCTGCAGGATCACCGCAAATGGCGACCGCGACGGTCTGCCGAATGTTCTGGTGGAGGCGGCTAGCCAGCGGCTTGCCTGCGTGTCGACCGATATTTCCGGCGTGCCGGAGCTTTTATCGTCGGATGAAACCGGGTTGCTGGTTCCGACGGAAAACCCGCTTGCCCTGGCACGGGCGCTGGAGCGCCTGATCCGTGATCCCGTGCTCCGCGACCGCCTCGGCGACGCCGCAGAGCGGCGCGTGCGCGGCAATTTCGATCATATGGCAAGCATTGGACAGCTCAAGGAACTGTTCGAGCGGGAGTGGCGGGCCGCCGAATGAAGCGGCTGCGCGCTTTCTTCTATGTCCAGCACCTGCTCGGCATCGGCCATCTCGCGCGCGCCAGCCGCATTGCGGCGGCTCTGGTCGATGACGGGTTTGACGTTACCGTCGTGACCGGCGGAGCGCCGATCGCCGGGTTTCCGGGACTGGGTGTACAATCTGTAACCCTGCCACCTGTCACCTCCGGTGATGAAGGATTTTCGGGACTTGTCGACCTGCAAGGCAACCCGATCGACGATGATTTCAAGAAATGGCGTTCAGAGATGCTGCTGCAGGCATTCCGGGATTGCAGGCCTGATATCGTCATTGTCGAGGCGTTTCCATTTGGACGCCGGCAGATGCGTTTCGAACTCTTGCCGCTGATCAAGGCCATCGACGCGACGTCGCCCAGACCGCTGCTGGCGACGTCCGTCCGTGATATCCTCCAGGAGCGCGTCAAGCTGGGCCGAAACGAGGAAACGGTCGATCTCATCAACAGGCATTTCGATCTTGTTATGGTCCACGGCGATCCGGCTTTCGCAACCATCGACAAGACATTTCCACTGGCTGGGGCGATCAGGGCCGAGGTCACCTACACGGGGCTCGTTGCCGCGCCGCCATCGCCCGCGGCCTCCGAGCGCTTCGACGTTCTGGTGTCGGTTGGCGGCGGGGCTGCCGGAAAGAGCCTTGTCAGATCCACCATCGCAGCGGCGCGGAATGCCAACAACGCTTGGAAATGGTGCTTGATCACCGGCCCAAACCTGCCGAAAGACGAGTTTGACGCGATCGCACGCGATGCCACGCCAGGCCTGTCCATCTTCCGGTTCCGCGAGGATTTCGCCAGCCTGCTGACCGGCGCCCGCCTGTCAGTCTCGCAGGCGGGTTACAACACGGTCTGCGATGTCCTGCGCGCGGGTTGTCGCTCCCTGCTCGTCCCATTTGCAGCCGGCGGGGAAACCGAACAGACGGTTCGCGCCCTGATGCTCGAAGAACTCGGTCTTGCAACGGTGCTGATGGAAAAGGATCTGACGCCTGAAGGTTTGGCGCAAGCGATCGAACAAGCGCTTGTGGAACCGACGCCATCCGCGCATCGTCTCGATCTGGAAGGCGCGCGTCGCTCCGCGCAAATCCTGCGCGAGCGGCATCGAACATGGTCCCTAAATGTGGGGCCCGGTTTCGGAAAAGTTCATGATTGAACAGACGATAGATCCTAGAGCGGTTCATCGTTTCACGCAGAACCGCTCTGTCTCTTTGTTTTGACGCAATTCCGGACGGAAAGCCGTTTCCACACTTTCCTGCAAATGCTCTAACGCGCGTCGCGCCTGGTGAGATTCGTGCGACGCGCTTCAAGTCCTGTTTTTATGCGTGTCGTTGTCCCAAACCGCTACGCGCTTTTGGGCGAAATGCATTAAACAGTTCCAATCAGCATGAAGCGCGTATAATTTTTTGTCGGCAGTTCGCCGGAGAACCGCACCTCCCGCAGCGCCGCCATTTCCTCGAAGGCTGCAAGCGAAGCCACGCAGTTGATGTGCGTCGGCTCGCTGAAATAATCGTTCGATTGCAGCAGTACATTCGTGCCCGGCGGAAGCAGAGCAAGCCAGGCGCGCAGATCGGCTATGTGTTCGCAGCTCGTATTGATCATCAGATCGGGCCGCCCGGCCGCATAGTCGAGTGCGTACATATCTGCCGTCAGCGCCCGGAACCGGTCGCCGGCTTCCCGGTTGAGGGTCCGGGCGACCGGCGCGACTTCGGGATCGATGTCGATACTATCGACCGCCGCGATGTCGAAGCGGGCGTCGTTGAAAAGCATTGCCGGCAATACGCCGTACCATCCACCCAGAACCCATATGCGCCCGAAGCGGCGGCCGCCGCTTTCGAATAGCCTGTCGAGCGCCCACATCTTGCAGGCGACCTGCTTGTGGTTGAAGGCGTTGGCGATATCGGCCTTCGGATGCTTGGCGACGACCCGCGCCAGCCCTGCCACGAGAGGGCACTTGACATAAGCAGCAATTCCCCGCGTGAGGTCCAAGGCTTGCTCGTGCCAGTCCATGGCATTGCGTGGTTGCGTGACATCCATCATAATTCGTCTTGTATGTTGGGATTTTGGGCGACACAACGCAATCTTGCCTCCCGCAAGACTGTTTGATTCCGCGGACGTGATCATGCTGCAAGCCGCTTGGCTATTGCCCGGTGCCGGAGAGAGCCTGTTGCATCTGTCCGGATCATCGGCGTCCATCCGCCAGCACCAGCCGCGCAGCTGCGGCCTCGTGCCGCTCGGCTGTTCGCCAAAGCCCTACGAAAGCCGCGGACCGTTTGGCCAGCCGCTGTCTTCGCCGATCAACAATGCCCATGTCGATGCCATCGACCATGCGTCGGAACTGGATCGCGCCGCCTCGCAGGTTTCTTGCATCGTTGAGCGCAGGACAATGTCCGTGCACAGCAGCTTCGAGCTTGTCGTTGGCGATGAAGAAATTGCCGATACGCCATTCGCCAGCAGGTGCTTTTACATCCTGCATCCTTCCAACTGAAGGGTCCACAGTCGCATATGGAAGCCAGCCTAGCCCGCTATATCTGGACGCACACCAAGAAGCAGCAACTCTGGATATTGATGATCGTCGTGCTTTCGATGATCCCGTATTTCATGTCCTTCGACCTGCCGAAGCTGATCGTCAACGGACCGATCCAAGGTCGCGGCTTCGAGCAACCGGGCGCGACCCAGCCATTCATGAGGCTACACTATAACCTGCCGTTCGTTGGAGAGGTCCAGTTCTTCTCCGGTTTTCAGCTCGACCGCAAGGAGACCCTGTTTGCCCTGAGCCTTGTGTTCCTCTTGCTAGTCGTCATCAACGGCCTGTTCAAATTCTACATCAACACCTACAAGGGCCGCCTCGGCGAACGCATGCTGCGGCGTATCCGCTTCGATCTGGTCGACCGTGTGCTGCGTTTTCCGCCGGTTTATTTCAAGCGGGTGAAATCCGCCGAAGTGGCGACCATGGTGAAGGACGAGGTGGAGCCGCTGGGCGGCTTCATCGGCGACGCCTTCCTGCAGCCGGTACTGCTCGGCGGCCAAGCGCTGACGGCCATGCTGTTCATCATGATCCAGAACGTCTGGCTCGGAATGATAGCGGTCGTGATCGTGGCGATCCAGATCGTGCTCATCCCGCGAATGCGGCGGCGGCTGATCGTGCTCGGGCGCCAACGGCAGTTGACGGCGCGCGCGCTTTCGGGCCGGGTTGGCGAAATCGTCGACGGCATCGGCGCGGTTCACGTCCACGATACATCAAACTACGAGCGCGCCGACATAGCTGCCCGGCTCGGGCTCATCTTCAAGATCCGCTTCGATCTTTACCAATGGAAATTCATGGTGAAGTTCCTCAACAATTTTCTCGCGCAGCTCACGCCCTTTCTGTTCTACATGATCGGCGGGTATCTGGTCCTTGAGGGGCGGCTGGACGTCGGCCAGCTCGTGGCCGTGATCGGCGCCTACAAGGACCTGCCCGGACCGATGAAGGAACTGATCGACTGGGATCAGGATCGGCAGGATGTCCAGGTCAAATATCAACAGGTCGTTGAACAGTTCACCGTCGAAGGTCTCATCGCGCCGAAAATCGGGGCATTGACGATCGACGATCCCGATCCGATGACCAAGCCGCTGTCGGCGATCAATCTGTCCGTAGCAGACGATGGTGGTGCAATGCTCCTCAACCGTATCTCCCTCCAGGTCAAGCCGGGTGAGACGGTGGCACTGGTCAGTACCGCAACAGGTGGAGCGGAGGCGCTTGCAGAAGCCTTCGCGCGGCTGACCTGGCCGGACAGCGGAAGGGTCGCTTCGGGCACCGACGACCTGCTTGAACTCCCCGAAGCAGTAACCGGCCGGCGCATGTCGTATGCCTCGTCGGATGTTTTCCTGTTCCAGGCAAGCCTCCGCGACAACCTGCTCTACGGGTTGAAGCATGCGCCGCTGACATCGGTGCCTTATGACGGTGCTGCGGCAGATCAGCAACGCTGGAACATTCACGAGGCGCGCCGGTCGGGCAATCCGGATCTTGATATCCACAGCGACTGGATCAACTATGCTTCCGCTGGCGCTACCGGCCCGCACGACCTCTTTGAAGCCGTGCGCCGGGTGCTCGACGCGGTTGTTCTGTCGCGTGACATTCTGGATCTCGGCTTGCGCTCTTCGGCCGACCTCACGCGTCACACGGAGCTTGCCAGGCGGATCGTCGAACTGCGTGCGGCGCTGCGGACCCGGCTGGAACAAGAGGGGCTGAGCGGACTGGTGGTTCCTTTCGAACCGGGCGCCTACAACAAGGAAGCAACGATCGGCCAAAACCTGCTCTTCGGCGCTGCCGCCGGCCCTGAACTGGCCGACAGGGCCCTGGCGGCCAATCCCTATTTTGCTTCCGTGCTGAGGCAAGCCGGCCTCGACCGAACGCTCTACGAAATGGGCTTGGAGATCGCCAAACAGGCGATCGAGCTGTTTGCCGACCTGCCGCCCGATCACCAGTTCTTCCAGCAGCTCGCCTTCATGAGCGCGGAGGAGATACCCGCCTACGAAACCTTGCTGCAACGGCTCAAGAACCGTCCCTACGAGGCGGTTTCGGAGAACGATCGCGCCATGATCGTCACCTTGAGCTTTGCCTACATCGAGCCCCGGCACCGCTTCGGCCTGCTGAGCGACGAGCTGATGAGCAAGATCGTCGCTGCACGCAACCGGTTCTATGAAGACCTGCCGCCCGAGCTGCACAATGCGGTCGAACGGTATGATCCTGCCAAATACATTGCCGCGGCCACCGTCATGGATAATGTCCTGTTCGGGCGTGTGGGCAACAATCATCCCGACGCGCCCGACCGCATACGCTCCATCGTCTATGACATTCTTGACGAACTTGGGCTTTATGGCGAACTTCTGGATGTCGGCCTGGACTTCAACGTCGGCTCCGGCGGCAGGCGGCTGACCGGTGGACAGCGACAGAAGCTCGATGTTGCCCGGGCCTTGCTCAAGCGTCCCGATTTTCTCATTCTCAACCGGCCGCTGTCGGCGCTCGACCAGCGCATGCAGGATAAGGTGCTGCGAAATGTGCTCGAGGAAGCCAGGCGCGACGGCCATTCGCCGGCAATTGTGTGGGTCGTGACGAATCCGGCAATGGCGATGATGTTCGATCGCGTTATCGTCTTCGACTCGGGTCAATTGGCGGAAGACGGAACACACGAGACACTTTTGGCAGGGAACGGTATCTTCAAGGAACTGTTGTCATAGAGCAACGGACATTCAGATGGGATCATTCTGCCGGTGCACGACATCGGGCTCGCCACCTTTCGCGTGGTTTGTCTCGCCATCCCGGAAAGAGAATTGATTCCATCTGGGCGTCCGTTGCTCTAGTCTGGCAAACGCGAATTTTGGAAGGTTTGCGACAATGCTGCTCAAGGATGAAGTTGGAATGCTGCAACGCGTTCCCTTGTTCTCTGCCATCGAGCCGACAAAGCTCAAGCTGCTTGCGTTCACATCCGATCGTGTGAGCTACAGCGCCGGCCAGATCCTTTTCCGGCAGGGCGACGAGGGAGACGCCGCCTATGTCATCCTTTCAGGCAGGGCGGATATTCTTGTCGATTCCGACAGCGGACCGATAAAAGTTGCCGAACTGGAGCCAAATTCGATCGTTGGCGAGATCGCCATATTGTGCAACAGCTCCCGCACTGCCACCGTCAGAGCGGCAAGTCCGCTGGAAGCCCTGAGAATCCGCAAGGATCATTTCCTGAGGCTTATGAGGGAGTTCCCGGAAATGACCATCGAGATATTGCGGGTTCTTGCCGATCGCCTAAGCCATACGACCGCGGATCTCATCGACGCACGAAGCGCCAAATAACGAAGGACGTGCGCTCGATCCTCGCCGTCGTGACGGCACTGTCCTCTCGCTGAGAAGATCACCCGGAGAAAGCCTGTCTCGCCTAGCAGCAGTTGTTTGGATATGATGGGCGAAGGGGTAGCATGGACGACAACGTTTTCCAGGTCAGGTTTTGGGGTGTCCGCGGCAGCATTTCGGTATCAGGGCCAGAATTCTCTCGCTATGGCGGCAACTCAATCTGCGTCGAGATGCGATGCGGCAAGCATACGCTTCTGTTCGACGCAGGCTCTGGCCTACGGCCTGCCGGCGCGGCGCTTCAGGCGTTGGGCGTGACCGATTTCGACCTGCTTTTCACCCATTGCCATTACGATCACATCATCGGGCTGCCGTCTTTTGCGCCGATCTATGACCGGGGCGCCAAGGTTACGCTTTGGTCCGGGCATCTTGCAGGACACATGACGACCCGGCAGATGGTCGATGAGTTCATGCGGCCGCCGTGGTTTCCGGTGAAATTGGAGGCCTGCAAGGCAAGCCTCGACTATCGCGATTTCGTATCCGGAGACGTGCTTCGCCCGCGCGAAGGGGTGGTGGTCCGAACCGGCAGTCTTATGCATCCGGGCGGCTGCATAGGCTACCGGGTCGAATGGGGTGGCGGCGTCGTGGCGGTGATCACAGACACTGAGCACGACCCGGACAAACTCGATCAGACGGTGCTCGGCCTGATCGAAGATGCCGACCTCGTCATCTACGATTGCACCTACACCGAGGAGGAAATGGAACGCCGCCGCGGTTACGGGCACTCGACGTGGCAACAGGGCGTCAAACTCTGTGAGGCGGCAGGTGCGCGGAGGCTTGCGCTGTTTCACCACGATCCGACACGCACCGACAAGGAACTGGACAAGATCCAGAAACTGGCCAAGGACAGGTTTACCGGCGCTTTTGCCGCGCGGGATGGCCAGACGCTCAACATTCCAGTCTCATTGCGCAAAAAGCGCTGAGCTATTTTCCTCTATCTCTTTGTCTTGACGCAATTCCGGACGGAAACCGTTCACACTTTCCTGGAATTGTTCCACCGGCGCTGCGCCCGATCAATGTCCTGATCGGAAGCCATGCGCAGGCTTCAGTCTGTGCGGTGACTGTGAACAGCCGTTCGAGGAAGAGCCAGGCCGATTCATCATGTACGAGATGGTGGGTGAGCAGGCCCACCGGTTCGCCCCTATCGAATGCATGCTGCAAGTGCGCGATGATAGCCTGAACCAACAGGCCATGATCGCGGCACCCGCGCGTGCCATGCCAATCCATGATGTCGACATTGCTGTTGATGACCGCAAGTGAAGCCGGCATTGGCGGCCCGTAGACCGACAATGCCGAAAATCCTATCGATCCAAGGTCGGATACCAAGCCGGCGTCGATCCTGTTCCAGGGTGGCACCAGCATCGGAACGGCACGTGCGCCGTGCAGGCCGGTTACGTGCGCCAGCCCGCGAGCCAGATCATCGAGCACCGCCTCGCGTGGCCGATGCGCGCCGAGCTCCTGCTTCTTCTGGCCCTCGGGCGCATGATTTCGGTGCGCCCAGCCATGGATGGCGACCGTGGCATGCGGCGCCTCGTCAAGCCGAACGACAAGCTTCTCGTCAGTCAGGGCGGGAATGACGGCCAGAGTCACCGGAACCGCGAATTCACCGGTGAGGTCGAGCAACCGATCAAGCGCAGGCGTCGGATCCACGGCGTCATCGTCGCGCAGCCAGAACTCTGCCTTACGGTCCGCGCATTGCCGGCTCGCCAGTTCCTCCACCAAGGGTTGCCAGATCTGATCGGATGTCATGAGACCGGGATCTTCGCAAGAAGTTCGGCCAGACGCGCCGCTGCAGCACCGATAGAACGTTCTTCGAGGATGAAACGTCTGGCTTCTGCGGCCATGATGGATCTTTCGTCGTTACGGGCCAGAAGCCTTTCAATGGCAGAAGCGAACGCCGCCACATCGCCCGGCGGGGTGAGAAACCCGGCCTGGCCATCCCGCACGACCTCCGGCACGCCGGCGATGTCCTGAGCCACAACCGGAAGGCCGGCGGCCTGTGCTTCAAGATAGGCAACGCCATAGGCCTCGCCGAAACCCGGCCAGACGTAAATTCCCCCACTGTAGAGGACATCCGGCACGGCGGCTGGCTCAATCGCGCCAAGCCATTCGATACGGTCGGCGGGCAAGCTGGCGAATTGCGCTTTGATCTCCTCGCGGGCAGGTCCGTCCCCGACGACCGACATCGTCCAGGGCAGGTGACCGATCGAACCGAGCGCCTGCGCCAGCATGCCATAGCTTTCGACTTTGTCGCCCGGGCGCATCATGGCGACCGTAACGAGGCGCGACGGACAACCCCGTGCCGGCGTTTCCCGGAATAGCGATGTGTCGATGAAGGGCGAAAGCATGCCGAAAGCGGCGTCGGGTACCGCATCTGCCAGTCCCTGACGATCCCTTTGCGTGAAGCAGATGTTCAGCGCCGCCTGTTCGACGGCTCGCGCCACCAACGCTTGCGTATCGGCCCACAAACCGGTGTTGCGCCGCCTCGAATAGGAGGCTTCCGCTGTCACATAGGGGACACCAAAGGCCAACGCCAGTTCGGGCCCGATCAGGTCGGGTGCCTTGTAATAGGGATGATAGGTGAACCACAGATCGGGCTTGCCGTCACGATCCCAAAGCCTTGCCAGCCGCGCGGCTTCCTCCCGGGCCTCGATCTTGAGCGCATCGAAACTTTTCGAATCCGGTTCGCGTAGATAGAAGCGCAATTCGGATGCCAATTCGACGCTATGCCTTCCATGCTCCAGTGCCTTGACCAGCATCCGTGCCATCTGGCGGTCGCCGGAGGCAACGGGATGATTGGGCGACTTCAGCGGCGCATAGAAGGCAATTCGCATCGCCGGACCCTATCATCGGAAAGCCTGCGCAAGTCAATTTCGAAGCATGATCGACTTCACCCTCAAGCACTGGAATGTGCTATCTGATGCTCATGGAAACAGCTGCCGCGTCCGATCCGTTTGTTGCTTCTCTGCCGGTCTTCGCAAAGTTCGAAAGCGTTGCCGATATCGATAACTATCGGCCTCTCCCCGATGGCTGGGCGCTGGCCACCGCAGACATCGTCGGCTCGACCAAGGCGATCGAGGCGGGGCGCTATAAAACCGTCAATATGGCCGGTGCCAGCGTCATTTCGGCGCTGCTCAATGCGCTGGGTAGGCAAGATCTTCCCTTTGTCTTCGGCGGCGACGGTGCGCTCGTGGCGTTTCCCGGCTCGGCGCTGGAGATCACCCGCAACGCGCTGGCGGCTGTCCAGAGATGGGTGGCGGACGAACTGGACCTGACCTTGCGTGCCGCAATCGTGCCGATAAAGGATATAAGAGCGCAAGGCCTCGACGTTCGCGTGGCGAGGTTCCAGGCCTCCGATGCGGTCTTCTATGCCATGTTCGCCGGAGGTGGTGGCAGTTGGGCGGAAGCCGAGATGAAAGCGGGGCGCTACCGCATCGATCCTGCGCCGGCCGGCGCGCGGCCGGACCTGACCGGCCTCTCGTGCCGCTGGAACCCGATCGAAGCCCGCCATGGCGAAATCGTCTCGATCATAGCCATACCGGGGGCGTCGCGCGACTTGCGCGGTTTTCAGTTTCTGGTTTCCGACATCATCGCCCTTGCCGGCAGGCAGGAACGCGATGGCCACCCGGTGCCGGTGAACGGGCCGGACTACAGTATGCTGCCCGCCGGCCTCGATATCGAAGCGCGAGCCACGGCGCCGGCAGGACGGCGGTGGCTGTCGAAGCTGTGGATAGTGTTCCTGATGACTCTTACGGCTGTTACGGATAGATATGGCTGGACGATCGGCAGATTCGATCCGAAGATCTACAAACGCGAAGTGGCCAGCAATTCGGATTTCCGGAAGTTCGACGATGGCTTGAAGATGACCATCGACGTTGACGCGGATGTGTTGCAACGGATCGAGGACCGGCTGAAACAGGCGGAAGAGGCGGGCATCTGCAACTATGGCCTGCACCGCCAGAAATCGGCCTTGATGACATGCCTCGTCGCATCGCCGCTGCAGCGCGATCACGTTCATTTCATCGATGGCGCCGCCGGCGGCTATGCGATGGCTGCCGCAAGCCTTAAGGCGAAGGTGCCGGTCTGACGCTTGCGGACATCGATTTTCCGCAATATGCCTCGGGGCTCTTGTGAGCGGTGAGCCTCACCATGGAAGCAGACGGCCTGTCCGAATTAACAGAAAGCAGATTGTTGGACGCCTCACGATCGATATATGACCGTCTTCTGACCCGGATTTCGACGCGCGCCGCGCAAGTCGGCGTGATCGGACTGGGCTATGTCGGGTTGCCGCTGGCGGTTGCGATCGCACGCGCCGGCTTCCCGGTTTCCGGCTTCGACATCGAAGGCCAGAAGGTCGAGAGCCTGAACAACGGACAATCCTACATCGAGGCGGTGACGTCGACAGCCCTTGCCGGCCAGGTGGCGAGCGGACGGTTCCGCGCCACTGCGGATTTTGCCGAACTGGCCGTCTGCGATGTCATCATCATCTGCGTTCCGACACCACTGACGAAACACCGCGAGCCGGATCTCTCCTTTGTCAGGAACACCGCAGGCACCATCGCGAAGCATCTGCGTCTCGGCCAGCTGATCGTGCTGGAATCGACCACCTATCCCGGCACCACCGACGACGTGATCAAGCCCATCCTGGAAAAAACCGGCTTGCAGTCGAGGATAGATTTCTTCCTCGGCTTCTCGCCCGAACGCGAGGATCCCGGCAACCGCAGCTTTGAAGTCGCGACGATCCCCAAGGTCGTGGCAGGTGACGGCATTGAAGCGGCGACGCTCGTGCAGGCTTTCTACCATGGCGTGGTCAAGACCGTCGTTCCGGTTTCCACCACGGCGACCGCCGAGGCGGTCAAGCTGACGGAAAACATCTTCCGCTCGGTCAACGTCGCCCTCGTCAACGAGTTGAAGATCGTGCTCGGTGCGATGGGAATCGACATCTGGGAGGTGATCGAGGCGGCAAAGACCAAGCCCTTCGGCTACATGCCTTTCTATCCCGGCCCTGGACTTGGCGGGCACTGCGTTCCGATCGATCCCTTCTACCTGACGTGGAAGGCTCGCGAATACGAACTGCCGACCCGCTTCATCGAGCTGGCGGCAGAGATCAACACGGCCATGCCGCGTCATGTGGTCGATGAACTGGCGAAGGCGCTGGACCGGCGCTGCGGCAAGGCGCTCAGCCGCTCGAGCATTCTCATCATCGGGCTCGCCTATAAGAAGAATGTGCCCGACATCCGCGAAAGCCCCTCATTGCGGCTCATTGAACTCATCGAGGAATGGGGCGGCAAGGCGGAATTCCACGATCCGCATGTTGCCGAAATCCCGGCCACACGGGAGCATATGGCGATCAAGGGGCGTCGCTCGGTCGAATTGACCGAGGCGGCCTTGAAGGATTTCGACGCTGTCGTCGTTGCAACCGACCACGACGCGATCGACTATCAGGCGATCGCGGATCACGCTCTACTGATCGTCGACACACGCAATGTTTTTGGCCGCCTCGGGCTAGCCCGAGAGACGGTGGTGAAGGCCTGACGGCGTCCGAGCCGGCGAATTTGTGGCAGATCAAGGAGATTTCGAGATAGCATGAGCACAGCGCAAGCAGAAATTTCTGCCATTCTCATGGATAAGGTTGCCGATTGGCTGACCCAATCGGCGTTGGCGGGCAACGACCTGGAAACATTGGTAAGGGGCTTTTGTGAACGGCTGGCTGCTGCCGGCCTGCCGTTGAAGCGGGTGCATTTGAGCTTTTCGATGCTTCATCCGCTTTATGACGCGCTCGGCTTCACCTGGCTCCGCGGCCAGGGCCTGGAAGTGGAAGGCTTCCGCAAGGAGAACGGCGTTCATTCCGACAGATTCCTGACCAGCCCATACTACCATCTGCTCAGCCACAAGCTGGACCATCTGCGGCGCCGGCTCGACCCGTCGGTGCCGTCGGAATTTCCTGTTTTCGATGACCTCAAGCTGATGGGCGTCACCGATTACATGGCTTTTGTCCATCCCTTCAGCGGCAACACCAGTCAGGGCATGATCGGGTCTTGGTCCACCGACAGTGCTGCAGGCTTCAGCGACAGCATGATTTCGGCGCTGCTGCGCATCCAGAACCATCTCGCTATCGCAACCAAGATGGCGGTGCTCACCAAGCTTGCCGATAACATGATGACCACTTATCTCGGCGGCGACGCCGGCAGGCGCGTGCTCGAAGGCCAGATCAAGCGCGGCGAGGGTGATACAATCCGGGCGGCACTGGTCATGGGCGACATGCGCGGGTCGTCAAGACTTGCCGAAACCTCCGGCCGCGAAGTCTATATCGATACGCTGAACCAGTTTTTCGACGCCGCTGCTGCACCTTTCAATCGCAAGGGCGGGCAGATCATGAGTTTCATAGGTGATGGCTTCATTGCCGTCTACCCTTGCGCAAGGCACCGTTCACAGTCCGAGATCGCCTGCCAGGCTGCTCTTGCGGCAGCGCACAAGGCCACCGCGCGCATGATGGATCTCAATCTGCGCAGAAAGCAGCAGGGATTGAGCGACATAAACTATGGTATCGGCCTGCATGTCGGCAATGTGATGTTCGGCAATGTCGGGCTTACCGACCGGCTCACATTCTCTGTCTTCGGCTCGGCTGTAAACGAGGTCCAGCGCCTCCAGACCCTGACCAAGAAATATCCGCACAGCGTTCTCGCCAGCAAAGACTTCGCCAGCTATTGCGGCGCCAACAACTGGCTGGCGCTCGGCATGGAGGAACTGGCGGGCATCAGGCAGAAGCTAACGGTGCTTTCACCCGATTTGTCGGGTGCTCTCGCACTCGATGAAGACGGTGCGCTGGAGCCGATTTACGACCGCATATCGGACGCCGAGCAGGTCATGCTGCTTCATCGCAATGCCGCGCGGCCGTCCGCGGGCGACCCGAGGAAGCTCCAGTAACCGCCACGATCTGATCCGAACGCGTTTGGTATGCAGTCCGGTCGCCGGTTCCGCCAGGGAACTGGCGACTGTTCGAATCCAAGTTGCTCTAGGCTGGCAATGCGTTAGTCTCGCCTTCTGGACGTGCCAGAGTGGGGGCTGGTGTGAGAATGAATTTGGGCGTTGATCTGCTGCGGATCGAGGATGTTGGCATCTCTTTTGCCATTATAGGGGGACCGTTGCATGCTGTCAGGCGTGCAAATCTTCGCGTCCTGCCCGGCAAGGTTACCGCGCTTGTGGGCGAGTCCGGTTCCGGAAAATCGGTTCTCAGCCAGGCAGTGATGGGCATTTTGCCGAACACAGCCCATGTTCGCGGCCGTATCCTGTTTTCCGATCCAAAAAAGCCCGGTACGACGCAGGATATCCTGCAGATGCCGCGTGACGGAACCGAAATCCGGGCGTTGAGAGGCAGCCGCATCGGCAAGATATTTCAGGAGCCGATGACATCGCTGTCGCCGCTGCATACGATCGGCAACCAGGTCAGCGAATCCCTGCAGATTCATACGCCCATGGCCCGGGTGGAGCGCAAGGCGCGGACCGAGGAAATGCTCGGCCTTGTCGGCTTTCCCAACCCCAAGCGCGCCTATGACATGTATCCCTTTGAACTTTCGGGAGGATTGCGTCAACGCGCCATGATCGCCATGGCGCTTATCTGCCGGCCCGCCCTGTTGATTGCCGACGAGCCGACGACGGCGTTGGACGTGACCATCCAGGCGCAAATCCTGCAATTGCTGCGCGAGCTTCAGACGAAGCTGAACATGGCGATGCTGCTGATCACGCACGACCTTGGCGTAGTCGCCAATGTCGCCGACGAGGTGGTGGTCATGTACCATGGCGAGATCATGGAAGCGGGACCCGTGGAGGCGATATTCCGCCGGCCGGGCCACCCTTACCTGAAGGGCCTGATGGCAGCCGTTCCGCATTTCGACCTGAAGCCCGGCGAAAGGCTAAAGGCGCTCCGCGAGGTGCCGGTGAATGTCGGGAACCTGCTCGGCAAGCAGACGGCGCCGGCATCGAAGGGGCCGAACGACCTCCTGCTATCGGTCAGCGATCTGACAAAGACCTTCACGATCCGCAAGTCCGGATGGTTCGGCGGAGATCATCAAACCTCTGTTCGCGCCGTGGACGGCGTGAGCTTTGATATCAGGCGGGGTGAGTGCCTGGGTCTTGTCGGCGAAAGCGGCTCCGGCAAAACCACCGTCAGCAAGATCCTCATGCGGGCTGTCACCCCTACCGGCGGCTCTGTGATCTTCAATGGCCGCGATGGTCCGATCGACGTCTTGGAAGCCGAGGGAGACGCCCTGCGCATGCTGCGCGCGAAAATCCAGATGGTATTCCAGGATCCGGTTTCGTCGCTTTCACCCCGCATGACGGTGGAGAACATTTTGAGCGAGCCGCTGGAAATCCATCGACGTGGCAATGCCGCGTCCCGACTCGCCACGGTCAAGAGCCTGATGCAGGCAATCGGGCTCGACCCGCGCTTCATAAAGCGTTATCCGCATAGTTTCTCCGGCGGGCAGCGTCAGCGTATCGGCATCGCGCGCGCGTTGGCGCTGGGGCCTGAACTCCTGATCTGCGACGAGCCGGTTTCGGCACTCGATGTCTCTGTCCAGGCGCAGATCCTGAACCTTCTGAAGGACCTGCAGAAGGAACTGGGCCTGACCTACCTGTTCATATCCCACAACCTCGCGGTGGTGGACTACATGGCAGACCGCATCGCGGTGATGTGCGGCGGGCGTATCGTCGAGCTCGCGCCGCGCGAAATTCTGCTTAGGAAACCGGTCCACCCCTACACGCGCTCACTGGTCGCCGCAGTACCTTTCCCCGATCTCGACAGGCCGATGGATTTCAAGACGCTGAAACTCAGCGGCGCTTCCGACACCAGCGCATGGGGATCGCAATTCCGCGACGAGGGCGACGAGGATATGCTGTCGCCGCTCGATCTTGGCGGCGGCCACCTCGTGCTGGCCCGACGTTCGGCCGATGTCAGCGAGCTACGCCATTGATCAGCCGGCGCACCGTCCTTGGACTCATGGCTTCGGCATTTCTGCCGGGCACGTTGCGCGCCGGCGATCTGGAGCCGGAATTTCTTGAGCCGCAGCTGAAGGCCAGAGCGCTGCCGGCACTCGCCGAACGCCTGCCCAAGCGCCCTCGCGCGTTGAATCTCGCCGCGATGGGCCGGCAGCCCGGCCAATATGGCGGCACGCTGCGCACGATCATCGGCAGCCAGAAAGACATCCGGATGATGACAATCTACGGGTACGCTCGCCTGGTCGGCTATGACGAAAAGCTTAACCTGCAAGCCGACATTCTCGAAAGTTTCGATGTAGCGGATGATCGTGTCTTCACTTTCAAGATACGAGAAGGACATAAATGGTCTGACGGTAGCCTGCTGACGTCGGAGGATTTTCGCTATTGCTGGGAAGATGTCTGGCTTAACGATGAGCTTTCGCAAGGCGGGCTCGCCCCGGCCCTGCTGGCGGACGGCAAGCCGCCACGCTTCGAGATCGTCGATCCGTTGACGGTCCGCTATAGTTGGGATGCGCCCAATCCCGACTTCCTGCCCAAGCTCGCCGCTGCTTCGCCCCTATCGCTTGTTCTGCCGGCCGCCTATCTCAAGCAGTTCCACAAGAAATACCAAGATCCATTCCGGCTCGCCGGCCTAATGAAGGAGAACCGGGCCCAGAAATGGACGCTCTTGCATATCCGCATGTCGCGGCAGTATCGCCCGGAGAACCCGGAACTGCCGACGCTCGATCCCTGGCAGAACCGGACCAAGCCGCCGGCTGAGCAGTTCGTCTTCGAGCGGAACCCGTTCTTTCATCGAATAGACGAGAATGGCCGGCAACTGCCTTATGTCGACCGGATTGTCATGAATGTCAGCTCGTCGGCGATCATTTCCGCCAAGACCGGTGCGGGCGAGAGCGACCTGCAAGGCATGGGAATTGACTTCACCGATTACTCCTTCCTGAAGGATGCGGAGAAGCGCTACCCGGTGAAGATGCATCTCTGGAAACGCACACAAGGTTCGCGGCTGGCGCTGCTGCCCAATCTGAATTGTGCCGACCAGGTGTGGCGTGGCCTTTTTCGTGACGTGCGCGTGCGCCGCGCACTTTCGCTCGCTGTGGACAGGCGCGAGATCAATTTGGCTGTGTTCTACGGATTGGCGCAGGAAAGTGCCGATACGGTCCTGCCGGAGAGCCCGCTCTACCGGCCGGAATTCGCGAAAGCCTGGGTCGCCCATGATCCCGACCAGGCCAATGCCCTGCTCGACGAGGTCGGGCTTCAGGCGCGTGACGATGACGGCCTGCGGATACTCCCCGACGGACGCCCGGCGCAGCTCGTAGTGGAAACGGCCGGCGAAAGCACGCTGGAAACCGACGCGCTCGAGCTCATCACCGATCACTGGCGCAAGATCGGCATCGCCCTGTTCATCCGGACTTCGCAGCGCGACATCTTCCGCAGCCGCGCGCTTGGTGGCCAGATCATGATGTCGATGTGGTCGGGCATCGACAATGGCGTGCCGACCGCCGACATGAACCCCTACCAACTCGCCCCCACCGTCGATGACCAGCTGCAATGGCCGCTCTGGGGTGCTCACTACTTGTCCCGTGGCAAGGTCGGCGAAGCGCCCGATCTTCCGCCCGTGGTCGAGTTGATGGCTTTACTCAAGCGCTGGAACGCATCGATCGAAGCCACGGAGCGCGCCGAGATCTGGAATTCAATGCTGTCGATCTATACCGATCAGGTGTTTTCGATCGGCACGGTAAACGGAACGCATCAGCCGATTCTGGCGTCCTCGCGGCTGCGCAATCTGCCTGACAAGGCGCTCTACGGCTACGACCCGACCGCCTATTTCGGTGTCTATATGCCGGATACA
The DNA here is from genome assembly GCF_040318195.1 of Mesorhizobium sp. M1273. Classification (NCBI taxonomy): domain Bacteria; kingdom Pseudomonadati; phylum Pseudomonadota; class Alphaproteobacteria; order Hyphomicrobiales; family Phyllobacteriaceae; genus Mesorhizobium; species Mesorhizobium sp. M1273. Next base: position 33,051 of record NZ_JAMYLV010000033.1, on the reverse strand, counting down.
TTCTGGCTTGGAGAGTCCTGAGCGTGCTTCGATATTTTGTCTGGCGTATCGCCGTGATGGTTCCAACGCTGCTGGTCATATCGGCACTGGTGTTCACGATCATCGAACTTCCCCCAGGCGACTATTTCGACAGCTATGTTGCCGAGCTTCGGGCTCAGGGCGAAGCGGTGGATTCCGATCGCATCGAGATGATGCGCAAGGAATATGGTTTCGACAAGCCACCGGTCATTCGCTACTTCTACTGGGTCGGCGGGATGCTGCACGGCGATTTCGGCTATTCCTTCGAATATGAGCTGCCGGTTCGCGACGTCGTCGGGGACCGAATGTGGCTGACGGTGCTGGTTTCCTTCGTCACGATCATCTTTACCTGGCTCATCGCCTTTCCGATCGGCATGTACTCCGCCACGCATCAATACAGCTGGGGCGACTACGGCCTGACTTTCTTTGGCCTTCTCGGCCTTGCGATTCCGAACTTCATGCTGGCGCTGATCCTGATGTATTTCGCCAACATCTGGTTCGGAACGTCTATCGGCCATCTCATGGACCAGCAATATCTCGGCGAGCCGATGAGCTGGGCCAAGGCGAAATCGATCCTCGCCCATCTCTGGATTCCGGTCTTGATCATCGGCACCGGGGGCACGGCAAGCATGATCCGGCGGCTGCGCGCCAATCTGCTCGATGAGCTACATAAGCAATATGTCGTGACCGCGCACGCCAAAGGCCTTCATCCCTTCAGGGCGCTGGTCAAATATCCGCTGCGCATGGCGCTCAATTTCTTCATTTCGGATATCGGCTCTATCCTGCCGGCCATCATCTCCGGTGCCGAAATCACGGCGATCGTGCTGTCTTTGGAAACGACCGGGCCGATGCTGATCAAGGCGCTGCAAAGCCAGGACATGTATCTCGCAGGGTCGTTCCTGATGTTCCTCGCCTTCCTGACGGTCATCGGCGTCCTGATTTCCGACCTGGCGCTGGCGCTACTTGATCCGCGAATTCGTTTGCAAGGCGGCAGCACCAAATGAACACGCAATCGCCGCTGCCCGCTCCGGGTGCCCCACTGCAACACTACGTTTCCATCGAGCCCTTTGACCTGCAGTCGGTCGAGGCGATGACGCCGGAGCAGGAGAAGGTCTTTCAGGCGTCGCAGTTGCGGCTGATGTGGTGGAAATTCCGTCGGCACCGGCTTGCCCTTGTATCCGGCATATTCCTGGCAGCGCTTTATTTCGGGATACTGATCTGCGAGTTCCTGGCGCCCTACGATCTGCACACGCGCAACATGGACTACATCTATTCGCCGCCGCAGCGGGTGCACCTGTTCCACAACGGCGAGTTCGTCGGGCCGTTCGTCTATGGCCGCCAGATGACGCTGGATATGGACACGCTCAAGCGGAACTACATCGAGAAACAGGATGATGTTCAGCGGATCCGTTTCTTCTGCAAGGGCGATAAGTACCGGTTCTGGGGCCTGATCGAAGGTGACAGGCATTTTGTCTGCCCCGCCGAAAACGGCCAGCTCTTTCTGGCCGGCACTGACAGGCTGGGGCGCGATGTGCTCTCGCGCATCATCTATGGCGCCCGCATTTCACTGACAATCGGCCTCGTCGGCATCAGTTTCAGCTTCCTGCTCGGCATTGTCATCGGCGGACTGGCCGGCTATCACGGCGGTATCTTCGACCTGATCGTCCAACGGATAATCGAAGTTCTGCAATCGATCCCCAGCATTCCGCTATGGCTGGCTCTGGCGGCGATCATGCCGATAACCTGGAGTCCGATCCTGATCTATTTCGGCATCACCGTCATCCTCGGGCTGCTCGACTGGACCGGACTGGCGCGGGCCGTGCGTTCGAAGCTTCTAGCCTTGCGCGAGGAGGATTACGTTCTGGCCGCGCAATTGATGGGCGCCAGAAGCAGCCGCATCATCGGGCGGCATCTCATTCCTGGCTTCATGTCGCATCTGATCGCGACGGCGACGATCTCCATACCCGGCATGATCCTGGGCGAGACGGCGCTGAGCTTCCTCGGGCTCGGCCTGAGGGCACCGATAACCAGCTGGGGCATCCTGCTCACCGAGGCGCGCAGCGTCAGCGTGATCGCGTTCTATCCATGGCTGCTTTTGCCGATGCTCCCCGTCGTTCTCGTCATCTTGGCGTTCAACTTCCTGGGCGACGGGTTGCGGGACGCCGCGGACCCCTACAAATGACATCGCTGTTCCGCCGCGCGCTGCGCCGCCGATTCCACCCGGTATGATCCTTGTCGGCAGCCTGTTCGCTTGTTGCAGTGTTCATCGTTCGCCTCTACACGCGGCAAGACTCGATCGGGGTTTAGCTCGTCGGCCTGGGTTTCAGCCGCGAAACGCTCTGGTCGGGGGCAGTTGATTTCGTGAACTGGTTCTGGACATACAATCGCACATGAGTCGCCTTGACAGTTTCATCCGGAGGATGACCGCACAGCGCGACATACTCGATCATGTCTGCGCCGAGGTTGCGAAGATGGAGGGGCCCGTGCTCGAGCTCGGCCTCGGCAATGGCCGGACGTTCCACCATCTGCGCGAGCGCCTGCCCGGACGCCGGATCGTAGCGTTCGATCGCGCACTTGCCGCACACGCCAGCTCAATTCCCGAAGCTGAAAACCTCGTGCTCGGCGAAATACGCGAGACGGCGAGCAGGTTCATTGGCATCGACGCCGCTCTTGTTCATGCCGACATCGGCACCGGCTATGAAGATCGCGATGCAGTGACCTCTACCTGGCTTCCCGATCTGACCGCGCGCCTGCTTCGCGTCGGCGGCATCGCGGTCAGCGGCACGCCGCTCGATCACCCGCAGTTGCAACGCCTCTCGCCGCCACCTTCGATTGCCGCCGATCGTTATTTTATCTGTAGGCGCGTGTGAGGGGCCGGGACGAGCCAACTCTTCAGGGGCCAAGCCTTCAGGGGATCGTGTATACTGCTATCTCCCGGTCAATGCCGCGCAGCGAGACCTCGTGGGGCACGGGCGTCAGCGCGTTCCTATGTAAGAGATCGGCGGTGAGATTGTCGTCGACCACCGCTCGAGTGGCGAAGATCGCCTGTGCGTTGGCAAGGTTCTGCACCCGCGAAGCAATGTTGACCGTCTGGCCGAAATAGTCCTGTCGCTCATTCATCGACACGGCGATGCAGGGGCCGGCATGGACTCCGATCTTGAGCAGCAGATCCTCGCGGCCGCTCTTGTCGTTGAGCGTACGCATGGCATCGCGCATCCTGAGGGCTGCAGCAATCGCACGATCAGGCGTCGCGAAGGTCGCCATCACCGCATCACCGATCGTCTTCACCACCGCGCCTGCCTCCGCCGTGACGATCTCGTGCAGAACCTGGAAATGCTCGCGCACGAGATCGAAGGCTGAAAGGTCGCCCACCCGCTCGTAAAGCTCGGTCGATCCGCGCAGGTCGGTGAACAGGAACGTCAGGCTGGTGATCTTCAGGCGCTGGTTGATGTCGAGTGTATCCGTGCGATAGAGATCGCGGAACGTCTGGTTGGTGAGCAGGCGCTTGGCGGTCAGGAAGGGCCGGCGTTTTCCCAGGAAATCATGCAATGTCTGGCCGGCGATGAAGACTGTCGGCAGCACGCGGGTGTCGGTCCGGTTTTCCAGCGAAATGCGCAACGGGCCGGGTTGCATCTCCAGCGTCTGGTTCTGGACATGGTCGCGGTCGAAGGCCAAAGAGAGGCTCCGGCGCTCCTTTGTTGGTTCGCCCTTCCCGTCGATGAACTGCGCTGAATGGGTGACCGGCTCGAAGACGATGATGAATTCAGACGGAAGCTGTATGGTCAGAACCGCCTTTTCACCGGGCGCAAGCTCGATATCCTCCAGCGAGAACGCTTCCAGCTTTTCCGCGAAATCCTCTTCCGGCAGATCGACTCCGGACGCCCAGTAGATCTGGCGGAAATATTCCGCCACCGGCAGTTCGTGTGGATTGTGTGCGGCAATCCTGCGCACGCGGGGACTGACGGTGAATGTCACCTCGACCATCTCATCGAGAGTCGGTGAATAGCCCTCGGAGCACAGCGCGCAGGTGTATTCGTCCTTTTGCAGGGTTTTCAGCGTGGCGTTGGTGTCGAGCACGCCGCCGCAGCCGGGACACAGAACATTCCAGGAAATGTCGAAGATGCCCACCCGCGCCGCATGGAGAAAGGCGCCTATTGCGCGCTCCTCGTCGAGGTCATGCTTGCTGGCGAAGGCTGGCGCATTGATGCGGCAAAGTTCGCGGTCCTCGCCCTCCGCGATGGTTCGCTTGATCGCGTCGATCGCCTGCGGATCGACATCGGCCGATTGTCGCAGAAGTGAGAATAGATCCTGAGCTTCGTTCATCGTGCAGGCTCCGGAAAATGCACCTCGAGGCGTTTTGACCGGACCGATCTTTGGTCCGAGTGTTCCATCTTACTTCGAAACGGACCGTACGGCCATTCGAATGGATAAGCCTGGTGACCGTTCAATTTCCATTCGGCGGATTTTAACCGGCCGCAAGCAGCACTATGATGGTCCATGGAGCATTCATCTTTGGGATTTTCTCCCATGCCGACATCAGACAATCCGCCATTTCCCGCGGTCCTGCGCCTTTTTTCTGCGGGGGTCATCGTCGTCCTGATCGTAGGCGCCGGCCTGTTTTTCATGCCTGCGCTGGTGAAACCGGGCTGGCCTTGGGCCGTCACGCCGTTCAATGCGCGCTTCCTCGGTGGCTTCTACACCGCCGAAATGGTCGTGATGGCGGCACTGCTGGTCTGGAATCGCTGGTCGCCCGGCAGGCTCGTGCTCGTCATGGCCTTCATCTTCACCGTCATCGTGTCGGCGGCTTCGTTCATCAATCTCGGCTATTTCAACTTCGAGCGCAAAGCGCCTTGGCTGTGGTTTTTGGTCTATCTTGCTTCGGCCGCGGTATCCGGGCTGTTCCTGTGGCGGGCCAGGGCCCGTCCTTCTGCAAAAGGCGTGACCTTAAATCCCGCATGGCGCGGCTACATGCCGGCGGAATCCGCGATCCTTGGGCTCTATGGCGTCGGCCTGTTGCTGTTTCCCCTGACATTCAGTGGCATCTGGCCATGGCCGATCGATGCCTTCCACGCTCAGGTCTACAGCGCCATCTTCCTCGCCGGTGCGGGCGGTATATATCTCGTCTGGAGAAGCGCGCCGCGCGAGGAACTGCTGGTGCTCGGGTTGGCCCAGTTTCTGGTTGGCCTGCTTGCTATCCTCGGCGTCGTCATCACCGACGCTGCGGTGCACCGGATCGACTGGACGGCGACCGGGACATTGTGCTGGCTCGCCCTTTTCGGCTGGATAGGCATCAGCGGCGTCTTCAAACTCTACGCTGCCTCCCGGTATTTTTAGCCCGCAATCGGTATCATAGGTCAGAGACGGCTGGATTTTCAGGTGGCGTCCGGTGCATCGTACCGGGCCGATTGCCTTCGCCGGGAACGCCATGACCAGCACGACCTCGCCACCCGCCGAGAAAATCCAGCCGCTGCTGCGGTCCGTCCGGTCAAGCGATGCGGAGGCGCTTTGCGCTATCTTCAACATGCCGGGCTTCCGCTGGGGCACGCTCAGGATGCCTTTCGAGATGGTGGAGCAGGTGGCGCGGCGCATTGCCAAGTCCGGCCCGGAAACCACCTGGATCGTTGCCGAGCTGGACGGCAAGGTCGTCGGCCATGGCAGCCTGGTCGTGCAAGGTTCACCGCGCCGTTCGCACATCGGCGAGATCAATATCGGCCTTGACGATGCCTTTGTCGGCAAAGGTATCGGCTCTGCCATACTTGGCGCGCTGCTTGACGTGGCCGACAACTGGCGCGCCCTGAAGCGAGTCGAATTGACCGTCTATGCCGACAACGAAGCGGCCCTCCGTCTCTATAAGAGCCACGGCTTTGAGATCGAAGGCCGGCATGTGAAGGCCGGCTTTACCGACGGGCAGTACCACGACCTCCTGAGCATGGCCCGGCTGCGGTTCTAAGATCCGCTGTTTGCCTTAGCTGTTTGGCCAATCTGACAATTCGTGCCGAGGCAGCGAACAGGGGATTGCTCAAGGAGAATTGCGTAGGATACGGTCATTTCGTCTCACACCACCTTGATCGAATTGACGATCTATGTGGGCCGGCCGCATCCAGCAAGTCTGGTCTCGCTTGGCGTTTACACCGCAAGCGGCTAGACGGGACCAATGACCGCCGTCTTTGATCCAACCCCTACCCCTCCGCGGGAAATTCTGGCTGTGCTGTCGCTGCTCTGCCCGGAGGTCGTGCGCGACATCGAGCAGAACTGGAATGCACCGGTTTCCGACTACGCCCGCCATCTTTGGCGGCCGGTGGCAAAGCCTGCATCGGGCCCGGCGATCGCTGCCCGCTCGATCCTGCGCGAAGTCCTGCATCAGCGCCTCGGTAGGATCATGCAGCCTGAGAAGATCGGCAAAGCCCTCGACGAGTTCGAGCACAGACCGGTGATTCAGTCCGGCCTGCACTGCCTGCTTCTGATGGACCGGATCACCTTCGATGCTCTTCTGCTTGCCTGGCTCGGCGCGGTCGAAAACGGGCTGTCGGCCTTCGTCGGCTTCATGGGAACGACGATGACCATGGAGACAGTTGGCCGGGAGGGGCCGGGATGGCTCGATGTCGGCGACGACAAGGTCAACCTGTTTGGCATGGGACGCCACAAACTGTGCCGCAAAAGCGCCTGCGTGGCCGGTCCCGTCTCCCTCAACAAGCGCGCGCTCGAAGCGGTGGGCGATGAAACGGATGGCAGCCGCTGGCTGGGCACACTGCTTGCCAGCCGGGACAAGGTGTTTGAAACCGCCGCCGATGCGCTGACTGAACTGAATGAGGATCTGGTCGCCAATTGGGATCGTGCCAGCATGGCCCTGCCGGTTTTCGTCGATGATCGGGTCGCCGCGGCTGCCATGGCGCGGCATCTAGAATATGACGGCAGCCTTCTTTCCAGGCTGCTGATTGAACCCGCAAGACGCCAGCGTCTCGAACATGCCTGGCAAGAGGCCGCATCGAGCCCGTTTGGCAGATTCCTGCCCAATGCCACGGACTATTTCTGGGGCATCCGCGAGGAGCGTGTGCGCAAGCTCGTTCTCGAGAACGGGCACCTGATCGAGCCCGACAGGCCGCAAGGTCTTTCCATCCCGTTCGAGCGGCCGTATCTCAGGCAGGCGCTGCTGGACGGCGTGCTGCTGCCGAACTTGTTCCTGACGTTCCTCGTCCTTGCCATATTGCCGCGCGTGCGGGTCGTGGGCGGCCTGAGACAGATTGGCTATGTAGCGCTTTTCCACTCGATCCTCCTGGCCGTGCTGGACGAAAACGTGCCGGAAGAGCGCGATCTGGCCGCGGAACTGCAGGTTCGGGAAAATGCCTGGGGCATGCGGGTCATCGATGAAAAGATCTCAGTCCGCGAGCAGCTTGCCGTCCTGCCGGAAGGAGCGCTCTTCCCGGACCTGCTCCGGCAATACCGATTGCGGACATTTGCCGAGACGACCGACGACCTGAAACTGGTTCGCGAAAACGCCAGATGGCGCAAGATCGGCCAGGCAGAGATCAAGCCGACCTGAGCCTAATTCGCAACCGCAAGCGACGGCGATCCATCGGCGAGCCTCTGGCGTCTGACCCCGCCGCACAGGCCTCACCTGTCATTGCACCACACCGCCCTTGCGGAGCCCATCCACCACGTGTTCGAAATCGACCGGTTCTTGTGGCAGACCAAGACTTTGTAGCGGTATCCAGCGAATAGTCGCGATTGACGCGAAGCACCTCCTGCCATGGCGCGCGGGCCTCGGCGAAGCGGCCCAGATGACCGTAGCTGGCGGCCAGAAACGCGCGCGAGACGTCGGTGACAGCGTTTGCGAGCCAGCCGTTGCATCAGAGGTCATGGGTAGCGCTCTGCCACCGGACCCACACGGATCGCCCGCTGCCGCTTGCCCGCCGACGGCTATCGGTGCATCCTTGTGAATAGCCTGGCCGTGAAGTGCGAGCGAGATCATGCCGTCACGGCCACTAGTGAGGTCTTGTTCGATGGACTGCTCGGGCTGCGGTTTCGAGATTGAGGGCGGTTACGCCTTCTGTCCGAGGTGTGGCAGGCGCCAGCCCGTGCCATGCGCCAGTTGCGGCTACACCTGCGCACCTGATTTCGAGTTCTGTCCGAAATGCGGGGCAAGCGTCGGTGCGCCCGCAAAAGCCGTCGAACGGCCTGCTCCGGCACCAAGCCGGACCATTGTGTCGCCTTCTCGAACTCCGTCGCTGCTTCCGAACATCGAAAGCGAAGAAGGGCTGCATCCCGTCTCTGACGCCGATCGCCGGACGGTAACGGTCCTGTTCGCCGACCTTTGCGGCTTTACGACACTCAGCGAGCAGCTCGACCCCGAGGTCATGCAAGCGCTGCAGAACAAACTGTTCAAGGAATTGACGGCGGCCGTGCGAAACTTTGGTGGGTTCGTCGACAAATTCATCGGCGATGCGCTGCTCGCTTTGTTCGGTGCGCCGGTCGCGCATGAGGACGATCCGGAACGCGCGCTTCGTGCCGCTCTCGACATGATCGCCCGGACGGCGCGGCTCGGCGAAAGCACCCCCCACTCCGGCTCGCCTCTGTTACTCCACATCGGCATAAACACTGGTCCGGTCGTTACTGGCGGGTTGGGCATCGGCGCCGCCAGATCCTATTCCGTGACCGGCGACACAGTGAATACCGCGCAACGCCTGCAATCGCTGGCCGCACCGGGTGAGGTGCTGGTAGGCGAGCTCACTCACAGGCTGACCCGGCATGCCTTCTCTTACGAGTCGCTGGGTGATGTCGTGTTTCGCGGCAAGGCTGGCAGCGTGCTCGTTCATCGACTGGACGCACCGCTAGCGGTGCCGCGTGCAGCGCGCGGGCTCGAGGCGCTCGGCCTCAGTGCGCCGCTAATAGGTCGTGGGGCGGAGCTCAATAGAATGATGGCGAGCCTTGACCAGGCGTGCGGCGGCTCGGCCCAACTTGTCCGCCTCGTCGGAGAAGCCGGCATCGGGAAATCGCGGCTGGTGAAGGAGTTCGTCGCCCGTGTCGGCGACGAGGAGCGTTTTCGCAACGTCGCCGTGCGGCAGGCCACGTGCTCACCGCTGGGTGAACAATCTTTTGGCGCCTTGGGCGCAGTGGTGCGCAGCGCTGCCGGGATGATGCAAAACGACAATGGGGACGAAATGCGGGGGAAGCTCGCAGGCTTGCTTGCCGATCTCGGCCTGCAGGGCGAGGAGGCGAAGCGGCTGATGCCTTTGCTCTACCATGTGCTTGGCCTTGGCGACCCCGATGCCACCTTGCAGCATGTCGAGCCCGAGCAGCTGCGGCGGCAAATTCTCTACGCAGTCCGCACAATCATCGAACGGCGGCTTGCGTTGTCGCCGCTATTGATTGTCGTCGAAGACCTGCACTGGGCGGACGCCGTGTCGCTCGAGGCACTACGTTTCGTGATGGACAGGTTGGAACGCACGCGGTTGATGTTGCTGGTCACGCATCGTCCGGCGCCGGACAACGACCAGCTCGACTCAAGTCGGGTCAGTCACACAGCGCTCAGGCTTCCGCCACTCAACAATGATGACGGACGCAGCCTGCTGGCAGCGCTTTTCGGCGAGAGCTGGGTAAGCTCCGCGGGAGGGCTTCTCGACCAGATCCTCGAGCGCGCGGGCGGCAACCCCCTTTTTGTAGAGGAAATCGTTCGCGGCCTTATCGATCGCGGTGTACTGGTGCGAGAGGGCCAGCGATGGCGGACTGTGGCAGGCGAAGTCGCAACCGGCATCCCCGCCACTATCCAGGCAATGTTGCTTGCCCGCGTCGACCGGCTGCCCCAAGAGGTGCGCCGGTTGGCCCAGGAGGCCGCGGTAATCGGCCCGCGCTTCGATGCCACACTTCTGAAAACCGTGACAGCCGACCCCGGCCGGCTCGAAGCCGGCTGCGAACTGCTTTGCGATGCGGAAATCATCGAGGAAGTTGCCGGATCAGGCTCGGTCTCGTCTCAAAGCTACCGCTTTACGCAAACATTGCTGCAGGACGTGATCTATCAGAATCTGCTCCTGCAACGCCGGACCGAAATCCACGGGCGGATCGGTGCTGCCTTGGAGCAACTGTGCGGCGACGAGCCGGAACGGCTCGAGGATTTGACCGTGCTGGGTCATCATTTTGCACAGAGCGCCGAGCGGGAGAAGGGCGCGCATTACCTGCAGGCGGCAGGCGATCGCGCTCGCATGATATATGCCAACGACGACGCCCTTCGTTTCTACGAGCGAGCACTGACTGCGTTGGGCGCGATCGGGCAAACACCGCTCAAACTGGCAATTGCAGAGCGCATTGCCGATTTGAGCGGCCCGGCAGGCCGCCGTGAGATCGCGCACCACCACTACGAGACGGTGTTGCAGGCATACCGCGAGTCAGCCAATCGCGTCGCCTCGGCGCGAGTTTTGCGTAAGATCGGTCGGCTACTCTGGGATGTCGGCAAGCGGGACAAGGCAGAACCCCGCTATGCCGAGGCGGCAGCGCTCCTCGATGGAGCGGATGCCCCGATCGAGCAGGCGCATCTGTGGCAAGAACGTGGCCGACAGGCGTTCCGTAGCGGAGATCACGCTCTCGCGGCAAAATGGGCAGACGCGGCGCTGGATTGCGTAGGCACACTGACAACGGAGCATGTCTCCGAGGTAAGGTGTGATGCCACTCTTGTGACCGCCGAGGCACTCAATACCAAGGCTGTCGCGCTGGCTCGCCTTGGGCGAAACCGTGAGGCCGTGCGTCAGGTTGAGCGTAGCATTGAATTGGCCGAAGCCGCCGGTCTGCTGGGCGCGGCCTGCCGCGGCTACACCAATCTCGGCGTGCTTTACACGACCATCGATCCCGCAAAGGCAATGGAGGTCTGTCGGCGCGGTCTTGAAGTGGCGCGCCGTATTGGTGATTTGGGTTTCCAGGCGCGCCTCCTCGCCAATCTGGCGGTCGCTTGTTGTACTTTCACGGATCGCTGTCCAACGGAGGGCGTACCCGCTGCCGAGAAGGCCATTGAGATCGACCGTGCGCTCGACCAGCGCGAGCACCTGCCGGTGCCTTTGATCGTGCTTGGGCAAATCCACCAGTGCAACGGCCGCCCGGACCTGGCGGTTGGGTTGTTCCACGAAGCACTGGACGTAGCTCGCGAAACGGGCGAACCCCAACTGCTGTTTCCGTGTTATGATGGTCTCGCAACGCTTAATCTCGATCTCGACAATCTGGCCGAGGCCGAACGCTACTTTTCCCTGGCGCAGGGTATATGCGCCCAGCACGGGCTCGACCCGGAAGCGCTTGTGGTGCTGCCTTTTCTCGACTAGCCGGGGTTGGAGGTTGGAAATGTCCGCGCGTAGTGACTTGGTGCCGCTTCAACCGGGCGACCGTGCGCCAAACGTGGTACTCGACGCCATTACCCAGGAAGGCAAGATCGCGCTTGACGATTTTCGCGGCCAAAAACCGGTGCTGGTCGGCCTGTTTCGAGGTCTGCATTGCGCGTTTTGCCGGCGCCATATCGCCGCCCAGGCGCGGCTTGATCCGGAGCTGCGCGAAAGGGGCGTGGAGAGCCTGACGGTGGTCAACACGCCGATCGAACGGGCGCGTCTCTATTTCCGCTACCATCCGATGCCGAATCTGCTTGCGGCCTCCGATCCTGAACGCGCTTCACATCGTGCTTTTGGACTGCCCAATCTCGAATTCACCCAAAACGAGACGAACTGGCCGTACAAGGTCTCGATGGCAGCGGCAAAGGATATGCGGGTCGACATACCAGGCGAGTTGCCCGGTCCTATGGATCCTCTTGCGGCCAGTGAAATGCTCAACAAGAGGGACCATTACGAGCTGACCGAAGCCGACGAGCAGATGCTAGCAACGGGACACGGACAATTGGTCGGTCAGTTCCTGCTGGACCGGCAGGGGATCGTCCGCTGGAGCTTCACGGAGGTTCCAGAGGGTGGGCGATACATGTTTGGGGCGCCAAGCCCGCAGGAGCTGATGTCAGCCGTATCGCAAGTGGCCCAATAGACTTGCGAACGAGGTAAGCGGGCGGGACACGGAACAAAAAGCGGAACCAATTTGTTACGAATCTAGACACTGACAAGTTCACGGTTCATGCGAGCACGGCCTCGACAACGGCAACAAAGTCATCGAGCGAACGATCCCCACGAATCTCGATGCGCGGAAGGTCGATGGGATCGCAATCGAGGTCCGCCGGTCCGTGTCTGCCGCCGAAGCCGATTCGATAGCCGCACTCCTTGGCCAGCCTGCCAAGCCGTCGGTCGGTGACAGAGAAGGGTGCCGCGAACGCCGCGGTTGGCCGACCGGTCCACCGTTCGATGAACATACGAGAGCGCAGGAGCTCGGCGGCCAAGTCAGAGCTCGACAGACCATCGATCGCGCGATGCGTCGCCAGATGGCTTCCGAAGAACGCACCTTCGCCGGCGAGGCGTCGCACCGTCCCGGCGTCCATAAGCTGCGTCGGCGGGCCGCTGTAGGCGTCCCACTGTGCACTTTCACCCACCAAGTCCGTCACCAGGAACACTTCCGCGGTCAGGTCGTTCGCGCGCAAGGCCGGCCAGGCATGGTCGGCAAAGTTCTGGAAGCCGTCATCGAAGGTGATGAGCACTGGGCGGCCAACGAAAGGCTGACGGTTGGCGATGAACCATTCCAGCTGCTCGGAGCTAATCGCGTGAAAGCCATTGGCGCGCAGCCATGTCATTTGGCTGGCGAATGCGGCGGGCGCGAGCCGAAAACGGGCGAGCGCGGCCGGACCTTCATCGGAGACACTGTGATACATGAGGACAGGGATACGCTGCCGCCGCTCGCTATGTGCGACGTCGCGGCGCAAGGCCCGCGCCCCGCCCCAGACGATATTTCGTGCGACTCCGATTTCGACGGGTGCGCGGATTGGCACATGATCTATCGTCGGTTCCGTCGCCACGTCGCCTGGTGACAGGCGGCGGAAGCGGTCTATGCGGTAGAGCTCGGTCTGGATCGATTGCTCGAGAACGAGGCCGTGGCCCGCTGCCAGCGTCTCTGAGATCGCTTGTGCACCGAATGTGTTCCAGTCGAAGCCCGTCCTTTCAACATTGTCTCGTAGCACGAATGCGTGTGCGCTGATGAAACTGCCGCCAGGCGCCAACGCCTCAACAAGTTTTTTGGCGATGCGCCGCAACTCGGTGAGATCGTCCAGGTAGTAGAGCACTTCCGAACAGACGATCAGATCCATCTCGCCCGGCAGCGTGTCCGCAGAAAAATCCAGTACGCCGAACTCAACGTTCGGCTGATCACTGCATCGCGCGCGCGCCCGCCCGACGGCTACGGCGGAGATGTCAGTTGCGGTCAAATGGCCCACGCGCGGCGCCAGCTGCCGCGTGAAGTGGCCCTCCGCGCAGGCCAGCTCAAGCGCCCGTCCGATGGGACCGGCAGGCAGAATTTCGAGCTGCCGCTCATATTTTTCCTGCTCATAGGGCGAACCGTAGTTCCAGGGATCCTCGATCGCAAAATGGCGATTCCAGAAAGATGTGCGGTCATTGTCGCGCCCATCCGCGGCCCGTGCACGGCGCGGCGCTGCAAAAGGCTCTTTAGTTTCGGCGCTCGACCGAACCAGCGCCTGCGCTTCCGCGGCCAATCCCGCAAGTTTGCCGAAATGGCTGTCCTGATCAGACCGGCGTCGCGCCATGGACAACAATGCCTCGGCTGCAGACATGTTTGACTTGTCGGCACCGGCGCCCTTTTGCGGTGCATCTACAGGCGATCGCCTCGCAAGTCGCGCGGCACTGTGCATAGGCCGCTCAGAGGGCAGGAAATTCAGGATCAATTCAATCCAATGACGCCTCGTCACTCTCCCGAGTACGCCGAACTGCACGAGAGCCTCGATCTGGCCATCGATCATCAGATGGGCATAGATTTGATCGATTCCTTTCGGTACTTCGATCGAGGCCGGATTTCGCACGTCGACACGAATTCCAAGTGTCCGCGCCAGCCTGCGCGGCGCGGCAAGATCGTCGACATCGAGCAGCATTTGCTCAAAGTGATACTGCACGCGGCGAGCCGCGTCCGGATTATTCCAGACCTTGCCGAGTTCGAGGATCAACTCGGTGAGGGAAGCGCCGAACCTGTCCCACCTGGCAGCCAATTGCGCTGGCACCGACAGGCTTCCTACCATAAGGCCATCGACGGCCACCTTGGCGATCTCACGCGCCCACTTACGTCCTGCCGGGAGCGCGCGCAGGGACTGCGGGTTGATCGAGCGCGAGCCGCAGCCGCAATCCGATGCGGCGTTCCACAACGCGAACCACGCGAGTGCTTCTGAAGCGGTGTGGCCGTTCGCGTCGGTCGCTCCATTGGCGTGAGCCGATGCCGGGTGTTTGACCCTGGGATCGGCGGAAAAGCCGCGAGCGATCACGACTTCGCCATCTGCCAGCATCTGCGCCGAATTGCGGTTGAGCGCGTTGGGGCTGGCCCGATAGAAAGCGAGCGGCTCGTCGACCATCACCCAATTTTTGCCTAGACGTGCGAGGCGCTGCCACAGATCCCAGTCCTCGCAGGTGCGCAGCGACACGTCGAAACCGCCCAACTCGACAATTATCTCCCGATCGACCAGCAGCGCGTGAGTGCGGACGGCACACCGGCGGGCGAACGTTTCGAAGGGTTGAATCGCAACCTCCGTTGCGATGCTCGACGCCGTGAGTTCGCCATCGGGCATCACGCGTCGGGAACCGCAATAGGCAGCCACTGCATCGGGAGCGGATTTCAGTGCGGCCAGCATTTTGGCAAGGAAGCTGGCATCCACCCAATCGTCCGCATCCAGAAACATGAGCCAGTGGCCGCGCGCCTTCGAAATCCCGCTATTGCGCGCGCCGGCGGGGCTATGCGCGCAAGAGCTCAACATCCGAAATCGGGCATCGTGCTCTACATAACCGGCGATGATCGCAGGGGTGCGGTCCGTGGAGGCGTCGTCGACGATGATCGCCTCCCAATCCATTATTTCCTGATCAAGAAGACAATCGAGTGAGCGCGCCAGCGTTACCTCCGCGTTGTGCGCAGGAACCACGATTGAAACCAAGGGATCATGCGCCACGCCGTCTTACCCGCGCCTGGTTCGAGGTAGAACAAGATGTGTTGAACTTTCTCGGCGTAGGCCGTCACAATCGACGCCGATCAGTCCGTCGACCCATCGTCCATCGCCACTATATCCAGTATCTGGCAGGTCTGCCGGCGGATGCCGGCAAGCATGGCGCCGACGGTTTGCTCGGCATTGAGCATCGGTACCACACCGCGTTGCGGTAGCATCCTGGATCATCGAGCTTTCGTTTTCTTCGGCAAGAGTTGGCAAATGTCAAAACCGGATGACGGCATCGGCTGGCAGCACTGCCCTGTCAAGATAAGGGCGAATTAGAGGCGGGCAAAAAAGACTTGAACACAGGCTGAATGGCAGCGCGAATGCCCGACGGCTTGGAGCTGGGGTCGATGCGCCAGGGCATCTCCGCTCTCGCATTTCATCTGCATAAAGATGATCGCGGGCGAAGACGCGAGCGCGAGCTGATCCGGATCGAGCCGCATGTCGAAATCTACCCGAATGGGGACGTTCGAACCGACTTAAGCCGAGAAGATTCCGGCTTGCGGGTCGACAATTTTACTGGCAAGTTTACCAGTTGCTAAATTAGCGCTGTGGCAATGTTCAAAAGAAGGGGCATGGGATGGCCAAGGAATCTTCGAGTACCGCTTCTTCGGCAAATAAAGCGGACGCAAATCTGATAAGTAATGCAGACGGAAGCGGGCTGACCTTCATGGCGGGCCAGGCTCGCGAGAGCGGAGCCCCCGGCGACGCTGTAGGTGTCGACAAGATACGTGATCTGCTGTTCGGCAACCAGATGCAGGACTATGACCGCCGCTTTTCCAAGCTTGAAGAACGGGTCTTGCAGCGCTTCAAGGATGTCGAATCCGAGGCCAAGCGCAATCTTGAAATGTACGAGTCAAATGCAAAGAAGCAGGTTGACTCGCTTGCGGCGCAATTGCGGAACGAAAAAGACGCGCGAGCCGACGCCGATAAGGAGATTGATCGGAATCTTCGCGAGCAAAATCAGGCGCTCGAA
Source organism: Mesorhizobium sp. M1273 (assembly GCF_040318195.1). Taxonomy (NCBI): domain Bacteria; kingdom Pseudomonadati; phylum Pseudomonadota; class Alphaproteobacteria; order Hyphomicrobiales; family Phyllobacteriaceae; genus Mesorhizobium; species Mesorhizobium sp. M1273. The sequence continues at coordinate 16,960 of NZ_JAMYLV010000033.1, read as the reverse complement.
AAGCAGGTGCGCGCGTTGTCGGATCAGTTGAGCGAGCTTGAGCGGGAAGTTGCGGACCGGATAAATCGAAACGATCATTTGCTGCGTGAGGAAATCAAGCAAAAGAATGAAAGCATTCAGATGCTGATGGAGAAAATGTTTTCCGATCTTGGCAATGTCAAGACCGACCGAAATCTTTTGGCTGGCCTGTTTGTTGAGGTTGCAAAATGTCTAAATCAGGATCCCGTCGGCAGCAAGAACAACTCGGAGCGTACCTGGAAAGTGAGTTGATCGGAACTTGACGTCGACTGTCGACCCAATCAGCCTCCCTCAAAGAGCAGCTTCGAACGATACAGAGATTGATCGCGAGGCGCTGGCTCGCCTTTTGATCGAAATTGCCCGGAACGTTGATCCGGACTATCGTGCGCGTCTCGACGGAATCCCAACCGCCGACCCTCGCATGGAAACGCTGCGCCAGTTGCTGGTCGGCCGCGAAATTTCGGAGCTTTCACGAGTTACGCACCTGCTCGACGAACCCGAGCAGCTTGCGGCTGCAGTGGGGAGCGTTCTCCCCAGTGCAGCCGCACGTGCGCCTCATGCGCAACTCGGAGAGGCCCTTGCGCCAGCTGTCGAGAGGGCCGTGCAACGGTCCATCCAGAAGAGCCCGCGTACGCTGACGGATATATTGTACCCGGTGTTTCTGCCGGCTATTCGCAAGTCGATCGGCGAAAAGATCGACCAGACCTTTCAATCGTTGAATGAAACTTTAAGACATATATTTACCTGGCACGGGCTCAAGTGGAGACTTGAAGCGTGGAGAACAGGAGCAAGCTTCTCAGAAGTTGTTCTTAAGCATTCTCTTGTTTATCGTGTAGAACACGTCTTTCTAATCAATCGCAATTCCGGGCTTTTGATAGCGCATGTAACTGCCGATAATGCAACTAGCGAAGATCCTCAACTCATTTCTTCTATGCTTAGTGCAATTCAAGATTTTGTAAAAGACTCATTTAACGAGAAAGAACAGAGCGGCCTGGATACCATTCGTTTCGGAGAGCTTCGTCTCTGGTCGGAAGTTGGACCGTTTGCGACCTTGGTTGCGGTGATCCGGGGAAATCCGCCGGAGGAATTACATGAAATAATTCGCGATGTATTGCTTCGCATCCATGATGAATGCTCACAGGCTCTAGAGCAGTTTGACGGCGACAGTTCGCAGTTGGCCGGCGTAGAGACGCAGTTGCAGACCTGCGTTGAACTGAAGCAGGAGGAATCAAACCAGGGATTTCCGTGGCTGGTCGTGGCTGCAGTCCTGCTGGTTTTGATTCCGGCAGGCGGTTGGTTCTTTCTTTCCTGGCAATCCGTGCAGCGCTGGCAGACCTATGTGTCGCGACTGGGGACCCAGCCGGGCATCATCGTTGCCGAACAAAAGGTGCGTGATGGCCAATTCTATATTGCCGGTCTGAGAGACCCGCTTGCCGCCGACCCGCAGTCGCTGTTGGCCGGAACGCAGGTCGATCCCGCCCGCGTTCATTCACAGTGGCAATTCTATCAGAGTCTTGATCCGGAGTTCGTATTGAAGCGGCTAACGGCGTCGCTGGTTCCGCCGGATTCAGTACGACTTTCGATCGTCAATGGTCGCATCGTTGCCGAGGGTGAGGCTCCCAACACCTGGATAGATCGGGCGCGCGCAGCGGCCCAACAACTTTCGGCAGGCGGACCGGAATTCGACATCTCCAGGGTTCGTGATGTGAGCCCCGAAGCACGCGCGGCGGAGCACTGGCAGACTTATGTGTCGCGACTGGAGGCCCAAGCGGGAATCATCGTCGCCCAACAAAAGGTGCGTGATGGCCAATTCTATATTGCCGGCCTGAGAGACCCGCTTGCCGCCGACCCGCAGGATCTGCTGTCCGGAACGGAGGTAGATCCCGCCCGCGTTCATTCGCAGTGGCAATTCTATCAGAGCCTTGATCCGAAGTTCGTCCTGAAGCGGCTGATGGTATCGCTGACCCCGCCGGATTCAGTACGGCTTTCGATCGTCAAGGATCGCATCGTTGCCGAGGGTGAGGCTCCCGACATCTGGATAGACCGCGCACGCGCAGCGGCCCGACAGCTCTCGGCAGGCGGACCGGAATTCGACATCTCCAAGGTTCGTGATGTGAGCCCCGAGGCACGCGCGGCGGAGCACTGGCAGACTTATGTGTCGCGACTGGAGGCCCAAGCGGGAATCATCGTCGCCCAACAAACGGCCAGGGGGGGACATTTCTATATTTCCGGCCTGAGAGACCCGCAGGCCGCCGACCCGAAGGCTCTGCTGTCCGGAACAGGGGTCGATCCTGCTCGCGTTCATTCACAGTGGCAATTCTATCAAAGCCTTGATCCGAAGTTCGTGGTGAAGCGGCTGATGGCGTCGCTGACTCCGCCGGATTCAGTACGGCTTTCGATCATCAAGGATCGCATCGTTGCCCAGGGTGAAGCTCCTGCCGCCTGGATAGATCGGGCGCGGGTCGCCGCCCAACAGCTGTCCGCGGACGGACTCTCTCTAGAACTCTCCGAGCTGCGTGAGTTGACCCCTCCGCAACTCACTCATTTGAGGGAGGCTATTCAAGCGGTCAACATTTTCTTCGATTCTGGCAAGGCTGTACCGGGACCAGAGCAACTGCCGGTTCTCGACAAATTGGCGAATCAGTTGAAGGAATTGGCCGAGGACGCCCGCAAGGCAGGCGTAACAGCACAGTTCATGTTGACCGGCCATTCGGACGAGACGGGCCGTGAAACGGCCAAGTTGTCGATCAGCGCCGCGCGCGCGGAGACAGTTCGTGCGCTTCTCAAGAAGCGCGGCGTCGATCCGGAGTTGCTCTTGGTTCGCGGCGCGGGCACCTTTGAGCCAGCGGAGATTGAAAATAGCCGAACCGGGAACTCCGCCAACCGCAGAGTTTCGGTTACGGTAAACTTCCACTAGGCGGAGCCCAGGATATTGCAAAAGAAGATCTGTATGTTGGGCGGGTTCGCTGTCGGAAAGACGAGTCTGGTTCGCAGGTTTGTGCAAAGCATCTTTTCAGAAACCTACTTGACCACGGTGGGAGTGAAAATCGACAAGAAGAGTGTCGCATTCCCGGACAAAACCGTGGATCTGATTTTGTGGGATTTGGCCGGCGAAGACGATATCGGCTCATTCCGCGTCAGCTATGTGCGAGGTGCGAGTGGGCTCGTGCTTGTCGTCGATGGAACACGCGCTGCTACTCTTGCCGTTGCGCTCACGTTGCGCGAGCGGGCCGAGGCTGAATTCGGCGCTATGCCGTTTGTATTGCTGTTCAACAAATCCGATCTGGCCGATCGGTGGGCAATATCGGATAGTGAAATTGACGAACTGAGGCAACTTGGATGGCAAATCTATCTGACAAGTGCGCTTTCGGGCGAAAATGTTGATGATGCGTTTCGTCAACTTGCTTCGATGGTCAGCAAATAAACCATGGATGTCTTGCCAAGAGAAGTTAGAAGCTGGATTTACGATTTCTTCTACAAGGAGCGCTCGGTCGCATATCTGAAAATCGACGCCCAGCTTTGCATAGCTGCGAAGGGCGGTAACGTTAACCATTACGGACTCTCGTCAGTTCGCATAGGTAAGCCTGTTGCCGAGCAGCTTGAATTCATGGAAGGTTTGTTGCCCTGCCCGGAGCTTCCATATGATATGGCCATGGTCGAACTGCCCAGCGGGCGTGTCGCGGACCTCCATCTTTTTGCTGACAATGCCTGCGTGTGGCTGCTCTTTCTTGACGCCACTGCCGAACGCGACAATAGGCAGCGGCTTCAACAGAAGGCTTATGAAATGACGCTTCTGCAAGAGAGGGAGCGTCAACTCAACGAGAAATTACAATCGACAAACGAGGCGTTGAGGGCGAGCCAAGAGGGATTGTCGCGTGAATACCAGCGCGCCGAAGCCCTACTCCTCAACATTCTTCCGGCGTCGATCGCGGAGCGGCTAAAAGCGCACGAACAAATTGCAGACAACCATGCGGAGGTGAGTGTGCTTTTTGCCGACATCGTCGGCTTTACGGAAAGAGCGCGGAGCGTCGGAGCCGTGACGACGCTCGCTATTTTAAATTACTTCTTCAAGGCGGCGGATCTGCTCTCGGAGCGATACGGCTGCGAAAAGATCAAGACAATCGGCGATTGTGTGATGGTGGTCGCTGGCCTGCCCACCGCGCGATCCGATCATGCGGAAGCCCTTGCGCACTATGCACTTGAACTGCGGAAGGCGGTTAAGCGCGAACGCTTCGCAGGAGAACCGATAAGACTCAGAATTGGAATTCACTCAGGACCAATCGTGGCGGGCGTCATAGGCAAAAGGCGGTTTGCCTATGACCTATGGGGCGACACCGTTAATCTCGCCGCACGTATCCAAACGTCCGCGGAGCCCGATGAAATCCGCATTTCGGATGCAACTCATCAACTGCTTGGACCAAATTTTGCTTGCGACCCACTCCAGGAAACGGAATTGCGTGGTACAGGTCGTGTGCGAATGTGGCGGCTCCCGGCCTGATTTGCCGCATGGCAGTGCCGACCCGGAAGCGCATTGCATCTCAAGCAACATCATGGTTTCGAATGTCCGCAGCGGTGCGCGAAGCAGTTGACCACCGAGTGACCGCCAAAGGTCTGTCCTGGTCATCTCAGGAAATCAGTTCCTGAGATTTAACGTCGATGCCCAGTTCATAGAACGGCCGGAGGCCTGGGCCGAGGTCGGAATGCCCTGCCCCCGGCGGCTAAATAAACACCGCCACGTACCCGGCACAGCGGTCTGGCTCGGAACGATGACGTCTTGCACCGCAACATCGGTTTCTTCAAGGTAGGGCAACAACGGACATAGATGTCGTTGCTCGCCGATCTGATCGGAAGGTTAACAGCACGATGCCACTCATGACTCGACGATTGGGAGCCAGGAACCTGGCGCGCCCGGCACGGCGTCTCGGAGACCTGACTGCGATGTTTGCCCTGATTGCCAGGCCGCTCGTCTTTGGGATCGCCCTTTTGTTGGCTGGTCAGGCGCAAGCGCAGGCGCCGGCGACCGTCCCGCCTGAAAGGGTCAAACAATTGTTCGAGCTTCTCGACGATCCGTCAGTGAAGGCCTGGGTGGCCGAACAGCGAAATCAGGACGCCGGGTCAACGGGAGCGCCCGCCGAGAGAGGGGCTTCGCCGACCGACGCATCGTCCGGCGCCGTGGCCGCACCAGGCCAGATGAATACGATGGCATCCTCGACGCTCGATGGGATCAGGCATCATATCGAAAGAATCATGCGAACTTTGCCCTTGCTGCCAGGCCAGTTCGCGCGCGTTCGGGCAGAGACGATGGAGGATATGTCCAGCAGGGGGCCCGCCGGCGTATTTGTGCTGATTGCAATGTTCATCGCTGCCGGCCTGGCACTCACTTGGGCAACGTTCAAGCTCACCCGTCCATTTCGTCTTTGGATTATCGCGCAACCGAAGGATACGCCCGTTGGGCGAGCCAAGAAGATTGGTGGCCGCCTGCTTTATTCCAGCATGCTGATAGTCTCTTTCGCACTGGGCAGCGCCGGCGCGTTCATGTTGTTCGACTGGCCGATGCTTATCCGCGAGATTGTACTGACATTTCTGATGGCGGCAGTCGTTACATGGGGTGTGCGCATGTACGTCATGGCCACACTCGTCCCTTCCTTCATGAACGTCGAGAACGCCGTCGAGGTTCGTGCTTTGCCGATCACCAACGAAGCGGCTGAGCATTGGTCCTATTGGCTACCCCGGATCGTCGGCGTCTTCGCCTTCTTCGGCGCCGCGTTTATCCTCTTGCCAGGTCTCGGCATCGATCAGGACGGAATGACGGTCCTGTCACTGGTCGCCGATTTCGTGCTGCTGCTGCTCCTGCTGCTCGCCATTTGGCGTCGGCCAAGAACGCAGCGAGACGGTGCGCGCCACATCGGTCACACGGAAGCGACATGGCTATTGACTGCTTATTTCGTCGTCCTGTTCCTGCAGCGTATTGCCGGCCTTTATACATACTTCTGGTTCACCTTCGCCGCATTCTTCCTGCCTTTGGCAATCGTGGTGACGCAGCGCGGGGTTAATTTCGTTCTGCGGCCAGGTTCGGAAGATGTCGGCCGGCCCACGATCCCGGCGGTGACGATCGCTGTCATCGATCGCGGAATCCGAATGATTTTCATCCTGGCGGCGGCTTACCTTCTCGCACGTGTCTGGGGTCTGGACATGCAATCCATGCGGGGCAGTGATACGACGACAACATTCATATTGCGCGGCTTGATCAATGTCGTGGTCATTGCCCTTGCCGCCGACTTCGGCTGGTCGATCATCAAAGCTTTGATCGAACGAAAGCTGGGCATCGAAACACCGCACCCTGTGATCAGCGACGAGGACGTCCCGATCCTCGATCCGCAGCAGGCGCGGCTGCATACGCTCTTGCCGATCCTCCAGAATATTCTGCTCGCATCGATCATCGTGATGGCGGTGCTTATGATGCTCGCCTCGCTGGGTATCCAGATCGGCCCATTGATCGCCGGCGCTGGCGTCGTCGGCGTCGCCGTGGGCTTTGGGGCACAAACCATTGTCAAGGACGTCATTTCAGGCGTGTTTTTTCTGCTCGATGATGCGTTCCGTGTTGGCGAATACATTTCATCGGGCAATTACAAGGGTACTGTGGAAAGCTTTTCGCTGCGCTCGGTGAAGCTGCGCCACCATCGTGGTCCGCTGTTCACAATACCTTTCGGTGAACTCGGGGCAGTCCAGAACCAGAGCCGTGACTGGGTTATCGACAAATTCAACATCACCGTTGGTTATGACACCGATATCGACTTCGCTCGCAAGCTGATCAAGCGGATCGGCCTCGAACTGGCGGAAGATCCCGAGTTCAAACACTGGGTGCTCGACCCGATCAAGATGCAGGGCGTACAGGAGTTCGGCGAATACGGCATCGTATTGAGGGTCAAGGCCACAACCAAGCCGGGAGGCGCCTTCGGTATGAAACGCAAATTCTATGTACGCCTCCGCCAGGTCTTCAAGGAGCAGGGCATCGAACTCCCATTTCCGACCGTCCAGGTCCAGGGGCTACAGAACCAACATGGGGCAGAGAATGCACCGTTGGAGATCACGCCCGAGTTGAAAATGGCCGTCGCGCAGTCGCACACTATTCGGCGCAGAAAAAAAGCTAGCACAACGGAATAGAAGAGCTGTGACACCTGCTGGTCACAGTGCGGCTTTCCGCGCATCGCTCATGGCAGGGACACTCTTTTCGCCACGTAAGCAAAAGGCGCCCCGAAAGGCGCCTCTTAATCGCTTGGTTCCCCTCAAGGAAACTGGAGCGGGTGAAGCGATTCGAACGCTCGACCCCAACCTTGGCAAGGTTGTGCTCTACCCCTGAGCTACACCCGCTCGCGCGGCTTTTGGGCCGCAAGCCGCGCCTATATGGCTGAAGAGCGCGGCGATTGCAACAGGGAATTCGCAGGCTTTTTGCTTCGTCGACAATGCGGACAAGCCTCCTGCGAGACGTCGCAAGGCAATCGCCCCCGCGTTGCGCGACGGGCTTGTCTTGGCAGCATCATTGGCCGTAAACGGCGTTAGTCGAACAAGCAGTTGAAAGCGGGCCATCAGAAGAAAGACCGATGCCGAAGACCGAAGCCGAACTTTTCGCCTTTCTTGCCGGACTCGGGATCGAGGTATCGACGCGGCGGCATCCGCCGCTGTTCACGGTCGCCGATTCGCAGGCGCTGCGCGGCGAGATTGCCGGCGGCCACACCAAGAACCTGTTCCTCAAGGACAAGAAGGACAATTTCTTCCTGGTCAGCGTCGACGAGGAGGCGGTGGTCGATCTCAAGCAGATCCACCATCTGATCGGCGCTGCGGGGCGCGTGTCTTTCGGCCGGCCGGAGATGCTGATGGAGCTTCTCGGCGTCGTCCCGGGCGCGGTCACGGTGTTCGGGCTGATCAACGACACCGAGCGAAGGGTCAAGGTCGTGTTGGACGAGGAGCTGATGAGCCATGCGGTGGTCAATGCCCACCCGCTGACCAACGAAGCGACGACTTCCATCGCTGCCGCGGACCTGGTCAAATTCGTCGAGGCAACCGGACATGATGCTGTTATCTTGAAAGTCTCGGCATGATCGCCACATGGGTGACTGAAACCGGGTTCTAAAGAAGGATGTTGCGCCCGTCCCTTGGCCGGCGGCGCGACCGAAAGGCGACGAGATGAGTGATAGCAACCCCTTTGGCGGCCCATTTGGCAGCAATGGCGGCCGGTATGCCACCACCGTGCAATATGGCGGCACCGATGCCGCGCGTGAGAAGGTCGCGCTTGCGGAGGCGCCGGCCGACGTCATCAAGGACACAACGACCGCTGGATTTGCCGCTGACGTGATCCAGGAATCGCGTCACCAGCCGGTGCTGGTCGATTTCTGGGCGCCGTGGTGCGGCCCTTGCAAGCAATTGACGCCACTGCTGGAGAAGGCGGTGAAAGCCGCCGGTGGCAAGGTCAAGCTGGTCAAGATGAATATCGACGACCATCCATCGATCGCCGGCCAGCTTGGCATCCAGTCGATACCGGCGGTCATTGCCTTCAAGGACGGCCAGCCGGTCGACGGCTTCATGGGCGCCATTCCCGAGAGTCAGATCACGCAATTCATCCAAAAGGTCGGCGGCAAGAACGGCGGTGCGCCGCAAGTTGCCGAGGCGCTGGCCGCGGCCGCCGAAGCGCGCGACGCCGGGGACGTGCAGACGGCGGCCGACATTTACGATGCCATCCTGGAACAGGCGCCGGAGACAATCGAGGCGATCGCTGGCTTGGGCGATCTGCTGTTCGAGGCCGGCGATGCCGAAGGTGCCGAGGCGGTGCTGGCGCGGGCGCCGGAAGCAAAGAAGGATGCGCCCCAGCTCGCCGCGCTGCGGGCCAAGATGGCGCTCGCCGCGCAAGCAGCAGTGCTCGGCAATCCGGCGGAACTGGAACGGCGGCTGGCCGAAAATCCCGGGGATCACCAGGCACGGTTCGAGCTTGCCATGATCCAGAACGCCAAGGGTGATCGCATGGCGGCGGCCGACAATCTGCTGGCGATCATCAAGGCCGACCGCTCGTGGAACGACGACGGCGCCAGAACCCAGTTGCTGCAGCTCTTCGAGGCATGGGGCATGACCGACGAAGCAACGCTGTCGGCACGGCGCAAACTGTCGTCGCTGCTGTTTTCCTGAGCCGGCGCAGACTGTTTTGTCGCGCGGGCTTGCGGTAGGCCGCGGCTGCGCCAGATTAGGTTTTCGGACGGCGTTCGATTTCAGGTTTCCGGTGTTGCGCCTTGTGCCGGCCGGGAGGAGACGGATTTTGTGCGCTTCCTGACAAAGCGATCGGAGGATTGAGGTGCAGGCGGGAAACGCGCATTACCGGCTCGCTGCGGACTTACCGTCGACCATGCCGATCTTTCCGCTTGAGGGCGCATTGCTGCTCCCGGGAGGCCGCATGCCGCTCAACATCTTCGAGCCGCGCTATCTGCAGATGGTCGACGAGGCGATCGCCGGGCCGCGGCTGATCGGCATGATCCAGCCCAGCCTTAACGGTGCGCTGCGTCCCGACGGCGAGCCGGAGCTCTGCAATGTCGGCTGCGCCGGGCGCATCATTGCGCTGTCCGAGAGCGGCGACGGCCGTTACCTGATTTCGCTGCAGGGCGTGTGCCGGTTCCGTATTGTCCAGGAGCTCACGGTCAAAACACCGTTCCGGCAGTGCCGGTTGGCACCCTTTCTCGCCGATCTCGACGAGGAGCAGGCAGACGCCGAGATCGACCGGCCGGCGCTGCTCAAAGCGTTTCGCGCCTATCTGCAGGCTAACGATCTGGAGGCCGACTGGGAAAGCGTCAGCCGCGCCGAAAACGCCATGCTGGTCAACGCACTGTCGATGATGGCGCCCTACGGGCCGGCCGAGAAACAGGCGCTGCTCGAAGCGGCCGATCTGAAGACACGCGCCGAGACCCTGATCGCCATCACCGAAATGGCGCTGGCGCGCGACAATGAGGATTTCGGTTCGAGTTTGCAGTAGGTTCTTGCCTTCTCCCACAAGGGGGAGAAGGGGAAGTCCGCGCTCGAAACCTTAACCGATTGCCTTGTGGAAAGGATGGATCGAATGGCGGATGGACGTGACGGGAACAGGACCGTCGACCCCAAGCTGCTGGAACTCTTGGCCTGCCCGCTGACCAAGGGGCCGCTTGCCTGGGATCCGGAGCGCGGCGAGCTTATCTCGCGGGTGGCAAAGCTTGCCTATCCGGTGCGGGACGGCATTCCGATCATGCTGCCATCGGAAGCGCGTGTCATCACCATAGATGATGCCATGCCACCGCCGCGCCTGGGTGGAACACCCTGAGTGTGCGGTTCAGAGCCGCTCCGTCGCGATCTTTCGCGCCTCTATTGAAAATTGCGCCCTTTGGGCATGACCTTCTCCGCCTTTCCCAATAGTTCCGTTTGCGCGATGGTGTCAGGCTGAGCCTCGTCTGCACTGCTCGACAGTCTGTCCGCGGGCCTTGCCTGTTCAAGCAGCACCGACAGCCACGGCGTCAGATCCTCGACCTTCTCGGCGACGATATGGATGACGTCAGATTCCGATTGCAGCTTGCCGGTGACGCGGATGAGACGCGCGCCCATGACGATGGGGCGGAAGCGGTCAAAAGTCCTTTCCCAGAAAATGATGTTGGCGACCGCATTCTCGTCTTCCAGCGTCAGGAAAATCGCCTTGCCATTGCCCGGCCGCTGCCGCACCAGCACGAGGCCGGCGACCGAAACGCGCCGGCCGTCCCGCACCTGGCCGAGCCGCACATTGGGCGTAACGCCGGAACGATCCAGCCTTTGACGCAGGAAGGCGACCGGGTGCGCCTTCAGCGACAGGCCAAGCGAGCGGTAGTCGTGGACGACGTGCTCGCCGAGCGGCATTGTCGGGAGCCTGGTTGCAGGCTCCAGATCGCGCAAGCGGATCGCCGGCTGGTCGAACAGCGGCAGCTTTTCGGCGGCACTCTTGCCGTCGAGCGCGCGGACCGCCCATAGAGCGTCGCGACGGTTCAATCCAAGCGACCGGAAAGCGTCGGCCTGCGCCAGTTTTTCGATCTCGTCGACGTTGAGGCCCGAGCGCAGCCAGACGTCGCGTATGGATGCATAGCCGGCGCCGCGCCTCGACACAAACGCTTCCATGCGCTCCTTCGACAGGCCCTTGACCTGGCGAAAGCCGAGCCGGACGGCATGGCTGGTCCGGATGACGCCGCGCATCTGGGCATGGCGGTCAAGGATACGATCCGGATCGAAAGGCGATTTCTCCAAGGCGCAATCCCAGCCGGAAAAATTGACATCGACCTCGCGGATCTCGACGCCGTGATCATGCGCGTCGCGGACAAGCTGGGCCGGCTGGTAAAACCCCATCGGCTGGGAATTCAGGATCGCGGCGCAGAACACGTCGGGATAGAAGGTCTTGAACCAGCAGGAGGCATAGACCAGCAGGGCGAAGGAGGCGGCGTGGCTCTCGGGAAAGCCGTATTCGCCAAAACCCTCGATCTGCTTGAAGCAGCGCTCGGCGAAGTCTTTTTCGTAGCCCTTGGCGACCATGCCGTCGACCATTCTCTTGCGGTAATTGCCGATCGTGCCGGTGCGCTTGAATGTCGCCATGGCGCGGCGCAGTTCATCGGCCTCGCCCGGTCTGAAGCCGCCAGCAACGATGGCGATCTTCATCGCCTGCTCCTGGAACAGCGGCACGCCCAGCGTCCTGCCGAGTATTTTTTCCAGTTCCGGCTTGGGATATTCGGGTTTCTCCTTGCCTTGCCGGCGGCGCAGGTAAGGGTGGACCATGTCGCCCTGGATCGGGCCGGGCCGCACGATCGCCACCTCGATGACGAGGTCGTAAAAGCTTTTCGGCCGCAGCCGCGGCAGCATCGACATCTGCGCGCGCGATTCGATCTGGAAGACGCCGATCGTGTCGGCACGGCAGATCATGTCGTAGACATGCTTGTCCTCGGCAGGCAGAGTGGCCAGCACATAGGGCAGGCCGTACGCGTCCCGCGCCTGCGGATAATGATCCTGGAGCAGGGTGAAGGCGCGCTGCAGGCAGGTCAACATGCCGAGCGCCAGCACGTCCACTTTAAGGATTTTCACCGCGTCGAGATCGTCCTTGTCCCACTCGACCATCTTGCGCTCGTCCATCGCCGTCTTGACGATGGGCACGATCTCGTCGAGCCGGTCCCGGGTGATGACAAAACCGCCGACATGCTGCGACAAATGACGGGGAAAGCCCATGATCTCGTTGGCGCATTCGATCACATGCCTTGTCGATGGATCGGTCTGATCGAGGCCGCCGGCCTTTGTCTCCTTTTCGCCGAGCTCCGAGGTCGACCAGCCCCAGATCGAACTGGACAGCGCGCCCCGGACGTCGTCCGACAGGCCCATCGCCTTGGCCACTTCGCGCATCGCCGAGCGGCCCCGGTAGCTGACGACGGCGGCGGCCAGCGCGGTGCGCTTGGTGCTGTATTTGGAATAGATGTACTGGATGACCTCCTCGCGCTTTTCATGCTCGAAATCGACGTCGATGTCGGGCGGCTCGTTTCTTTCCTCGGAAATGAAGCGTTCGAAAAGCGTTTCGATCCTGTCCGGGCCGACTTCGGTGATGCCAATGCAGAAGCAGACGATCGAGTTGGCGGCAGAGCCGCGCCCCTGGCAGAGAATGTTCTGGCTGCGGGCGAATTTGACGATGTCGTGGACAGTCAGGAAATAGCGCGCGTAGTTCAGACGCTCGATCAGAGCGAGCTCCTCCTCGATGCGCTGCGTCACAAAAGCGGGCACGCCCGAGGGGTAGCGGATGGCGGCTCCCTCCTTGGCCAGCCTTTCCAGTTCGGCCTGCGGCCCAAGACCCGATTCCGTCGGCTCGTCGGGATAGTTGTATTGCAGGTCACTGAGCGAGAAGGTCAGCTCGCCGGCAAAACGCAGCGTTTCCGCCAGCGCTTGCGGATGCCTGCGAAAAAGCCGTGCCATCTCCAGCGGCGGCTTTAAGTGACGCTCGGCATTGGCCGCCAGCTCCAGCCCCACCTCGGCGACGGGCACATTGAGGCGGATCGCCGTCAGCACGTCCTGCAGCGGGCGCCGTTCCGACGTATGGTAGAGAACATCGTTGGTCGCCATCAACGGGATGCCGGCCAGCTCCGCCATCGCCGCCGCCTGCTCGATACGGAAGCGGTCGTTGCCGCGGTAATCCGGCGAAACCGCAAGCCACAGGTTTTCACCGAAACGATCCTTGAGCCGGCTAAGGAGTGCGAGGCTGGTTTCCGCGTCCGCCGACACATCCGGCAGTATGGCGAGCGACAGGAGATCGCCCCATTCGAGAAGATCGCTCTGTTTGAGGAGCGTCGCCCCTTTTTCGTTCTCGTCACGCAGATTGGCCTGCGTCAGCATGCGGCAGAGATGACCCCAACCCTTGCGATCCTGCGGGTAGGCGAGGATGTCCGGCGTGCCGTCGCAAAAAACCAGGCGGCAGCCGGGATGATAGGAAACACCCTCCACCTTGGCCTGCTGCCAGGCGCGCACCACGCCCGCCACCGTGTTGCGGTCGGCGAGACCGATCGCCGAAAACCCCAGGAATTTTGCCGCGACCACCAGCTCCTCCGGTTTCGAGGCACCGCGCAGAAACGAGAAGTTCGACTGGATGCCGAATTCGGCATAGGGGTTGGCCGTCAGCGCATTCATGCGAAGATCCCATGCATGAACCAGCGCGGCGAGGGCTGCGAGGCGCCGTAAAGGCCCTGGCGATAGAGCCAGTAACGGCGGCCGTCGGCATCCTCGATGCGGAAATAATCCCGGGTCGGGGCATCTTCTCGTCCCGCCGCCCCTCGCCACCATTCCGGCGCGATGCGCTCCGGCCCTTCGGCGCGCGCGACCCGGTAGAGCGCGCGCCGCCAGCGGAAGTTCAAAGGCGGGCCTTCCGGCATTTCGGTGGCCGGCACCTCGATCGGCTCGGGCGAACGGAAAAGCCGGATCGGCCGTTCCGGCTGGAAGACGGTCATGGGAGCGTCCTTCGCCTTGTCCGGCTGCTTCGGCGGCGAGCTTCTCTGCGGCGCCTCCGTGAAGGGAAGGGTGGCGACGGCGCGCTCCGGCAAATGGCTCTCGACGGCGACCGGCTTCAAGACCGCGCCTTCGCCGAGCCGGGCGCGAATGCGGTCGGCAAAAAGCGCGATATCGGCACCGTCGTCGCTCGTCTCGCCGGCAAGGTCGGCCTGCTGCATGTCGAAGGCGGCGGCGGTCAGCACCGAAAGGCGCACGAGATCGAAGCCATAGCCGGCGTCGATATCCTGTTCGAGCGCGGCAAGCCTTTCGTGGAACAATTTCTGGATCAGCCGCGGCTCGCGCAGAGGCCGCGAGGTGCCGACGGCGATGCGGCTGACGCCGCCATCGACACGGAAAAGCAGCAGCGCCAGCCGCCTTGCGCCTTCGCCGCGACGCTCGAGGTCGCTCTTCAAGGTGGTCGCCAGCATGCCGGTCAGCCGCTCGATGTCCTCGGTCAGCATGATCGGCTCGGCAAGGTGACGCTCGACCGAAAGCGGTGCCACCGGCAGGCGCGGCGACACGGCCTCCTCGAGGCGGCCAAGCGCCTGGTCGAGGCGCAAGAGCAGCGATGCGCCGAAGCGGCGGGCCAGCGGCGCGCGCGGTGCCGCCATGACGGCGCCCGCCGTGCGCAGGCCGACGCTTTCGAGGCTGGCGCGTACCTCCGGGTCGATGCGCAGCGCCGCCAGCGGCAAGGGCGCGAGAAGCGCTTCCTCCTCACCATCGGGCACGATGCGGTCGCCAGCAAACCGCGCCGCCGCCCAGGCAGCACCAGGCGTGGCGGCAAGCCCGGCGCGGACATCGAAGCCCTGATGGAAAAAACGCGACAGGATATCGTCCAGCATCGAGCGTTCGCCGCCGAAAAGATGGGTGCAGCCGGTGACGTCGAGATAGAGGCCGTCGGTCCCGTCAAGCGCCACCAGCGGGGTATAGCGGTCGCACCAGTCGGCGAGGCCTTCGAGCAGGCGCCGGTCGGCCTCCGGATCGGCCTCCACGATGTCGATCGAGGGATGCATGGCGCGTGCGTCGGCTATGCCCATGCCGCGCTTCAGATTAAGCGCCTCGGCCCGCTCGTCGAGGGCGGCGATGCGCTGGGCGTTCCGGTCGCGGTGACTGATCACCAGCGGCAGGTGATCCGACGGCCGGGAACGCCAGGACCGCCCCAGACGCTGCCGCAGGATCCTCTCGGCGGCGAGATGCGGAAACCACAGGGATAGGATTCTTTGGCCGTTCTGGGGTCCATTCCTGAGACCTTCCTTGCTCGCCCCGTCTTTCTTCGAATATGCGTTCATCGGGGTTCCACTCCAGTGTGAATTTTCCGGACAAGGCCGTGCGGCTCTTGCCGATAGCGACGGTGAAGGCGGGTCGGCCGATCGAGCCGGCGAGCGGCCCGGCAAGCGTCTTACGCGTTGCCGCCGGTGCCGCCGACAGGATGAGGCGGACGGGCGCTGCCGTCGGTTCGGGCTCGCCGGCCTGGCGCAGCAGGAACAGCGGCCGGCCCGCACTCTGCGCGCGGGCGTGCAGCCGCCGCGTCGCGGTGAGGTCAAGCCGCTGCGGGCTGCCGCGGATTTCGAGGATGACGGCGGCCAGCGCCGTCATCCGGGCAGCCTCCTCGGCGATCCACAGCGCATCGAGCAGCCTTGGCGCCTCGGAAAACAGCAATTGCTCCGGCTCGATGCCGAAGAAGGCGTGAAGCCCCCTGGCATAGGGAAAGCCGGCCTCGCGGAAAACCTCTGATGTGCCGATCCACAGCACCGGCAATCGCGGCCCCTGGCTTAGGATCAGGCTGACGAGCGACAAGGCAAAACCGGCAACGGCCCCGGCATCGCGGGTCGCGGCGCCATGAAACTCGCTCACCGCCGCCCTCGGCAGGCCGCCGCTCAGCGCAGCATCGAGGCGCTCGGCGCCGGTGCGCAAAAACGCATCGGGCGGCGCCACGGCAAGGCCGCGCCGGACAATGGTCAGATTCCGAGCGGGTGTCGGATGCCGAGAGGGTGTCAGACTCTGACGAGGGACATCCGCGTCAAACGACGAACTGGCCGGCGCCTCCAGGCGCTCGGGCAAGGTCCCTTCGATCTTCGCGATCTGGCGGCGCAGGGCAAAAACAGTCTCCCGCGCCACGGCGCTTGTCGCCATGACGGTCAGCTTCCACTCACAATTGTTCCTGTTATGTTCTCTAGGATTCCAGAGGTCGCCCGAAGAGTCAAGCGGAGTCATGGGGAATTTATTCCTGTAGTGGGGGCATGGCACGGGCACTCCAGCCCGACCATTTGCCGAGTCCGGCCTGAAAGCCTATATGCCGGGATCAAAGGACAAAGCATGGCTCGCATCTACCAAACACGCATCTGGCACGACCAGCTTTCGCCAACGATGGAGGAAATCGAGCTCCTGGCGCTGGAGGCCTATGCCCATCTGCCGGAGGACTTTCGCAAGTTGACCGGCGAGATCGTCATTCAGATCGCCGAATTCCCGACCGACGAGATCATGGACGACCTTTCGCTGGAAACGCCCTTCGACCTGCTCGGCCTGTTCGAGGGGCGCGGCATCGCCGAGCGCTGGAATCCGCAGACCGGCGAGGGGCCGAACCGCATCACCCTCTATCGTCGCGCCATCCTCGACTACTGGGCCGAGAACGAGGAAACGCTGGGCGACATCGTCACCCATGTGCTGATCCACGAGATCGGCCACCATTTCGGCCTGTCGGACGACGATATGGAGAAGATCGAAGAGGCAGCAGAGTGAGCGACCCCGCTCCTCGTCATCCTGGGGCGGAGCAAGGAGCGAAGCGACGCGGCGCAGACCCCAGGATCCATATGTGGACGGCGCCCTGCCTGCAACGGTTGTTTTGCGTCGTTTTCGATCGCTTGCGTCCATATGTCCGGCCTTTGAGCACGGTCCTTGCGGC
>NZ_JAMYLV010000032.1:0-75871 GCF_040318195.1 Mesorhizobium sp. M1273 | reverse complement strand
CGATCTAAAGGCAAAATACCACCAGCTCACGGCCGACGGCAAAGCCTCAAAACTCGCCATCACAGCCATCATGCGAAAGCTCATCATCCTCGCAAACGCACTACTCAGGGACAATCGGACCTGGACACCATCTCTCCCTTGACCAACACGGATACTCTAATCGAGCGGCTTGATCTTGCCGAGCGGGATGAAGCCGAGCGAGGCCTTGCCCCTGACGATCTTCAGCGGCATCGACGGCTGGTTGCCGAGGAGCGCCAGTCCGGCAAAGCCGGTCTGGATCTCTTTCTTTTGCTCGGGGATGGCGGTGGCGAGGATTGCCGCCACGGCCTTTGGATCATTGAGCCTGATCGTCAGGTCGGCATTTATGAGACCGTCGTCATCGACCGACAGCGGTCCGGAAACGCTGATGCGCGCAGTTCCGGACGACAGATCGAGCTCGTGGATTTCGGCCGCCTGGCCGCGCAGGCTCTTCGGATTTGCCTTGATCAGTGTCACGCCGTTTTTCAGCGTGACGTCGCCGCTGCCGTCGAGCGGCGGCAAGACGCGCCCGCCGATGGCCGCCGCGTCGATTTCAAGATCGGTGAAATTGCCGGCATAGTCGATGTCCGGGCCGTTTGGGCGCAATTGTCCGGTGGCGGTTCCGGCGCTGAACAGCGAGACGGGATCGGTGTCGTCTGCCGGATCGGTCTGGCCGGACAGGCCTTCTGCCTGCAGCGAGAGGCGCCTCGGCAGCGGCCAGGACAGCTTCATGTCGGCCCGCAGATCATCCCAGTCGATCCAGAGCGGGGTCATGCCGGGAACAGAGGTCCTGAGCGGCCCCCTGAGCTCGGCGGCAGGCGACAGAAGCCGGGTGATCTGCGTGGCGGCGTTGATCTTGCCTGTCGATGCCGCGATGTTGCGGCTGTCGTCCTCGTAAGCCAGGCTGTCGCAGGAAACGGTGAAGCTGAAGGGATAGCCGCTGACCGCGAGATTGGCGCAGTCGGCCTTGATGCCTTTGTCGTCGAGATCGGCGACCGCCTTTTTGGTGGCGCTCTCGACCAGGTCCGCCAGGTAGAACCAGCCGGCGCTGTAGATGCCGAACAGCACGAGGATGAAAGCGGCAAGCCACAACAGGCGGCGACGTTGGCTGGGCGGCGGGCGCTCGTCACTTGACGTCATGCTGCGGCTTTCGTTAACGCGGGGTGGCACGGGCGGGCTGTCGCTTGCGGCACCAACAGGTAGACGGACTGAAACACCACCGGTGAGGTGGTCGTCACAATCAGGCTTGGCGATATGGGCGATTTTTGGGTTTTTGGCTACGGCTCACTGATCTGGCGACCGGGATTCGCACATGTCGAGACGCGGCGCGCCCGCCTGCATGGCTACCGCCGTTCGCTCTGCGTCTATTCTTTCGTGCATCGCGGCACGCGCGAACGGCCGGGCCTGGTGCTCGGCCTCGACCGCGGAGGCTCCTGCATCGGGCTGGCGTTCCGGGTTCCAGGCGAGCTGCGCAACGAGGTCATCACCTATCTGCGCGAACGCGAGCTGGTCACCAACGTCTATCTCGAACGTGTGCTCCGCGTTCGCCTCGATAACGAGGAGACGGACAGGCGCGGCACCAATGGGGGCGAGACGGTGGAGGCCGTGGCCTACGTTGTCGACCGCAGCCATGAGCAATATGCCGGCGCGCTCGACGCGGCCGAGGCGGCGGCCGTCGTCCGCGGCGCCGTCGGCCAGTCGGGGAGGAATGAGGATTACGTGCTCAGCACGCTGGAGCACCTCGAAGCACTGGGTATAAGCGATCACTGGCTGGAAGACGTGACAAGACGGATCGCGACGTAGCTTCGGTGTCGTGAGCGGGCTACATCCTGAAAATCTGCTTTCCAAGATCAGCGCGATCCAGGCTGTCTGCCACGGCAAGCTTGAACTCGGTCAGCACGTGGAGACCGCCGACAGGAACGTGGAAGCCGGGCTGGCCGAAGATGTCGATGATCTCGCGTAGCACAGGCCGGTCGGCTTCGACCGGCGGCGAAAAGAAATAGCGATAGATATTCGCCCTGATCTCGACGCCGCTCAGCAACACATCGAAATTGTGCAGTTCGAAGCGCTCGGCACTCATGCCGCCATTGATCACCATCTGCCCGCCGAGCGTCAGGGTGCGGATCAATTCGCCGCTGACAGGTCCGCCGACATTGTCGATAATCCCGTTCAATCCGGCGCCACCAGTGATATCCATCACGGCTTCCCGGATACTTGTCTTCAACTCCGAAAGGTCAAGAATGGCGGCGGCGCCAAGCGTCTTCAGATCGAATCTTTGGTGCGAGCGCCGCACAAGCGCGATGACGTTGATGCCGCGTCGTTGGGCGAACTGCATCACCATTGTCGAAATTGACGAATAGCCGGCCGTGACAGCCAGCCACTGGCCAGGCCGCACACGGGAATCCACCAGCAGATCCCACGCGGTAATGGGGTTCACCATCTGCCCGGCGCGTTCGACAGGATAGCCGGCAGGCAACGGGATCAGCCATTCGGCGGGAATGGCGGCGTACTCGGCCCAGCTGCCATAATAGCTGAACGCGACAAGCATCCCCGGTTCCAACCGAACGTTCTCGCCAACGGCTTCGACGATGCCGGCGCCATGGTTTCCGGCGATCTGCCGGGGAAAATGCGGCTTCTTCGGTTCGGGATAGAGGTTCTGGATAAACAGGAAGTCGCCCGGATTGATCGAGGCCGAGACCATCCTGACCAGCACCTCGCCGTCGCTGATCCGTGGCAACGGCAGGTCATTCACATAGAGCACGTCGCGCGGCAAACCGATGGCGTCAAATACAATTGCTTTCATGCCGGTCTCCATAACAAACGATCCGAGGCCAACAGTCTGAGCCCCGGCCAGACCGTGCTGAGACTTGCGTCAGCGCGGCGGAACCTACGGTCGGCCGGCAAAAGTCAGAATTGGCAGATTTGACAATCTATGTGCCAAACTTGCCAGATCGTTTCTTCAGAGGCTGCTGGTTTGGATACCCGGGACCAGCGCCTTGGGGCCGGACACGGCGCGGCGGGTCGCGGCTTTGTGAAGCGCCGGCGGGCTGGAAAAGAGGCTATGCGTTTGACGTTGCCACGGCGCGACATAGGTTAGCCCGGTCGGCGGCTCCCATCCGCCCCAGCATGAATCACCATGGAGATCAGCCTTGCAGAAACGTCGTCTCGGTCGCACCGACCTATCCATCGCGCCATTGGTTCTGGGCGGCAATGTGTTCGGCTGGACCGCCGATGAGAAAACCTCGTTCGACCTGCTCGACCGCTTTGTCGACGCTGGCCTCAACGCCATCGACACGGCCGATTCCTATTCGCGCTGGATTGCCGGCCACCAGGGCGGCGAATCCGAAACCATCATCGGCAAATGGATGAAAAGCCGCGGCAACCGCGACAAGGTTGTCGTTATCACCAAGGTCGGTTCGGATATGGGACAGGGCAAGAGGGACCTGTCCGCCGCCTATATCGAAAAGGCCATCGATGCTTCGCTGAAGAGGCTGCAGGTCGATAGCGTCGATCTCTATCTGTCGCACTGGCCCGACCTGGCGACCCCTTATGAGGAAACGCTCGGCGCTTACCAGAAACTGCTCGACAAGGGCAAAATCCGTTATGCCGGCGCTTCCAACCTCGACGCCGCCCAGTTGCGGGCCGCACTTGACGTAGCAAGCCTGCGCGGCCTGCCGCGCTACGAGGTGCTGCAGCCGGAATACAACCTCTACGACCGCTCGTCCTTCGATGGTCCGCTGCGCGATCTCTGCGCGGCCGAGGACATCGGCGTCATCACCTATTTCAGCCTCGCCAAGGGGTTTCTGAGCGGCAAGTACCGCAGCGAGGCCGACCTCGGCAAAAGTCCGCGCGGTGGCGGTGTGAAAGGCTATCTCAACACCCGCGGCATGCGCATTCTCTCAGCGCTCGACGCGGTGTCGGCCAGACATTCGGCCAAGCCGGCGGAAGTGGCGCTTGCCTGGGTCATGGCGCGGCCCGGCGTCACCGCCCCGATCGCCAGCGCGACGACGCTCGACCAGCTCGACAGCCTGGTGCGTGCCGCGTCGTTGCAGCTCAGCCCGGACGATATCGCCGAGCTCGACAAGGCCAGCGCGTAGCCGCGCACGATCGTTCAAGACCGGCGCCGCTGCCTTGCCCTACCGTCCCTGCCTCGTCACAGGATGCAGCGCCGCATGGCCGGACAGGGTCTTCTCGATCAGCAGCTATGGCAGCGATTGCTGGCGCTTGTGTTGGTGTCGGCCATCGTCATGGGCAGCCCGGGGCCGGCGACGATAAGCGTCACCGCGATCGGCGCCGCGTTCGGCCTGCGCGGTTCGGTGCGCTATGCCTCGGGAATCGTTGTCGGGACGGTTCTCGTGCTTTTGGTGGTGGCGACGGGCATCATGGCCGTTCTCACCGCGCTGCCGAAGCTCGCAGCGCTGTTGGCGGTCGCGTCAGCAGCCTACATCCTCTATCTGGCGTTCAAGATAGCGACGGCGCCGCCGCTGGCGGCACGCATTGGTGGGGCGGCACCTCCCACTTTCCTGGGCGGGTTCCTTCTGGCCGTTGCCAATCCGAAAGCCTATGTGGCGATTGCCGCCGTGTTCGCCGGCGCGTCTCCTGGCGCCGGCGGTCTTGCTATTTCAGCCAAGCTGGCGGTCCTCGCCTTGATGATTGCTGCCATTCATCTCTTGTGGCTTCTCGCCGGCGCGGCTTTTGCACATTTGCTGCGCAAACCGCTGGCGTCGCGGATCATCAATCTGGTGTTTGCCGTGACGCTGGTTGCAACAGCCGCCCTGGCTGCCTTGCCGTGAGCCTTTCCGGCATGCGCGGCAGGTGTCTCAGCCTTTCAATTCAGGTTTCGCATCGAGCTCACCAAGCCGTTTCATTGCCGTCGGCGGCATCGGCGGCGGGTTCGGCGTCTGTGCCGCCTCGACGAGAAGCTGGTCGCAGGCGGCTTCCGTCTCGCCGATCAGCCGTTGCATGAATTCGTCCTTGCCGAGGCCGGGCGGGATCGGTGGCAGGAAGCGCGCCTTGATCGTGCCGGGATAGCGCAGGAATTTGCGGCGCGGCCAATAGAGACCGGCAACGTGGGCGACCGGCACCACCGGAATGCCAAGCTGGGCATAAAGTTCGACGATGCCGTATTTGTAGACCGGTTCGTCGCCCGGCGCCCGGCGGGTGCCCTCGGGGTAGATGATCAGCTGGCGCGGATTGCGCGCCAATTCCTGTTTGGTCGCGGCGATCACCGTCTTCAATGCCTTCGAGCGGCTGCCGCGGTCGACCGGAATCATCCGCATCTTCAAAATGTACCAGCCGAAGAACGGGATCCAGGTCAGCTCCCGTTTCAATATGTAAACGGGATCGTCGAGATAAGGCAGGAAAGCGATCGTGTCCCAGAAGGACTGGTGCTTCGGCGCCAGGATAAAGGAGCCGCCAGGCAGGTTTTCCCGGCCGGTGATCTCACTTCTGGTGCCGGCGATCTTGTCGTAGAGCCACATGCTGGTGCGCGACCAGAATTTCGGCACGAACCAGGCGCGATGGCGTGGCGACAGGAAATAATACGGGGTCCAGAGGATCATCTGGACGATCAAATTGAGGTAGAAGGCGAGATTGAACGCCAGCGAGCGGAAATACAGCATACAGCAAGTGCCCGGTGAGGAGGTGTGCGTTGGTTACACCAAGCGCCCGCAAAAAGGAAACGCTGCGAGGCGGGCGATCGGCCCGGCCTTGCGAGGGCCGTCTTCGTCACGTTTCCCACGCGGCCTGCAGCAGGCGCTGTCTCAGGCGCGGGGCGGCGAAGTCGAGGAATGCGCGCAGCTTCACCGGCAGTAGCCCCTGGCCGGCATGGACGAGGCTCACCGGCCATGGGTCTGGCTCAAACTCTTGCAGCACCGGGCGCAGCGTACCCGACCGGACTGCGGCGGCAATCTGATAGGAAAGCAGCCTCGTCACGCCGACGCCGGCAATCGCCGCATCGATTGCCGCCTCAGCGGTGTTGACCCGCAGCCGGGAGCGGATCGGCACGCTGAATTCGGTCTTGCCGGTGGCGAAGCTCCAGGCTGCGGCGGTGAGCCCTTCGAAGGTGATGGCACTGTGTGCTGCAAGCTCCTGCGGCGTTTTCGGTGTGCCGTGCTCGGCGAGATAGGCCGGGCTCGCGCAAGCGACGCGGCGGATTGAACCCAGGCGGGTGGCGATCAGGTTCGAATCGGCAAGCTCGCCGATGCGGATGGCGAGGTCGATGTGCTCTTCGACCAACTGGGTTATCCGGTCGGCGAGTGTCAGCCGCACACCTACCTCAGGATAGACGGAGAGGAAGCCGGTGACGACCGGCAGCACATGCAGGCGGCCGAAGACGATCGGCGCAGTGACGATCAGTTCGCCGGTCGGGGCGCTGTATTCGCCGGCGGCTATTCGCTCGGCCTCGCCGACCTCATCGAGAATGCGACGACAGGCGGCGAGATAGGCGTGGCCTGCATCGGTCAGCGACAGCTGCCGCGCCGAGCGGTTCAACAGCCGTGTCTTCAGGTGCTTTTCCAGGTCCGAAACCTTGCGGCTGACCGTCGTCAGCGGAATGCCGAAGCGGCGCCCGGCAGCCGAGAGGCTGCCTGTCTCCGCCGCGGCAACGAAAAGCGACATGGACTGGAGGCGATCCATAGCTCTCCCGAAAATTTGCCCTTCCGGAAAACGGAAGGATGGATTACAGATATGGCATCTGCATCTCGAAGATGGAAGGACGTATTTTCCTGACTAGCAATGCAGCGCAGCTCGGCGCTTGAGGAGGCTTCCATGAACGCTCACACCAGCGATGTTGCTTTCACCCCGACGGTGAAGGCGATTCAGGCGCGCAAGGGCTCGCGCCAGGCCTATGCCCGTGTCGAGAAGCGTGGCGGCTGGCAGGCGGCAATTACGCCCGATCTCGCCGCCTTCATCGAGGCGCAGACCAGCGTCTTTCTGTCGACCGCCAATGCCGACGGGCAGCCTTACATCCAGCATCGCGGCGGGCCTGCCGGTTTCCTCACGGTGCTCGACGAACGGACGATCGGCTTTGCCGATTTTTCCGGCAACAGGCAGTTCATCACCCAGGGCAACCTCAGCGACAACCCACAGGCTTTCCTATTCCTGATCGATTATGCGCACCGGCAGCGCATCAAGATCTGGGGCAAAGCGCAAGTCGTCGAGGGCGATGCCGAGCTGACGGCAAAGCTGATGCCGCAAGACTATAAGGCGCGACCCGAGCAGGTCATCCTGTTTACGGTTTCGGCTTGGGATTCAAATTGCTCGCAGCACATCCCGCAGCGTTTCGAAGCGGCCGACGTGGCGGCGGCGCTGGGCGAACGCGACAAGCGCATCGAACGGCTCGAACAGGAGATCGCACGCTTGCGATCGGATGCAGCAGCCAGGGAATAAGAGCCAGGGAATAAAAGTGCCGGTGCCGTTCAGCTTCCGCCTGCGGCGTCGGCCAGCGCGACGCTCTCGGCTTGCTTCACCGGCATGATGCCGCGCGCCAGCGCCAGCAGGTATTTGTTGTATTCGGTGAACAGCACGCGCAGCGCTTCCGGCTTGGTCAGCCAGCCGCCATTCTCGAGGTTGGTGTTGACCACCGGATAGGGCTCGAGCCTTGCGCCGTGCAGCAGCCGGCCCATTTCCAGCAGGCTACGCGGCATATGATAATTATTGGTGACGAGAATGACGGTGCCGTAGGCATGGTCCTCGACCCATTTGGCACTTTCCTCGGCATTGCCGATCGTGTCGAGCGCGGCGCGGTCGATGTCGACGCAGCAGGAAAACAGCCTCTTGTCGCCGCCGGTCGCGGCCTGAAGCTGGCGGCGGCTGGCGGAGGGATGGACGCCGCTGATCAGCAGCCGCTCGCCCTTGCCTAAGGCAAGCAGGCCCATCGCAGCGTCGAGGCGCGATTGGCCGCCGGTCAGCACGATGATAGCGTCGGCCCTTGCCGGATTGGCGGGCGTAGTCAGGCGGCTGACGGTATTGGCGAACCAGCCGAAGCCGGCGACAAACAGCGCCATAAAGGCCAGCAGAAGGAGAGCCGAGATGCGCAAGGAGCGCCCTGCCAGCAGCCGCCCATGTTTGGCAAACTGATCCGGCTTGGCAAATTCATCAGGCTCGGCGAATACAGGCGGGCGCGCAACCAGCACTGGCATGCATCCAGCGGTATCGGTCGAGTCCCGAACGTCCATCATGAAATGGTTAATCCCGAAATACGGCCTTTGGTAGGAAAAAAATGCAATTTTCGTGACGATGCGTTTTCATCCGTGATCGATCTTTCCTTTAGCCGGCGTCCGGCTGGCGAATGTCGATGTCGCTGAGATAGGTAACCACGGTAAAATGGGAAGTTGCCGCCGTCAGCGCGCCGATCACCAGCACCATGACAGCGACCCCGAGATAACCCGCCGAGCCGATGGCGAAATTGCCGAACAGGGCGGTCGCCTGGTCGGCCTGCGGCGTTGCCATGTTGCGTGACGACCACCAGGAGAAGACGATGAAGACCAGGATCGCCGCGGCGCCGCCTGCCGCGGCGCCCTTCATGCCGGTGACCAGAAAATGCCGGCGGAATTCGCGCGCGATGAAGCGCGCCTCGGCGCCGACGAAATGCAGCACCTCGATGATGTGGCCATTGCCGGCCATGGCGCCGCGCGTCGCGAATACAACGGTCAGCACCGTCGCCGACAGCATCAGCGCCAACACTGCGATACCGATCGTTACCGTGGTGCGGGCCATGGCAACCAGCCGGTCGACCCAGGTGCGATGATCGTCGAGCGAGGCGCTCGGCAGCTTCGGCGTGATTGCCGCGCGCAGTGCGGTGAAATCGGGCGGACTATTCTCGTCGATGGTGATGATGATCAAGCGCGGCACCGGCAGCTCATCGATGTTCAGGCCCGAGCCTAGCCAAGGCTCGAGCAGTCGGGCCGTTGCTTCGCGATCGATGATCCTGGCGCTTTTCACGCCAGGGAATTCGCCGGCGATCTGCGAGGCCAGCGCAAGTGCGGCCTCCATGTCGAGGCCGTCGACCGGCTTGATCTGGATGGTCGCTTCGCGCGAGATCTGGTTCTCCCAGACGGAGGCGGTGTCACGCACCAGCGTGACTGCGCCAAACGTCAGACAGGACAGAAACGTCATGATGGCAATGACCAGCACCAGCGCCCGGCCGGCGATGTTCTGCGCCGGCACGATCGGCGCCATTTTGCGCTGGACGCGGGGCTTTGCCGCCGCGGCGTCCTGACCCTCGAAATGTTCGACGGAGAGCTCAGTCATAGATGTCCAGCCTTCCGCCGGCCAGGATCATTCGCCGTGCGTCGACCTGTTCCATCAGGCCGAGGTCGTGTGTGGCGATCACCACGGCGGTGCCCAGCCGGTTGAGCTCGATGAACAACCGCAGCAAGCGTCGCGCCAGCGGCGGGTCGACATTGCCGGTCGGCTCGTCGGCGAGCAGGATCTCGGGCTGCTCGATCAACGCCCGGGCAATGGCGGCGCGCTGCTTCTCGCCGCCAGACAGCACCGGTGGCAGCACATGCATGCGCTCGCCGAGGCCGACCCATTTCAGCAGCTCGGTGACGTCAGTGCGATAGGTCGCCTCCTCGCGGCCGCGCACGCGCAGCGGCAATGCCACGTTCTCGTAGGTGGTCATATGGTCGAGCAGGCGAAAATCCTGGAACACCACGCCGATGCGACGTCTCAGATGCGGCAATTCGGTGCGCGAGATGCGCGAGCGGTCCTTGCCGAAAATGGTGATCAGGCCGCGCGTCGGCTTCAGCGACATGAACAAAAGCCGCAGCAACGTCGTCTTGCCGGCGCCTGAAGGTCCGCTCAGGAACTGAAAGGAGCGCTCCGGAATGTGCAAGGAGATGTCGCGGAGAATCTCCGGACCCATGCCATAGCGGAGGCCGACATTTTCGAAGCGGATCACTTTCGACGACCTGAAATTCTCGGCGGCAAGATGCCAGCCCTTTCTGTGGAAAGACCATCGGCCGGCATGGTTAACCGACGGTTAATTTGGGGGCTTTTCGAGCGAGTCACAGGGGTTCCGGTGGGGAAGCGTTAACCATTTCCGTTTACCCAAAAGAAACGAACAGCGAACAGGTGCGGTAGTGTTGGGCCATGATGGCTGAGGATCGAACCGCGCGCCCGGTTTCCGGCGAAATCATGACCGATCCGGCCGCCGAGCCGGAACGCATCATGCGCGACGTGACCGCCGAGGTCATCGATGCCGACTATGAGGTGCTGCCCCGCCATTTTACACGTCAAGACTTTGCGCCGCCGCCTGCGCGCATGATTTCCATGCCTTCGATCGAAGGCATGGACATGTTGCGCAAGCCCGAAACCGCCGTCGAACGGCCGTTGTGGGTGCATGGTGGGCCGATCTTCTGGATTGTCGGCGTCGGTGCCGTCTTTGCCGCCTTCTGGATTTCGGGCGGCCATGCGCTGGTTCGTTAGAGCGGCGCCAGAAAATCAACAGGTCACCAGATAAACGATTCGCGACGGTGGGACATCCGACCGTTCGCGGGTGCCCTGCGAAAGATTTGGCCTTGCCAGACGGCACGACATGCCTAGAAACGGGTTGAAGACCGTTTCGGTCGGCTTCGCCTACAAAGGCGATCATTCTGGAAGGGCAGCCAATGCCAGTTGTGCGCGGCAAGGACATCGAAGTCCTGTTTTCGGCGTCCGCCATCGCGCGGCGGAACCTGGAACTTGCCAAGGAGATCGCCGGGCACGACTACCACGACCTTCTGGTAATCTCGGTGCTGAAGGGATCGTTCATCTTCGCCGCCGATCTTATCCGTGCCATGCACGATGTCGGCCTGTCGCCGGAGGTCGAGTTCATCTTCATCTCCAGCTATGGCGCCGGCACGACCAGCGGTGAGGTGAGGGTGCTGCGCGACATCGACAACGAGGTCGCCGGTCGCGATGTGCTTTTGATCGACGACATTCTGGAATCCGGCAAGACGCTGAGTTTCACCCGCGACCTCATGCTGTCGCGCGGCGCAAGGAGCTGTGCCATCGCCGTGCTGCTCGACAAGCGCATGCGCCGCCAGACCACGCTCAACGCCGACTATGTCGGCTTTGACTGCCCCGATTATTTCGTCGTCGGTTATGGCATGGACGTCGCCCACGCGTTTCGCGAATTGCCGTTCGTCGGCATCGTCAAGGGCGACGCCTGAGGCCTTTTGAAAATTCTACTCCGGCGGTCATCTGACGCGGTTTTCTGCGCTTCCGGTGCTCACGGACTCGAACGTCCGCTCCGGGTCTCGAAAACCACGTCATATGACTCGGCGGAGCGAATTCTGAAAAGGCCTCATGGCCTTCCTGGCTTTCAGGAAACATCAACTTTTCCTCGCCAAATATCTTGCCCATGGCAAAGCTCCTGATCGTCGAGGACGATGAATCCGTCCGCACTCTCGCCGCTCGCGCGCTCGAGCGCGCCGGGCATAATGTCACTGTCGCCGCGGACGGCGCACATGGCCTTTCTCTGATCCGGGCGGCGCAAGGGAGCTATGACCTTGTGCTGTCCGACATCCGCATGCCGGAGATGGACGGCATCGAGATGGCCAAGGCGGCAGCAGCGCTGTTCCCGGCGATGAAGATCATGCTGATGACCGGCTATGCCGACCAGCGCGAGCGCGCCGAGGAATTGGACGGCATTATTCTCGACGTCGTGCAAAAGCCGTTCACGCTGGCTGAAATCCGCGCCCGCGTCGAACAGGCGCTCGCCTGCTTCGCCTAAGCCCAAGGCCGACCGCCTTCAGGCAGGGTCGCAGGTCGCCGTATTGGCTGGCGCGCCGCTCCGGCGCCGGCCGGCATTGAGCGCAAAAAGCCCGGCGCCGATGATGAGGGCTGCGCCGGCCGCCGTCGCTGGTCGCGGCACCTCGGCAAAGAACAGAAAACCCCATAGCGGCGACCAGATGATACCGGTGTATTCGAAGGTGGCGACGCTGTTGGCGGGCGCCAGCCGGTAGGCCTGCGACAACAGGATCATGCCGGCCGAGGCAACGAAGCCGCATGCCCCCATCTTGAGGAGGTCCGGCGTCGCCGGCCAGACCCATGGCCGGACGAGGAATTCGAGGCTCGGATGCACGGCGTGGTCAATGCCTGCCAGCCAAAACAATGCCGCCACCAAGGCGGCGCCGACCAGATAGGCGCCGTTCTGATAGAACGCCATGACAGTCGAGGATTCGGTGTCGCCGATCTTGCGTGCCATCAGCTGCGAGAAACCGTAGAGCAGAGCCGAACCTAGCGACAGCAGCGCTGCCCAGTCGAACAAGCCGGCGCCCGGGCGCACCATGACCAGCACGCCGAGCATGCCGACCAGGACGGTGGCGAGCGCCTGCCAGGACACGCGTTCGCCGAGATAGGGGCCGGCCAGCGCCATGATGAACAGCGGCGCCATGAAATAGAGCGCCACCGCGTCAGTCAGCGGCAGGGCGGCGATTGCCAGATAGTAGGCCGTGTAGGAGGTGAACTGGATGAAGGCGCGCATCGTCAGCATGCCGAACCGCTTCGACAGGATCGCCTGCAATCCGACATCGGCGTGGACGAGGAAAACCAGGATCGGCAGGGCGACGATCGAGCGGATCGCCATCACCTCGGTGACCGGATAGTGGCTCGACACCGCCTTGACCAGCGGGTCCTGCAGCGAAAAGACCAGCACGCCGAGACAGAGGCTGAAGATGCCGAGCACAAGCCGATTCTGCATAGGCGCTCCTGTCTCCCGCGTGCGTGGCCGAAGGCAGGCCTGCATCCGGGTAAAAAGAACCCGCCACCGTTTCGGGCAGCGGGTACGAGTGAGGACTTTTGATTGGTCCGCAGCCGATTTCGCGGCCGCATATCCAATGGGTAAGGCGACTATCGTCCCCCGTTTGGCATGTTGCAAACGAATTGGAATGATGCCAGCAATCAGATTTTCTTATGGTGGGCACATGCGACCCAATCTCGACAGCGACCTGTTGCGCACCTTCGTGGCGGTCGCCGACACCGGCAATTTCACCAAAGCGGCGGAGCGGGCCGGCCGCACCCAGTCGGCAGTCTCGATGCAGATGAAGAGGCTCGAAGGCATGATCGGCGACAGCCTGTTCGAGCGCGGGTCGCGCGGTGTAGCGTTGACGCAGCGCGGCGGCGAACTCATCGCCAACGCCAGGCGTATCGTTTCACTGCTCGACGAGACGGCGGCATCGATGGTCGCGGCGCCGCTTGGCGGGCCGGTGCGCATCGGTATCCCGGAGGAATATGGCCACGCGATCCTGTCGCGGGCACTCGGCGTCTTTGCCAAGCGCCATCCTCAGGTCGACATCACCGTCCGCTACGCGCATTCCGGTGCGCAGATCGCGGCGCTCGCCGCCGGCGAGCTCGATCTGGCGGTGGTGTTCGAATGGCAGGATCTGTCAGGCGGTGAGGTGCTGATGCATGACCCAACCGTATGGGTGACGTCGGAGCTGCATCACATGCATGAGGAGCGGCCGGTGCCGATCGCGCTCTACAACCGTGCCGGTTGGTGCAAGGATTTCGCGATAAAGTCGCTGGAACAGCGCGGTCTCGCTTATCGTGTCGCCTACACCAGCGATACCAATGGCGGCCTGCGGCTCGCCGTCACCTCCGGATTGGCGATTGCGCCGATCTCGCGCAGCAACATCCCGGCCGGCTGCCGCGAGCTTACGGCCGCCGACGGGTTCGGCGACATCGATTCCTCGAACGTGGTGCTGCGGCGCAATGCGAACGCTTCCGGCGAGGCAATCGACGGCATGGAAGAGGCGATCCGCGAGGCTTTCACCAACCGTTAAAGCATGCCACTCAGCTCGGCGCTGGCGGCCACCACGGACTGCGCGCGGCGATCTTCCGAATACAGGCAGCCTTACTTCAGCTCCAGCAACCGCTCCAGATAGCTGCGCTCGATATCGGGGCTGAGTGCGTTGCCGAGCCGCTTGCGGATCGCTTCGAGGATCTGGCGGGCACGCTGCACGTCGATCTCGTCGGGCACTCTCACCGAACTTCCGTCATCGGGACCCTCGCTGGTGCGAGGCCGCCCGAGCGGGTCACGGTCGGCATTCTGCTGGCGTCCGCCCTGGCCGTTGCCGCCCTGGTCGCCTTGCATTGCCTGCAGTTGCTTCATCATGTCCTTGGCGCCCCTGCGCAAGGCTTCCAATGCGCGGCCCTGGTGACCGACGGCCTGGTCGCCTTCGCCCTCGCCGAGCGCCTGTTCGGCATTGCCCATGGATTTGCCGGCCTCGCCAAACCCCTCATTGGGGTCGAGGCCCATGCCTTCGAGGCTCTTCCTCAATTGATCGAGCTCGCTCTGCAGCTTGCCCTGGCCTTCCTGCAATTGCTTCAGCGCGTCAGCAAATTCCTGCGGCGTCATCGGGTTCGGCCGGCCGAGCGGATCGCGGTCGTCACCTGGGCCGGGCTTGCCCTCTTCGCCCATCGGGCCTGGCTCACTGTTCTCGCCGAGCTGCTCGTCGCGGTTCTGCCCGCGCTGTTGCTGGCCGCGCTGCATCTGGTCCATGCGGAAAGTGTCGTTCATCATCTCCTGCTGGCGCCGCATGATTTCGCCCAGCTTGTCCATCTGCTGGCGCATCTCGCTGTCCTGCTGACCGCCCTGTTGCTGGCGGCCTGCCTGCAGATTGTTCATCATATCCTGCAGCTCCGACAGCAATTGCTGCGCCTGGTCGCGATTGCCGGATTTCGCCAGGTTCTCGATCTGGTCCATCATGCGGTCGATGTCGCTCTGGCGCAGTTCCTGGCCGTTCTGCTGCATCTGTGGCGCATTCGGATTCTGCTGCGCCCGCGCCGCGAATTCCTGCAGGAACTGATTCATCGCCTCGCGCAGTTCCTTCATCGCCTTCTCGATCTCTTGGTCGCTGGCGCCGTTCTTGATCGCGTCCTGCAGCGCCTGCTGCGCCTGACGCAGCCGCTTCTCGGCCGCCGAAAGATTGCCTTCCTCGATGCCGAGCGCGATCTCCCAGAGGTAAGCGACCTCGTCGCGCAACTGGTCGTCGCTGTCGGCCATCTTCAGCCGGGTGCGGGCGCTCATGATGGCGAGATAGTGCGTCATGTTGTCGAACGTGTCTTCGGGCCTGAGCGTGATCGCATCCATCAGGTCGAGCACGCGGTCCTTGGCATAGGCGTCGAGCGCCAGCATGCGGCGCTGCTCGACCACAGCCCGCGCCAACGGGTTGGAGAATGGCCGCTCCGGCATCACCAGCGTCTTGGTTTCGCTGGTCGCCGTGTGTCCGGCACCGTCGGTGGCGACAAGCCTGAGCTTGACGTTGCCACCGGCCCAGACATGGTCGGTCAGATCCTTCGTCGTCTTAGCGGCATTGGCCTTGCCGCCGCGGCGCGGCAACGTCAGCGGCATTTCCGGCGGGCCATAGAGCGGATGCGCGTTGGGCACTTGCGGATCGGCCAATGCGAAAACCGCCTTGGCGGAGGCCGCGCCATAGTCGTCGTCGATCTGGTAGTTGAGTTCGAAGGCGCCGTTGACGGCGCGCTTCGGCTCGCCGACAAAGCGGATCTGCGGCGGCTTGTCGGGAATTATGGCGAAGGCCCAGCGGCCGAGCTCGCCGTCGCTGGACTGCAGCGTCAGCGTGCCGTCGGCGGTTAACTTGCCGCTGAACTGGCGCACGGTGGAAGGCGTTGCCGGACTTGCCTCAGTCTTGGCGGCTTGCGGCCCGGTCGGATCGATGGCGCGGGTGTTGCCGCCGGTATCGGCGTAGCTCAGCGTTTCCTCGCCCGAACCGCCGGTGACGCGCAGCGACACATCGCTGCCCTCCGGAACCGTGAAGGTCGGCGACGCTTGAGTGGCGTTGTTGGCCAAGACGGGGGCGTTCAGGAATACCGGCGGCCTGCCGGTATAGGCCGGCGGCGTCACCCAGGCATCAATGCGCGGCGGCACGACGTCGCGGGCGGCACGGGCAACAAAACCGTCGCTCAGCCTGCCGCCCGATGGCCCGAAGGAGAAGGCAAAGGCAGTGACCAACAAAAGCGCGGCAACGGCGCGCAGCGCCCACGGGTCGCGTTCCGGCACGCGTGTGCGCGGCACGTCGCCGCCAAGCTCGCCCAGCCGGTCCGCCATCCGCCGCTGATGCTCGCGCCACAGGGCTTGCGAAAAAATGCTTTCCTTGCCGCTCGGGCGATCGGTCTGGACCTGCACCGGGCTGTGCAGCAATCGGTTCGCCGCCTCGATGCGGCGGTCGACCTCGGCTCTGGATGGCGTGCGGAAGAAACGCAGTGGATAGAGTGCGGCAAGCGCTGCGACGCCGAATGCCGTGATAAGACCGATCCGCGCCAGATCGGGCAAAAATGGGAACAGGCCGAGCCACGAAATGCTGAGGAACAGGCTGGCGACGATGATCAGTGGCAGGAGCAATGGCCAGCCGCGTTCGACGATTATCGAGACCTGCGTCCCCAGCCGGCTCAAGGCAAGGCGCCTGGCCAGACTGCGATCGCTGGTGAAAATGGGTCGTTGTGTCATCGGCCCTTCCTGGCCGGGCGGGATAGCCCAGGCCTCACGAGTCTATCGCATGGGCCCGAAAAGTCGATTTTCGGGAAGCACGATGCGAAGACCTAAAATCCTAGCGCGTACTTCGTGCGTCCAAGCGGATGCACATCGTCCTAAGGATACCAACAAACACGGCGAAGGCGAGGCGGTTCCCCAAAACGTGAACAATAATGCCCCGGATATTGTCAGAATTTCGCCGGATTGGCGTTTGCGCCGCAGACCAGTACGGCAACGCGCTCGCCTGCAGCCGGTGCGTAGCGGCCGGACAGGAGCGCCGCGAAGGCGGCCGCACCGCCCGGCTCGGAGATGATTCGCACGCGGTCCCACAGCGCCGCCTGGGCGGCGATAATGTCGTCGTCGCCGACCAGGATCGAGCGCTCGACGAATGCCTCGGCGATAGGATACATCATTTCGCCGACACGCTTTGGCGCGAGCGAATCGGCGGCGATGCCCTCAGCCGGCGCGTCGACGGGTCGGCCCGCCTCGAAGGCGCGATGAAGCGTCGGCGCACCCTCCGGCTCGACCGCGATTATCCTGATGCGGCCGGAAAACCAGGCAGCCATGCCGCCGATCAGCCCGCCGCCGCCGACGGCGACCAGCAGGGTGTCGAGCTTCGGCAGGTCGGCCTCGATCTCGAGGCCGAGCGTGCCTTGCCCGACCAGCGTCTCCTCCTGGTTGAAGGCGTGGATCTGCAGCGCGCCGGATTTTTCGGCGAAGCTCTCGCTGGCGGCCAGCGCCTCGGCATAACGGGCGCCGCCGACGATCAGCTCGGCGCCGTAGCCGCGGATGCGGTCCAGCTTGGCCTGCGGGCTCACTTCGGGAACAAAGATGGTCGCCTTGTGGCCGAGCCGCATGGCGGCATAGGCGACGGCGGCGCCGTGATTGCCGCCCGACGCGGCGACGACGCCGGCCGCAGGAACCGGCCGTTCGAGGAGATTGGTGAACGCACCACGCGCCTTGAACGAGCCGGAATGCTGCAAGCACTCAAGCTTCAGGTCGACAGGCAGAGGCGGGCGGCCGAAATCTGCCATGTCGACGCGCAGCACCGGCGTGTGGCGCACGAAGGGCCGGATGCGGGGTTCTATCGCCGCAATGCGCTCGCGTGTGATCGTGTGGCCGTGCAGCATGCTTTCACTCCCAGAGTTGACATTAGTTAGTAACTTGGCAAAGTGCCTAAATGCAAGAGGTCGACGTTTTCAAAGCGATTGCCAACGAGCGCAGGCTCCAGATCCTCGATTGGCTCAAGGACCCGCGCGCGCATTTTCCGCCGCAGACGGACGGCGATCTGGTCGAGGACGGCGTCTGCGCGCTGCTGATCGCGGAGAGGCTGGGGATCACCCAGGCTACGCTCAGCGAGCATATGCGCGTGCTCACCCAGGCAGGGCTTTTGCGCAGCAAGCGCATCAAGCAGTGGATATTCTATCGCCGGAATGAGGACAGAATCGCCGAAATCAGGGCGCTCATTCAGCACCGGCTGTAGCTGCAGAGTTCTACTCCAACCAGTCCGGCACCGAGTCCAGTCCGATCAGCTCGTCATAGGTCTGGCGCGGACGCACAACGTGGAAGCGGTCGCCGTCGACCAGCACTTCCGGTACCAGCAGCCTGGTATTGTAGGTGCCGGCCTGAACGGCGCCATAGGCGCCGGCGGTGGAGACAGCGATCAGGTCGCCGGATTTCAGCCGGGGCAGGTCACGGTCGAGCCCGAGATAGTCGCCGGTCTCGCAAACCGGGCCGACGACGTCGACCTTCATGCGTGGTGCAGCGGCCGGCTGCTGCGCCACCGGCTTGATGTCGTGAAAAGCGTCGTAAAGCGTCGGCCGGATCAGGTCGTTCATCGCGGCGTCGACGACGAGGAAGTTCTTGGCGTCGCCCTCCTTCACGAAGATTACTTCCGACACCAGGATGCCGGCATTCCCGACGATCAGCCGGCCTGGCTCGAACATTACCTTCAGCCCAAGTTTGGCAACATGTTTCCTGACGATCCGGGCATAGGCATCGGGCAAAGGCGGCGGGTTGTTGTCGACGCGGTAGGGAATGCCAAGGCCGCCGCCGACATCGATGTGCTCGATGGCATGACCGTCGGAGCGCAAGGCGCCGACCAGCTCCACCAGCAGCGCAAAGGCGTCGTCGAAGGGCTGCAATTCGGTGATCTGGCTGCCGATATGGGTGTCTATGCCGGTGACCTTGATGCCCGGCAGCTCAGCCGCGCGCGCATAGACCTTCCGCGCATGCTGCCACGGAATGCCGAACTTGTTCTCGGCCTTCCCAGTCGAAATCTTCTTGTGCGTCCTGGCGTCGACATCCGGATTGATGCGCAGCGAGATCGGCGCGATCTTGCCCAGCGCGGTGGCGCGGGCCGACAGCAACTCCAGCTCCGGTTCGGATTCGACGTTGAAGCAGAGAATGCCGGCCGAGAGCGCAGAATCCATTTCGCGCGCGGTCTTGCCGACGCCCGAAAACAGGATCTTGCTTGCCGGGATGCCGGCCGCCAAAGCGCGGCGCAATTCGCCCTCCGAGACCACGTCGGCGCCGGCGCCGAGCCTTGCCAGCACCCTCAGCACGGCCTGGTTGGAATTCGCCTTCATGGCATAGCAGACGAGAGCATCGAGCCCGGCAAAGGCCTCGGTGAAGACGCGAAAATGCCTGGTCAGCGTCGCCGTTGAATAACAGTAGAACGGCGTGCCGACGCTGGCGGCGATGTCTGATATCGCCACGTCCTCGGCATGCAGCGCGCCGTCGCGGTAGTCGAAATGGTTCACGAGATTGGTCCGAAATCAGAGCAGCGGGTCGAGGATGAATTTCTTGTCCTCGACAGGTTTTTCCGGCTCCGGCGGCAAAGGTTGCTTGGCCTTCTCGGCGTCCTTGCGGGCCTGCACGGCTGCCGCGTACGGCGTGTCGAGCGCAGCCTTCCTGCCGCAGGCCGCAACGGTGGCCATTGCCGCCAGCAGCGTCAGCGTCACCAAAATCCTGCTTCCGGTCATCGTGCCATCCGTCCGAAACTGTTGCCCGCAGCCGCTTCTAGCCGAGTTTTGCGGCCATTGCACCCCGCGTCTTACGCCTTGGCGAGCCGCTTTTTCCAGTAGCGGATCTGCTTGCGCACCTCGGACGGCGCGGTGCCGCCGAAGCTCGTGCGGCTCTTTACAGAATTCTGCACGGCAAGAACCGAAAACACGTCGGCGCCGATACCGGGGTGAATGGACTGCAGATCCTCCAGCGAAAGCCTGTCGAGCCCGACCTTCTTCTCCTCGGCCAGCGCCACCGCCCGACCAGTGATATGGTGCGCCTCGCGGAACGGCAGGCCGAGCGTGCGCACCAGCCAGTCGGCGAGGTCGGTCGCAGTCGAATAGCCGGCGCCGGCCGCATTCTTCATCGCGGCAGTGTTCACCGTCATATCGCGCACCATGCCGGTCATCGCCGCCAGCATCAGGTCGAGCGTCTCGGCCGCGTCGAAGACGGATTCCTTGTCTTCCTGCATGTCCTTGCCATAGGTCAGCGGCATGCCCTTCATCACCGTCAGCAGGCCGACGAGATGGCCGGTGACGCGGCCGGTCTTGCCGCGCACCAGTTCGGCAGCGTCCGGGTTCTTCTTCTGCGGCATGATCGACGAACCCGTCGAGAAACTATCCGATAGCCTGACGAAGCCGAATTGCGGCGTCGACCAGATGATGATCTCTTCGGCCAGCCGCGACAGATGCGTCGCGCAGATCGCCGCCAAGCCCAGGAACTCGAGCGCGAAATCGCGGTCCGAAACACTGTCGAGCGAATTGCGCATCGGCTCGCGGAAGCCAAGCGCCTTCGCCGTCTGGTGCCGGTCGATGGGAAAGCTGGTGCCGGCGAGGGCGGCGGCGCCGAGCGGGCTTTCATCCATCCGCTCAATCGCATCGCGGACGCGCGACAGGTCGCGTGCAAACATCTCGACATAAGCCATGCAGTGGTGGCCGAAGGTCACCGGCTGCGCCGCCTGCATGTGGGTGAAGCCCGGCATCACCGTTGCCGCATGCTCCTCGGCCCGATCCAGGAACGCCGTGATCAGGCCCTTCAGCGCCTCGGTGACGCGAAAGCACTCGTCCTTGACCCACAGCCTGAGGTCGACCGCCACCTGGTCGTTGCGCGACCGGGCGGTATGCAGGCGGCCAGCGGCGGGGCCGATCAGCTCGGCCAGACGGGCCTCGACATTCATGTGGATGTCTTCCAGCCTGGTCGAAAACTCAAATGTACCAGCCTCGATCTCTGCCAGGATCGTGTTCAGCCCGTGAGCGATTTTTTTTTGGTCGGCCGCCGAAATAATGCCCGTTTGCGCCAGCATCTGGCTATGGGCGATCGAGCCGCGAATATCCTGCGCATAGAGTTTGCGGTCGAACGAGATCGATGCGTTGATCGCTTCCATGATTGCGGCCGGACCCGAGGCAAAACGTCCGCCCCACATCTGGTTGCTGGCCTTCTTGTCGTTCATCGCTATAACCCGTGCTCCGGAGCAGTTTTTGAAAAATGGCAGACGGCAATAGATATTTCCCGGCTTTGCGTCTCATCCTCGCCGCTTTGGTTGCGGGCGTGCTGGCCGGCGCGGTCGCGGTATATGTCAGGGAAAGCAGTTCTGGCAACAAGGCGCCCGCGCAAGTGGCCGCCGGCGGCGGCAAGGACGACGTCGCCTGCGCCGCCAAGACCGACCGTGCCAAGAAGATCGCCGCCGCTGCCACCGGCCAGGTTGCCGCGCTTTTGCCGGCGGATCCGCCGCAATCGCTGAAAAGCCTTGCCTTCAACGGCCCCGACGGCAAGCCGACGACGATCGCCGATCATGCCGGCAAGACGGTGCTGCTCAATCTGTGGGCGACATGGTGCGCACCTTGCCGCGCCGAAATGCCCGCGCTCGATGCGCTGCAGAAGGAGATGGGCAGCGATGCGTTTCAGGTTGTTGCCGTCAACGTCGATGCCGGCGACGATGCCAAACCGAAGAAGTTCCTGGAGGACACCGGCGTCAAGTCGCTCGGCTACTATCGCGATGCCACGATGGCGCTGTTCAACGACGTCAAGACGCGCGGCCTGGCGCTCGGTCTGCCGGTCACCATGCTGATCGATGGGCAAGGCTGCCTGATCGCCCATATGAATGGCCCGGCCGAATGGTCGGGGCCGGATGCCAAGCGTCTGGTCGAGGCGGCGCTTCAGCCGGGATAGGCTCAGACCGTGCGCAGGCGCGGCTTGAGCACGGCAATGCTTGCGCCGCGTCGGCTGGCGGTGCGGATTGCCGGAGCGGCCACGCCCGTCAGTTCCCCGAATGTCTCGATCGGAGCCGGTTTGCCGAGGTAGTAGCCTTGCCCGATCTCGCAAGCCTCGGCGTCTAGGAATTGCAATTCACCCGGCGTCTCGATGCCTTCTGCCAGAACCGGTAGGCCGAGACCGCGTCCAAGCCCCAGCACGGCGCGAACGATCGCCGCGAACTGGGCGTTCTTGTCGACCGATTTGATGAACGACCCGTCGATCTTGATCTTGTCGAAGGGAAAGGCGCTGAGGTTGGACAGCGAAGAATAGCCGGTGCCAAAATCGTCCATCGCCACATGCACGCCAAGCGCCTTGACCTGCCTCAAGGTTGCCAGCGCGCGCGGCATGTCCTTCACCAGGGCCGTTTCGGTGATCTCCAGTTCGAGCCTGCCGGGGGCCAGGCCGGATCTCGTCAATGCGTCGTGCACCTTGCGGCTGAAATTCGGATTGTGAAGTTGCACGGCGGAGACGTTGACGGCGACCATCAGCGGGTTTGTCCAGCGAACAGCATCGTTACAAGCCGTCGTCAGCACCCAGTCGCCGATCTGCGCGATAGCGCCACTGTCCTCGGCCACCGGGATGAAAACGGCCGGAGAAATGTCACCCCGCTCAGGGTGCTGCCAACGGACCAGGGCTTCGAAGCCGATCATCCTGCCGCCGCGGATCTCCTTCTGCGGCTGATAGACGAGGTGGAACTCCTTGCGGGCGATCGCCTGGCGCAATTCATGCTCCATCACGCGCTTGTCGCGGGCCGCGGTGCCCATGGCCATCTCGAAAAACCGATAAGTGTCCCTGCCTTCGGTTTTGGCGCGATGGAGTGCCGTGTCGGCATGGCTGATCAGGCCGGCCTGGTCTTCGGCATCCAGCGGAAAGAAGGCAATGCCGATGCTGGCCGAGACGAGGCCGGAGCCGACCGAAACCCTGTTTTCCTCCCGGATCGCCGCCAGCAAGTCCTCGGCTATCCGGCCTGCGGCCAGGGGGTCGGGGAGGTTCGGAGCTATGATGGCAAATTCATCGCCGCCGAGACGCGCGAGCATCTGTCCGTTGCGCGGGATGCCGGAAATGCAGTGCGCCAGCTTCTGCAGCATAGCATCGCCGGCGCTGTGGCCGTAGAGGTCGTTGACTTGCTTGAACCGGTCGAGGTCAAGCAGCAGGAGCGCCAGATATCCATCCTTGCCGCCACGATCCATCGACGCGAATTCTGCTTCCAGCCGGGAAGAAAAGCTCCGCCGATTGGCAAGCCCGGTAAGCGGATCGAAATGCGCGAGGCGGAGGATCTCTTGTTCTGCCTTCTTGCGCTCACGGATGTCGCGAACGGCAAGCACCGTATGAGGCCTGCCGCAGTAGGTGATTCTCCTGGCGATCAGCTCGACAGGAATTCTCGCGCCGTCGCTGCCCCTTAACTTCGCTTCCTGCGCCTGTTCGCCGAAGCCGGACATATCGGCTGCGCTCTGTCCGTCGAAAAGCTCGCCGAGTTGCATCGTGTTCAGGGTGGCTGTCGCTGTTCCGGTCAGCTTCGCCATACTGTCATTGGCGCTGACGATGCGGGTGCCATCGCAAACGATCAGACCTTCCACCGCCGCATTGGCGAGATCGTGCATGCGATCGGCCTCGAGCTTCTGGTGGCGAAAGCGCAGATCGATCCACAGCGCGGCACCCGACAGCACAAGGATTACCAGGCTGGCGACCGCTGCGGCAAAGGCCTGGGAAATGGGCTCGATGGAATGTTCGGATATTTCAATCGAGGAATCCGGAATGATCGACACCGCGGCCATCGCGATGAAATGCAAGCTGCAAATGGCCAGCGTCAAAAGCGCGGCGCCGCCGAGAGTCGCGAGCGCTGACGGGCGGCGCAAGACGACAAGAAGCGCCAGTGCCGCGAGGCTTACGCCGGCCAGAAGCGATATCGCGACAAGGAGCAGGTTCCAAACGAGCCGGCCTTCGACCTCGAAAGCTGCCATGCCGATGTAGTGCATCGTCGCGATGGCGCCGCCCAGAATGGCGCCACCGACGAGGAAATG
The DNA here is from genome assembly GCF_040318195.1 of Mesorhizobium sp. M1273. NCBI lineage: Bacteria > Pseudomonadati > Pseudomonadota > Alphaproteobacteria > Hyphomicrobiales > Phyllobacteriaceae > Mesorhizobium > Mesorhizobium sp. M1273. Next base: position 52,093 of record NZ_JAMYLV010000032.1, on the reverse strand, counting down.
GTCGATGCCGCGGCGCAAGGTGGCGACCCACATCCCAAGCGCGGTCATGATAACGGCGGCGGCAAGCGAAAAGGCGGATAATCCCGGATTGTATGCGTTCGGTATTCCCGGCGTAAACGCGGTCATGGCGATGAAATGCGTCGCCCATATGCCGAACCCGGTCGAGGCCGCGGCGATCATCAGCCAGACAAGCCGGTTTCGCTCGGTCGATCGGCCGACATGCTTAAGGAGATTAACTGCTGAGAAACAAGAAATTCCACAGACGAGTGCAGCGAGCGCAACCAGTCTCAGGTCGTGCTGATTTACGATACAATTATAGACCGTCAGCATCCTGTTCACTCGGTCTGCCAAAACTAACAGGGGAGGTGTGACGGATTAGCTCTTGGAGATTTTAACGAATGGTTAACCCGCGGGCCATGAGGCGGGTCTTTTCGGGGGAAAACCGATGCCGCGCCGAAAAGGCGGTGATGTCGTTTCTGACGCCGCGCTTTCGGTAGCGAGTGCACTTTAGGAAGAAATGGTGTTCATTGATCCGCAACAAAACCGTTGTCCCATTGTCATCAGCGCCACATATTGGCTTTGCGGAGGTGCCCCCTTTCGCCAATGACAAACGGGAGATGAAACATGAAGTTCTTCGGCTTTGCGGCCGGTATCGCCGCCACCGTGACCCTGCTTTCCACCACCTCCGCCTTCGCCGTCACGCAGATCAGCTGGTGGCACGCCATGACCGGCGCCAACGCCGAGGTCGTCGCCAAGATCTCCAAGGATTTCAACGCCAGCCAGAGCGACTATGAGCTCGTTCCGGTGTTCAAGGGCACCTATCCGGAGACGCTGAATGCCGGCATCGCTGCCTTTCGTGCCGGGCAAGCGCCAGATATCCTCCAGGTGTTCGACGTCGGCACCGGCGTGATGATGGCGGCCGAGGGTGCGATAAAGCCGGTGGCCGATGTGATGACCGGCGCCGGGATGACTTTCGACAAGAGCCAGTATCTGCCCGGCATCGTCGGCTATTATTCGAAGCCGGACGGCACCATGCTATCGTTCCCCTACAACTCTTCCTCGCCGATCCTCTATTACAACAAGGACATCTTCCAGAAGGCAGGCCTCGACGTGAACAATCCGCCCAAGACGTGGAACGAGGTGTGGGAAGCTGCCAAGAAGATCAAGACGAGCGGCGCCGCCCCTTGCGGCTATACCTCGACCTGGCTGACCTGGATCCACCTGGAGAATTTCGCGGCGTGGAATGACGTGCCTTGGGCCACCCAGCAGAATGGCCTGGCCGGCGGTGATGTCGAACTCAAGATCAATGCGCCGATTTTCGTCAACCACTTCCAGGCGCTCGCTGACCTGGCCAAGGACGGCACATTCAAATATGGCGGGCGCACCTCCGAAGCCAAGCAGATATTCCTCGCCGGCGAATGCGGCATCTTCACCGAATCGTCGGGCGGCCTCGGCGATATCGTCAAGTCCGGCATGAACTATGGCATCGGCCAGCTTCCTTACGACAGTGACGCCAAGGGTGCCCCGCAGAACACGACGCCGGGCGGTGCCAGCCTGTGGGTGTTCGGCAACAAGTCGGACGAGGAATACAAGGGCGTCGCGGCCTTCTTTGCCTATCTGTCCAAGACCGATGTGCAGGAATATCTGCACCAGAAGTCGGGATATTTGCCAGTGACGCTTGCGGCATACGAGGCGACTAAGAAATCAGGCTTCTATGACAAGAACCCCGGCCGCGAGACACCCATCCTGCAGATGATCGGCAAGTCGCCGACCGACAATTCGAAGGGCGTGCGCCTGCCGAATCTGCCGCAGGTGCGTGATATCCAGAACGAGGAGCTGGAGAAGATGCTGGCCGGCCAGCAAACCGCCCAGCAGGCACTCGACAATGCGGTTGCGCGCGGCAACGCGGCGATCAAGGAAGCGCTGGAGAACTGACGGGATTATCTCAGTTAGTCGGTTGGAATATCGCCCACGCGAGCTCGCGCGGGCGATACCTGGATAGCGAGGGAAATCAGCCTGTCTCCACGCGTCGTCTTTCCCAACAAGATCCTGCCCTACCTGCTGGTGGCGCCACAACTCGCCATCACCCTGGTTTTCTTCTACTGGCCGGCCGGTCAGGCGCTGTACCAGTCGATGCTCAGGCAAGACCCGTTCGGGCTGAAGAGCAGGTTCGTCTGGTTTGCCAATTTCCGGAAGGTGCTGGCCGATCCGGCCTACCTCAACTCGATCAAGGTCACAGTAGTGTTCTCTCTTGCGACCGCGATCGTTGCCATGGTTGTGGCCCTGCTGCTCGCGGTCATGGCCGAGAAGGCCGTGCGCGGCAAAGGCCTTTACCGCACACTGTTGATATGGCCTTACGCCGTGGCGCCGGCGATTGCCGGCATGCTTTGGCTTTTCCTGTTCAATCCCTCGATCGGCTCGTTGGCCTATTTGCTGAGAAGCCTCGGCGTCGTATGGGACCCGCTGCTCAACGGCACCCACGCCATGATCCTGCTGGTGTCGGCTGCTGCCTGGAAGCAGATCAGCTACAACTTCCTGTTCTTCGTCGCCGGCCTGCAGGCGGTGCCGAAAACGCTGATCGAAGCGGCGGCCATGGACGGCGCCGGCGAAACCAAGCGCTTCTGGACCATCGTCTTCCCGCTGCTTGCGCCGACAACCTTTTTCCTGCTGGTCGTCAACACCGTCTATGCCCTGTTCGACACGTTCGGCATCGTTCATGCCGTCACCGGCGGCGGGCCGGGCAAGACGACAGAGACGCTGGTCTACAAGGTCTACAATGACGGCTTCGTCAATCTGATCCTGGGCGACTCGGCGGCGCAGTCGGTCATCCTGATGGCCATCGTCATCGCGCTCACAGCAATCCAGTTCCGCTATGTGGAACGCAAAGTCCACGACGGCTGAGGGCAGCGATGATCGGCCAGTCCCCGCTCCGCACCTTCATCGCCCATGCCGTGCTCATCCTCGGCATATTGATCGTGGCTTTTCCGATCTACTACACCTTCGTTGCCTCGACGCACACGCTGCAAACGATCCTCAGGCCGCCCCTGCCGCTCTTGCCCGGCGGCCAGCTATGGAACAATTACAGCGAGGCGCTGTTCGGCGGCATCGGTCGTATCGGCGGGGTCAGCGTCGGCAGGCTGCTCCTCAACACCACGATCATGGCGCTCGGCGTTGCGGTGGGAAAGATCTTCATCTCGATCCTGTCGGCCTACGCGATCGTGTTCTTTCGCTTTCCGTTGCGCATGACCTTCTTCTGGCTGATCTTCATCACCTTGATGCTTCCAGTCGAGGTGCGCATCCTGCCGACCTACAAGGTGATGGTCGATCTCGGCATGATCGACACCTATGCCGGCCTGATCGTCCCGCTGATCGCCTCGGCCACCGCAACGCTGCTGTTTCGCCAGTTCTTCATGACCATACCGGGCGAATTGGTCGAGGCGGCGCGTGTCGACGGTGCCGGGCCATGGCGCTTCTTTTTCGATATTCTGGTGCCGCTGTCGCGGACAAACATCGCCGCGCTGTTCGTGATCCTCTTCATTTATGGCTGGACGCAGTATCTTTGGCCGCTGCTCGTCACCAACAGCAACGACATGAACACCATCGTCATCGCGCTGAGAAAGATGGTTTCCTTCGCCGATGCCGACACCCAATGGCACCTCGTGATGGTCACGGCAATGCTGGCCATCGTGCCGCCGATCCTGGTGGTCGTGCTGATGCAACGCTGGTTCGTGCGCGGTCTGGTCGAATCCGAAAAGTGAGAAGCCGATGGCGACCGTGGATCTGAAGGATGTCAGGAAAATCTATCCCAGCGGCGTTGAGGCCGTGAAGGGCGTTTCCATCGCCATTCCCGACAAGGAGCTTTGCGTGCTGGTCGGCCCGTCCGGCTGCGGCAAGTCTACGCTGCTGAGGATGATCGCCGGACTGGAGACGATTTCTGCCGGTACAGTCGCCATCGACGGCAAGGTGGTCAACGCCATTGGCCCGACCGAGCGCGACATCGCCATGGTGTTCCAGAACTACGCGCTCTACCCACATATGAAGGTCTATGACAACATGGCCTATGGCCTGCGCAACCGCGGCACGCCGAATGACGAGATCGACAGCAGGGTACGCTCGACTGCCAAGGTGCTGGAGCTTTCGGCGCTGCTCGACCGGCGCCCGCGCGAGCTTTCCGGCGGTCAGCGCCAGCGCGTCGCCATGGGTCGCGCCATCGTGCGCAACCCGAAGGTCTTCCTGTTCGACGAACCGCTGTCCAACCTCGATGCGAAATTGCGCGGGCAGATGCGCATCGAGATCAAGAATCTGCAGCGCTCGCTTGGCGTCACCTCGGTTTATGTCACGCACGACCAGCTTGAGGCGATGACGCTGGCCGACATCCTCGTCGTCATGAACGCCGGCCTGGTCGAGCAGACCGGCGCGCCGCTTGATGTGTACGAGAAACCGGCCTCGACCTTCGTCGCTTCGTTCATAGGCGCACCGCCGATGAATCTGCTGGCGCTCACAGAGGCCTCCCCAAGCTCGGTATTGGCGGACGGTACTGTGATTGGCTTGGCGCCTCGACAGGGCAAGGCAGTGACGCTAGGCTTTCGTCCGGAGGACGCCGACATCACCTTCGCGGCAGAGGCGCCGGCCGGCGCGCTCGCGCTGCCGGCAACAGTGGAAGCGGTCGAACCGGTCGGTGCCGAAAGCTTTCTCCATTGCGTGGCAGCCGGCAGCCGCATCGTCGTGCGCGTCTCAGGCCGCGCCAGCGCCAAGCCAGGCGACCAATTGCGCGTCGTGGCCAGGTCCGAAAAGCTGCATTGGTTCGATCAGGCGGGCAAACGGGTCGATTGAAGTCGGCCTTGCGCAAAACCGTTCAGGCAAACACATGCGCCTTGCCCGACACGGTCAGCCGGACGATCTCGCCGATCGCCGGCGCGTCCATGCCCGGCTTGCGCAGGATCAACGGCGTATTGCCGATAGCGGCGGCGTCGGGCGGATCGGGGCTGTTCAACAGACGCACCGCGATGGTGCACATCGAGCCGGCGAACTCCGATTCTGTCACCTCGCCGAACAGCATGTCCGGCGTGCCGGACATGCCTTCACGCGATGTGCGTTTCAGCAACACCTGCTCCGGCCGCAGCATGATGCGGGCGACGTCGCGCCGCTCCGAGCTGTCGACAGCGATGCGGCCGAGCGGCGAGATGGCGAAGCCATCGGCGATCCTTGCCGGCAGGACGATGGCGTCGCCAAGGAACTCGGCGACCATCCTGTCCTTCGGCTTGAAATAGAGCTCGCGCGGCGTGCCGACCTGCGAGAATTTGCCGTCGCGCATCACCGCGACCTGGCTGGCGAATGACAGCGCCTCGGCCTGGTCGTGGGTGACCAGGATGGTGGTGATGCCGGCGGTTTCAAGGAGCTCGGCCACGGCCTTGCGCATCGAGGCGCGCAGGCCCGTGTCGAGCGCCGAGAACGGCTCGTCGAGCAGCATCAGCCGCGGCTTCATGGCCATGGCGCGGGCGAGCGCGACGCGCTGCTGCTGGCCACCGGAGAGTTCGTGCGGACGGCGTTTCAGGATTCCTTTGTCCAGCCCGACGACATAGGCGAGCTCGGCGATGCGCTCGCTGCGCTTTTCCTCGTGACGGCCCATGCCGAAGCCGATATTGGCGGCGATGCTCAGATGCGGGAATAGAGCGCCGTCCTGCGCCACCAGCCCGATGCCGCGGCGATGCGCCGGCACGGCCGTGTCGCCATCGGCCAGCACCTCGTCATCAAGCACGATACGGCCCTGGTCCGGCGCCTCGAAGCCGGCGATCAGCCGCAGCAAGGTGGTCTTGCCGCAACCGGACGGCCCGACGATTGCCGTACGGCTGCCGCTGGCCACGCTGAGGTCGACGCCGGCAAGTGCTGCGACGGGCCCGTAGTGCTTGTGGATGCCGCTCAGCTCGAGAAAGCTCATCGCCCGGCCATCCGCTTCGACTGGACGTAGAGCAACCAGGTCAAAGGCAGCGACATCGCCACCATGATCAGGGCGTAAGGCGCCGCCGACGCATAGTCGATCTCGCCGCTATAGGACCAGAACGCCATGGCCAGCGTGCGGGTGCCGTTGGGCGCCAGCATCTGGGTTGCGGTCAATTCGTTCATGATACCCAGAGCGACCAACGCCATGCCGGCTGCGGCGCCGGGCGCCGACAGGCGGATGGTCGTCGACCACAGCGCCTTGAGCGGCGACCGGCCGAGGCTGGAGGCGGCGCGTTCGAGCTCGACCGGCGCCTGTGCGATCGACGCCCTGAGGCTAATCAGGGCGCGCGGCAGGAACATCAGCGCATAGGCGACCAGGATGGTGAACAGGGTCTGGTAGAGCGGCATGGCGATACGCACGGCGATGGTGACCAGCGCCAGGGCGATGACAACGCCGGGCAACGCGCCGACGATATAGTTGCAGCCCTCCAGGACGCGTTGCAGCCGCCCCGGCGCGCGGATCGAAATCCACGCCATCGGCATTGCCGCGACGGTGGCGAGCAGCGCGCCGGCAATTGCCAGGAACAGCGTTTGGCCAAGCGCCAGGCCGATCTCGTCGAGCCGCCAGACATCGGCGCCGCCGGCCATGAGCCAGCGGCCGATAGTGGCGAACGGCACGCCGAGCGCCAGCAGCGTGGTAATGGCAGGCAGCAGCAGGCAAGGAATGGTGGCGCGCCCAAGGCTCGTGCGCTGCTGCTGGCGCGCAGCACCCGAACCGACGCGGGCATAGCGCTCCTCGCCGCGCACCAGCACCTCCAGCCCGAGCAGCACAAGGCAGCAGGTCACCAGCACGCCGGCCAGCATGTTGGCGGCGGGACCGTTGAAGGTCGACTGGAACTGGTCGACGATCGCGGTGGTGAAGGTGTCGAAGCGGATGAAGACATAGAGCCCGTATTCGGCCAGGAGATGCAGGCCGACCAGCAGGGAGCCGCCGCAAATAGCGAGCCGGAGCTGCGGCAGCACGACACGCCTGAACACACGCCACGGGCCGAGACCAAGGGCTGCCGCTGCATCCTCGAGAGCGGGATCGAGCCGGCGCAATGCCGCCGCCACCGGCAGATAAAGGAAGGGGAAATAGGCGATGACCGACACAAGCACGCCGGCCCACAGGCCGTGCAGTCTGGGCACCATGGTGACCCAGGCGTAACTGTGGACGAAGGCCGGAATGGCGAGCGGCGCCACCGACAGCCAGGCCCATAGGCGGGCACCCGGCAGATCGCTGCGCTCGGTCAGCCAGGCCAGCGTGACCGACAGCACGATCGAGATCGGCACCGCCAGCACCACCAGCAGGCTGGTGTTGACCAGAAGCTCGCCGACGCGCGGCCTGAACACCAGCGCCGCCACCGTTTCCCAGCCGGTCTGCACCGCCACCCAGACGATGAAGGCAAGCGGCAGCAGCGCGAAAAGCGAGACAAAGACGGCAGCCAACGCAATCCATGAGACCGACCAACGACGTGCCCGCACGGCCGTGGCGTCGGCCGGCAAGCCTGGGCGTGCGAGATCGATCGCGGATTGCATCAGATCAGACGTTGCGCCAGCTCCGCCCGGAGGCGGAAACGATCGGCGGCGGATAATCTCGCGGGTAGCTTGTGGTCATAGGCAAATGCCATCTTGAAAACAGAGCGCTCCTGTGGAAAGCGAATTCCCACAGGAGCGCAGTCGGTTGCCCTTTTAGGACGAACGCCGGCTAAAGCAAGCCGGCCGCCGTCATCAGGTCGGTCACCTTTTTCGAGTTCAGCGTCGTCGGGTCGACTTTCGGCGCCTGCAGATCGGCCAGCGGCACCAGCTTCGGATTGGACTCGGCGCCCTTGCCGACTGCGTATTCGAACGAATCGCCTGTTTTCAGCACGTCCTGGCCGCCATTGCCGGTGACCCATTTCAGGAAAGCCTGCGCTTCCTTCGGGTGCTTGCTCGAGGCCAGCACGCCGCCGCCGGAAATCGAGACGAAAGCACCGGGATCCTGATGCTTGAAATAGTGCAACTCGACGTTCTTGCTGTTCTCGCCGGTCTTGGCCTGATCGCCGTAGTAGTAATAGTGATAGATCACGCCGCCTTCGACCTCGCCGGCATTGACCGCCTTCATCACCGTGCTGTTGCCCTTATAGGCGGTAAAATTCTCCTTCATCGTCTTCAGCCATTCGGCCGTCGCCGCCTCACCCTTGAGCTGCAGAAGCGCGCTGACGATCGCCTGGAAATCGGCGCCGGAGGGCGAAGCGGCCCAGCGGCCCTTCCAGCTCGGATCGGCGAGATCGAGCAGCGATTTGGGCAGCTGGTCGGCGCTCAGCTTGGTCTTGTTGTAGGCAAAGACGGTGCTGCGCGCGGCAACGCCGACCCATTTGCCGCTCGCCGGCTGGTACTCCTGCGGAACCTGGGCCAGCGTCTCGGTGTCGACCGGTGCGAACAGGCCGGCCGCCTCGACCAATGCCATGGCCGGCGAATTCTCCGTCAGGAATACATCGGCGGGCGAAGCGGTGCCTTCGGCAACAATCTGGTTGGAAAAATCGCTGTCGCCGCCATTGCGGACGGTAACCTTGATGCCGGTTTCCTTGGTGAATCCCTCCGCCCAAGCCTTGGTCAGGTTTTCGTGCTGGGCGTTGTAGACGACGATGCCCTCGTCCTCTGCCATTGCCGGGCCGGCGATCAGGCTGATTGCAAGTGCTGTCGCACCGGCAAGGGCGGAAAGAGCATATTTCATGGCGTCGTCCTCGATTTCGATTGGCTTTGGCTTGGCACGCTGCACCTATCAATACATGACTAGCGCAGTCAACATTGCTGGCCCACTCAATCGCTCAAAAGGAGCAAACTTTCGTGATGCTCAGCTAATTTGCCTTGGACATTATTTCGCCGGCCACGTAACAAATCAGCGCCGAGACGCGAATATCGGGGAGTGAACTCTTGTGAGCGGCAAGGACGAAGCCGAGCTTTCACGGCTGCTGCGGGCCGCGATCGCCGGAGACGAAAGAGCCTATGCCGACTTTCTGCACCGGATCGCCGCGCTCGTTCGTGGCTTTGCCCGGCGCAAGATCGTGCAGGGCGGGGTGGATCCCGAGGATGTAGTGCAGGAAACCTTGCTGGCCATTCATGTGAAACGACACACCTGGCGCCATGATGCGCCGGTGCTGCCTTGGGTTTATGCAATAGCCCGCTTCAAGCTGATCGATGCGTTCCGGCGGCGCAGTCGGCGGATCGAGATCGAGATCGACGAAATCGCCGAGACCTTTGCCGAGCCGGAATCGGAGACGGTGAGCGAGCGCGACGTCAACCGGGCGCTCGACAGCCTGTCGCCGGCACAGCGTTCCGTCGTCTCGGCCGTATCGGTCGAAGGCCGGTCAATCGGTGAGACCGCGGCCAAATTCGGCATCAGCGAGACGGCTGTGCGGGTGTCACTGCACCGCGGGCTTGCCGCCATTGCCAAACGGTTCAGGGCGGGGCGGGAATAAGAATAACATGAGGACCGAAGATTTCATCAGGGCGCTTGACGCCGATGCCCGCAGCAAGGCGCTGCCGCTAGGCACCGCCTGGTGGCTTGCCGCCGGCGTGGCCATCGTGATCGCGGCCGCGGTTTTCTGGCTGACGATCGGCCCGCGCCCCGACATTGCGATCGCCATGCACACGATGCGGTTCCTGTCCAAATTCGTCTTCACGATTGCTCTTGCCGTCAGCGCCTTTGTCCTGGTGCGTGGGCTGTCGACGCCCGGTGCATCGACCGGCCGGGCGGTGAGCTGGATGATCGCCGCGCCGCTGCTGGTGATTGTGGCTGTGATTTTCGAACTCTTCGCCGTGCCTGCGTCCGACTGGGGCACGCGCCTGGTCGGCACGAACATGGTCATCTGCCTGACCTTCATTCCGTTGATCGGGATCGGCCCGCTTGCCGTCTTTCTCGCGGTGCTGCGCCATGGCGCGCCGACAAGGCCGGTGCTTGCCGGTGCGGCCGCGGGCCTGCTTGCCGGCGGGCTGGCGGCGACCTTCTATGCGGCGCATTGCTTCGACGATTCGCCGCTTTTCGTCGGCACCTGGTATACGATCGCGGTCGCCATCCTTGCCGTGCTCGGGGCGCTCGGCGGACGACTTTTTGTGCGCTGGTAGCGAGGTGATCAGCGTGTCGGAACGGGATGCTCGCCGCGATAGTCGTAGAAGCCGCGCCCGGTCTTGCGGCCGAGCCAGCCGGCCTCGACATATTTGACCAGCAGCGGGCAGGGGCGGTATTTCGAATCCGACAGCCCGTCATGCAGCACCTGCATGATCGACAGGCAGGTATCGAGCCCGATGAAGTCGGCAAGCTGCAGCGGCCCCATCGGATGGTTGGCGCCGAGCTTCATGGCGGTATCGATGGCGTCGACCGAGCCGACACCTTCATAGAGCGTGTAGATCGCCTCGTTGATCATCGGCAGCAGGATGCGGTTGACGATGAAGGCCGGGAAATCCTCCGAGACGGTGATCGTCTTGTCGAGCTGCTTCACATAGGTTTTTGCCGCCTCGAAGGTCTGGTCCTCGGTGGCGATGCCGCGCACCAGTTCGACCAGTTTCATCACCGGAACCGGATTCATGAAATGTATGCCGATGAAGCGTTCCGGCCGGTCGGTCTGCGAAGCCAGCCGTGTGATCGAGATCGATGACGTGTTCGTCGCCAGGATGGCCTCGGGGTTGAGCTGCGGGCAGAGCTGGGCATAGATCTTGCGCTTGACCGTCTCGTCCTCGGTCGCTGCTTCGATCACCAGATCGGCGCCCGCAAGGTCGGCCATGGCCGGTGCCGCGGAAATGCGCGCCATCGCCTCATTGCGCAGCTTTTCCTCGAGTTTGCCGGAGCCGACCTGACGGGCCATGTTGCCGCTGATCGTAGCGATGCCCTTTTCGATGCGGTCGGGCGAAATATCGTAAACCAGCACCTTATAGCCCGCCAGCGCCGACACATGGGCGATGCCGCCACCCATCTGGCCCGCGCCGATGATGCCGATCGTTTCGATCTTGCTCATTACCCGATCCCGTCGAGGCCTTTGCGGCCCGTTTTTTGTGCAGTGCAAACTAAAAGGGCGGGGCGACTTCGTCTACCCCACCCCTCAGAATTTAATACGCTTTGGCAGAAGGCGTCAAAGCGCCTTTTGCAGTTCCGGCAGAATGACGAAGAGATCGCCGACGAGACCGTAGTCGGCGACCTGGAAGATCGGCGCTTCCTCGTCCTTGTTGATGGCAACGATCACCTTCGAATCCTTCATGCCGGCAAGGTGCTGGATGGCACCGGAGATGCCGACGGCAATATAAAGGTCGGGCGCTACCACCTTGCCGGTCTGGCCGACCTGCCAGTCGTTCGGCGCATAGCCGGCATCGACGGCGGCGCGAGATGCGCCAACCGCCGCACCGAGCTTGTCGGCGACCGGCAGGATGACCTCCTGGAACTTCTCGGAGGAGCCCAGCGCACGGCCGCCCGAGATGATGATCTTGGCCGAGGTCAGCTCTGGACGGTCGGTCTCGGAGAGCTTGTTCTCGACAAAGCTCGACAGGCCGGGATTGGCCGCCGCCTGGACCGTCTCGACCGGCGCGGAACCGCCCTCGGGCGCTGCCTGGAAGGAAGCGGTACGCACCGTGATGACCTTCTTGGCGTCACTGGACTGCACCGTCTGGATGGCGTTGCCGGCATAGATCGGCCGCTTGAAGGTGTCGGGCGACACGACTTCGATGATTTCAGATATCTGGGCGACATCGAGCAGCGCCGCCACGCGGGGCGCGACGTTCTTGCCCGACGAGGTCGCCGGCGCGATGATCGTCTCGTATGGCTCAGCAAGCGAAACGACGAGTGCCGCCAGCGGTTCGGCGAGACGCTCGGTCAGTTCGTCGGCGTCGGCGAGCAGCACCTTGGTGACGCCCTTGAGCTTGGCGGCGGCGTCCGCTGCCGGCTTGGCACCTTTGCCGGCAACCAGCACATGCACGTCCGAACCGATCTGCAGCGCCGCCGAAAGCGCCTTGGCGGTCTGGTCGGAAAGCGCAGCGTTGTCGTGTTCGGCAATCAGAAGAATAGCCATGATGTTTTCCTGACTTTCGTCTTCGAGGCTCCTGAAATCCGGTCAGGCCGAGTCGAAAACGGTTGGTTTCGAGAACCGGAGCGGAGCGTACTTCAGTACGTGAGCACCGGAAGCGGAGAAACCGGCCGTTTGCAGGCCGGGCCTCATCGGATTTCCTTAGAGCACGCCGGCTTCGTTCTTCAGCTTGTCTACCAGTTCGGCGACGCTCTTGACCTTGACGCCCGCCTTGCGGCCGCCCGGCTCCTCGGTCTTGAGCACTTTAAGCCGCGGCTTGACGTCGGCGCCGTAATCGGCAGGGCTCTTCTCGTCGAGCGGCTTCTTCTTGGCCTTCATGATGTTGGGCAGAGACGCGTAGCGTGGCTGGTTCAGCCGCAAATCGGCCGTGACGATCGCCGGCATCTTCAGTTCCAGCGTCTGCAGGCCGCCATCGACCTCGCGCGTCACCGTGGCCTTGTCACCGTCGAGCACGATCTTGGAGGCGAAGGTGCCCTGCGCCCAGCCGAGAAGTGCGGCCAGCATCTGGCCGGTCTGGTTGGAATCGTCGTCGATCGCCTGCTTGCCGAGAATGACAAGGCCGGGCTGTTCTGCCTCGACGACGCCCTTCAGCACCTTGGCGACGCCCAGCGGCTCAGTCTGCTCGTCGGTCTTGACCAGGATGGCGCGGTCGGCGCCCATGGCGAGCGCCGTGCGCAAGGTCTCCTGTGCCTGCTGCGGCCCGATCGACACGACGATGATCTCTTCGGCCTTGCCAGCTTCCTTCAGCCGGATCGCCTCTTCGACCGCGATCTCGTCGAACGGGTTCATCGCCATCTTGACGTTGGCGAGTTCCACCGCCGAACCGTCCGCCTTCACCCGGACCTTGACGTTCGCATCCACAACCCGCTTCACGGGCACAAGGATCTTCATTTGCCTGTCACCTCTTTCACGATAGTCTCTTCACGCTCGTCGGGCGCGCTATAGCAGCGTGCACCTCTTCATAGTTGTCGAAAGCCGACATTCCGGACGGAATTCTGGTCTTCGCCACGCCAGTAGGGTGGCGCTTCCGTAGTTGCGGCGACCCCGCGCGTCAATATCCGGGGCGCACTCGGATCCTCTGCGAAGCACTCAAATCGGTTCAGTCCGGACCGGAAACGCTTCCCCGGCCCCAGCGCGGCGCCGGCTGCGCAGGTTGTGGGTCGCTTGGCGCCGGCTCCCCGGCTACGGGCGCCGGACCGGCGACCACGGCTGGCTCCTCGTCTGCGCCGGCGAGTAGCGGTACGCCGCGGCTGCGCAAGACAAGCACCAGCACGGCTCCAGCGATGATGCCGCCGATATGGCAGGCCCAGGAAACCTGATCCTCGCCCCCCTGGGAGAACATGAAGATCTGGAACAGGATCCACAGGATCAGCGGGATGAACGCCGGGATGCGCAACGGGATGCGCGCGAAGACCAGCACCCATACCTTCACCCGCGGATATAGGATCAGATAGGCGGCGACCACACCGGCGATGGCGCCCGACGCGCCAATCAGCGGCACCCGCGAATCCCAGGCAACCAGACCCTGGAGGAAAGCGCCGGCGATGGCGCAAAGCAGGTAGAAGACGAGGTAGCGGACATGGCCAAGTGCATCCTCGACATTGTCGCCGAACACCCACAGGAACAGCATGTTGCCGCCGAGGTGGAAGATATCCGCGTGCAGGAAGGAATAGGTCAGATAGCTCAGGCTCTCCGGAATGACGACAAATTGCGGAGCGAGCTCGACGCTGTCATGCACAACCGACGGGATGAAACCGAGGCCCATCACCGCGGCGTTGGCGAAATCCTCGCCGCCCAATGTGGTGACAAAGTAGATCAGCACGTTGAGCGCGATCAGGCTGATCGTCACATATTGCAGCTTGATGTGCCGCAGCCGGTTGGTGTCATAAAGCGGGATAAACATCAGGCCTCTCCCGGTTCCGGCAGATTCAGCGGTTCTTGCCGGGAACCCATAGCACGTCGGCATTTCCGTTGTCATTGACCGCGCGTGCGGCGACGAACAGAAAGTCCGAGACACGGTTGATGTATCTTATCGCCTCGCGGTTGACGTGCTCGTCTGGATCTTGCGACAGCGCAACCATGACGCGCTCGGCGCGGCGGGCCACCGTGCGGGCGAGGTGAAGGGCAGCCGCTGCCGGCGTACCGCCGTTGAGCACGAAGGATTTGAGCGGCTCAAGGTCCTTGTTGAGGAGATCGATATCCTGTTCGATGCGGTCGGTCTGCGAGGCGATGATGCGCAACGGCTCGTAGTCGAGCGGCTTGCCATTATCGGGGACTGCCAGATCGGCGCCGAGGTCGAAAAGGTCGTTCTGGATGCGGCCGAGCATCGCATCGATCGCCGGATTTACTGCCGCGGTATGAATGCGGGCCATGCCGATGCAGGCATTGGCCTCGTCGACCGTGCCGTAGGCGTCGATGCGAAGGTCGGATTTCAGCCGCCGCTCGCCGGAGCCGAGACCGGTGGTGCCATCGTCGCCAGTGCGGGTGTAGATCTTGTTGAGTTTGACCACGGGGTACCTCCCGGCTGGTGCTGCGTCACTTACGGGTGAAATACACCGCCAGCATGATCAGCACCAAGGCCACGAACTGCAAGAGCACGCGCGTCTGCATCAGCTTGTTGGAGGTCATGCTGGAGCCGCCGCGCATCATGTTGATGAGGCCGCGGATCAGCACGATCACCACTGCGACCATGACAAGAACGGCGAGGATGTTGAAGACGGTTGCCATGGTGTGTTCCAGTTGAATTGCGTTCAGGCGCGTTTGGCGAGCAGACAGTAGAGTGCAGAAGCCGGCAGGATGCGTTTAAGGATCACACCGATCCTGGCCGGCACTGTTACCACATAATGCGGGCGCGGGCGCCGCGACAGAAGCGCATGGCGCAAGGCGGCATAAACCACCTCCGCCCCGGGCTTCAGCCGCGATGTGCTGCCGCCGGCCCGCAGCCGTTTGAGTTGCGCCGCATAGGCAAGGCGATGAACGGAATTCTCGTGATCGATATTTGCCAGGAACCACGCAAGGCTGTTGCTGGCGATCTTCGATTTCACCGGCCCCGGCTCGATCAGCGAAACATGGATGCCGCTACCCCGGAGTTCTTGATAGAGGGACAGCATCAGCCCTTCGATAGCGTGCTTCGATGCCGAGTAGGCGCCGCGAAAAGGCACCGGCGCGAGGCCGAGGATCGATGAGCAATGAACGAGACGACCATGGCCCTGACGGCGCATCACCGGTACGACGCGGCGAGTGAGATCATGCCAGCCAAAGACATTGGCTTCGAACTGCTGCCGTAAAGCCTCGACCGGCAGGTCCTCGACGGCGCCGGGTTGTCCGTAGGCGCCATTGTTGAAGAGCGCACCGAGCCGGCCGCCGGTCCGTTCCAGCACCGACGCCACCAGCGCCTCGATCGATCCGGGCTCGGTGTAGTCCAGATAAAAGGCCTCGATGCCGTCGGCCTCGAGCGCGGCGATATCTTCGGGCTTTCGGGCCGTTGCGAACACCCGCCAGCCTTCCCTCTTAAGAGCATGGGCGCAATAGGCGCCTATGCCGGAAGAGGCACCTGTGACAATGATGGTGCGCAACTCTTCTCCGGGAGGAATGGTGGTTTGACCTAGGGTTGTCATTTACCGCAAACCCTTCCCATATTCGCGGCGTCGGGACAATCGAAGGGAACGCGGTTCTTGTTGCGGAAGATCGTAGCCCTCAAACGCGTCCTCTACGACGCGCTCGGCCATTTCAACACCGACGACGGCTGGGCAATGGCCAGCCATCTGGCGATCACCGCGCTGATGGCGCTTTTTCCTTTCCTGATCTTCGCTACGACGCTGGCGAGTTTTTTCGGCGCGCAGGCTTTCGCCGACACCGCCGTGCACCTTGTGTTCGACACATGGCCCGAGCAGATCGCCAAACCGATCGCGCGCGAGGTGCTCAACGTGCTTACCGTCCGGCGCAGTGACCTGTTGACCTACGGTATCGTGCTTGCCGGATATTTCGCCTCGAACGGCATCGAGGCGCTGCGCACCTCGCTCAACCGGGCCTATCGTGTCTCGGAAACGCGCGGCATCATCTACCGGCGGGTGCAGAGCATCATCTTCGTGCTGATCGCGACGGCCGGGTTTTTGGCCATCAGCGTGCTGTTGGTCTTCGCGCCGTTGCTGGCACGGCTGGCCGAGTCGCATTTCGAATGGATAAAGCCCTACATGGGCACGATCACGCTGTGGCGTTACGTCATCGCCTCGGTCGTCATCATCGGCGGCCTGTTCGCCGTGCATTTCTGGTTGCCGGCCGGCAAGCGCCGCTTCGTTTCGATCGTGCCTGGCATCATCTTCACGCTGGTCGGCTGGCTCATCGGGTCGACCATCTTCGCCGCCTATCTCGATCATTTCTCGTCCTATGTGACGACCTATGCCGGCCTCGCCTCGATCATGATCGCCGTCGTCTTCCTCTACATCGTATCAGCGATCTTCATCCTCGGTGGCGAGCTCAACGCCGCGATCAGCCGCTATTTAGAGGCGCGTGCCCGCGTCGGCGGCTGAGCCGTCGCCAGCCCGACGCCGAGCGTCGCGATCGCCATGCCGGCGATCTGGAGCGGGCTCAAGTGCTCACCGAACAATGCCCAGGCGATGACCGCGGTGACGGCCGGCACGAGGTAAAACAGCGAGGCGACCTTCGACATTTCGCCGTCGCGGATCATCACCATCAACAGGAAGATGGCGCCGATCGACAGCACCAGCACGAGCCAGGCCATGGCGAAGATCAGTTCGCCATTGACGATGACCGTTCGCGTCTCGAAGGCTAGCGAGGCCAAGGCCATTACAGATGCGCCGCCGACATATTGCCAGAACGTGGCAGCCACCAGATCGCCGCCGGAAGCAAAGCGCTTCTGCCAGATCGTGCCGGCGCTCATGCCGAGCACCGAGACAAGTGAGGCGCCCAGTGTTTCGGCCGTCACCCCGCCGCCGAGCGCGCCGAGCTTCGGCCAGAGCACGATCACCACACCGATCAGCCCGAGGCCGAGACCGGCCCAGTGGCGCGGCAGGATGGCCTCGCCGAGAAGCCTGCCGGCGAGCACTGCCGTGATCAGCGGCTGCAGGCCGACGATCAGGGCTGAAAGCCCAGCGGGCATGCCCCGGTGGATGGCCCAGAACACGCCGCCGAGATAGACGCCATGCATCAGGATGCCGGCGCCGGTCGCGTGCAGCGCCTCGTCGCGGGTGGCGCGGCTCGAACCAAGTGCGGCCATCAAAGCGACAAGCAGGATTGCGGCCAGGACAAAGCGCGCGGCCAGGAAAGTAAAGGGCTCCGCCCACGGCATGGCATAGCGCGCGCCGATGAAGCCGGTCGCCCACAGGACGACGAAAGAGGCGGGGATGAACCGCTTGAGGCTGTGCATTTTTCCGGAGGCCACGCGTCGGTGAGGACTGATTGTCGCGCTTGCTCTAATGCCGTTCCGAGCGGAAGGCAAAACCAAACCGTTGATCCATAGGCTCAATTCCATTCAAGGAATGCCTTTGGCGCCGCTAGAGACCGACCAGCCGCCTCACATCGTCCGGCGATGCGCCCGTCTTACGCTGGGCGGCAAGGCCGGTATCGCCAAGACTCTTCGACAGCTTTCGTCCGTCCGGGCCGAGGATCAGGCGATGGTGAAAATAGGCCGGCTGCGGCAGGCCAAGCAGTTGCTGAAGCAGCCGCTGCACGCTGGTCGCGGAATAGAGATCCTGGCCGCGCACGACATGGCTGACGCCCTGCAGCGCGTCGTCCATGGTGACGGCGAGGTGATAGCTGGTCGGGATTTCGCGGCGCGCCACGACCACGTCGCCCCAATCCTGCGGATGGGCTTCGACACGACGCGTCGCGGAGAGCGTCTCGTTCGTGTATTCGGCCCATGACAGGTCCTTGCCGGCGCGCGCTATTGCCGCATCGACGTCCAGCCGCCAGGCAAATGGCACATTTTCGGCCTGGCGCCGCTTGCGTTCGCTCGCCGTCAACGCCTTGTCGGCGGCAGGATAGAGCGGCACGCCGTCCGGGTCGCGCGGCCAGTCGCGGCCACGCTTCTCGCTGTCGGCGATAAAGGCGCGGATCTCACTTCTGCTCATGAAGGCCGGGTAGACAAGTTCTTCCTCGATCAGCCGCTCGAGCATCGCCCGATATTCGGCAAAATGCTCGGACTGGCGGCGCACCGGTTCCTCCCAGCCAAGCCTCAGCCATTTCAGGTCGCGAAAAATGCCTGCCTCGAATTCCGGCGTGCAGCGTGTCGTGTCGATATCCTCGATGCGCAGCAGCAGGCGTCCGCCCGTCGCCTTTGCCAATTTCTGATTGAGCAGCGCCGAATAGGCATGGCCGAGATGCAGTTCGCCGTTCGGGCTCGGCGCGAAGCGGAATGTCAGCAGTGTCATTGTCCGGCGGCAATCGGGTTGTGTGGCGCTTTCGCCAATTGCTACTTTGCGCCGGTGGCGTCGTGCGTCCAGAGGGACACGTGACGAAGCGTGCGGCACTTTTGATTTTGGAACAAGCAGACATGCAACGCATCGCCAGTCTCGACGACATTGCGCAAGGGCTGGATAGGCTATGCTTACTCGACCCACGCCTGGAAAGAGTGCGCGGCATGGCCGGCGAGGTGCCGCTCAGGCTATCGGAGCCGGGGTTCAGGAGCCTTGCTTCCATCGTCGTTTCGCAACAAGTGTCCCGCGCGAGCGCCGACGCCATCTTCGGCCGGCTGACGAGACTGCTCGATCCGCTGACGCCGCAGGCGATACTTGCCGCCGACGAGGTGATCTTTCGCGAGGCCGGGCTGTCGCGACCCAAGCAGCGCGGCCTGCTTGCCGTCGCCCGGGCGGTGGCCGACGGGCTCGACCTCGATCACCTCTGCCGGCTCGATGCAAGCGAGGCGATCGCGGCCATGACCAGGGTGCCGGGGATCGGCCCGTGGACGGCTGAAGTCTACCTTTTGTTTGCCGCCGGACACCCGGACATCTTTCCGGCGCGCGACGTTGCACTGCAGAGCGCGGTCGGCCATGCACTAGGCATCGACCCGCGTCCGCCGGAGAAAATGCTGATCCGGCTTGCCGAATCATGGAGCCCGTGGCGCGGTGTCGCATCGCGGCTTTTCTGGGCTTATTATCGCGAATTGAAGGGCAGGGATGCCGCGCCTCCGGCCTGAATCCGCAAAAAAGCATTGAAATCATGCGTTTTTGAGACCCGGCATGATCGACAATCCGCTTCACATCCCTGTCATGTCGGGCTTACAGTATCCGCGCCGACCGGTTCTAGGGTGAAGGAGGTCAACGACGTGACGGTTGCCGTATCTCCGGATGGGCTTCCAGCGCTGGTGCTGAACGCGGATTACCGTCCGCTCAGCTATTACCCCCTGTCGCTCTGGTCCTGGCAGGATGCCATCAAGGCGGTGTTCCTCGAGAGGGTGAACATCGTCGCCGAATACGAACACGCCGTCTCTTCACCGACCTTTTCGATGAAGCTGCCGAGCGTCGTCAGCCTGAAGGCTTACGTGAAGCCGTCGAGGCATCCGGCGTTTACCCGTTTCAACGTCTTCCTGCGTGACCGTTTCCAATGCCAATATTGCGGCACGCCGGACGATCTGACGTTCGACCATGTCATTCCTCGCCATCGCGGCGGCGCCACGACCTGGGAGAATGTCGTCGCTGCCTGCTCGCCCTGCAATCTGAGGAAGGGCGGCATGATGCCGGCCCACGCCAAGATGTGGCCGCTGCAGAAGCCCTACCAGCCGACGGTGCATGATTTGCATAATAACGGCCGGCTGTTCCCGCCCAACCATCTACACGAAAGCTGGATGGATTATCTGTACTGGGATGTCGAACTCGAGCCGTGAGATCATCCGATAATTCGGGAGGCTGGCCGTCTGAAGCGATTTTCTGCGCTTCCGATGCTCACGGACCAATGTCCGCTCCGCTTCGGTTCTCGGCAATCACTCCACCCGACTCAGCCTGCCGAATTCTTGGATGATCTCGTGTCGCGCTAAATCAGTCGCGGGCGAAGGCGCTGCGGAAGGCTACGACTGCCAGGACAAAGCTGGCGATGGCGTTCCAGCCGGCCAGCGACAGGCCGAGGATGCGGAGCGCCGCCTTGTCGCAGGAGGGCGGGACGAATTTGTCGAGCGCATCGAGCACGCCCTTGCCGCCGGTGTCCACCGGCCCGGCGGCTGCGGTGCAATCGGTCGGGCCTGGCCACCACGCCCATTCGACGCCGGAGTGATAAACGCCGAGATAGACGCCGTAGAGCATCAGCAGGCCGCCAATAGCCAGCAGGCCACGGCTTACCCAGGCTGGCGCCTGAAGAGCCGACGCAAGCACCGCCAGCAGCATCAAGGGCACGCCGACGTAGTAAGGCGTGCGCTGCTCGAGGCAGAGCTTGCAGGGGATGTAGCCGCCGAGATACTGGAAGGCCAGCGCCGAGCCGACCGTGGCGGCCATGGCGACAGCAAGGAACAGGGCGGTGCGCAGCCGCTGTCGTCCGGTATCGGCATTCACGGTCGCTGTCATCGGGCTCAGTCCATTCGGTTCGATGCCGTTCAGACGGCGTATTTGACGACGATATAGAGCAAAATCAGGGCGGCGGCGGCGGCGCCTGCAATCTGGCCGAGGCGCTTTTCGATGAAGTGGCGGATCGGCTCGCCATAGCGGCGCAAGAGCCACGCGAGAAACAGGAAGCGAGCACCGCGCGCCACGATTGCCAGCACGATGAACAGCAGCAAAGGAACACCGATGACCCCCGACAGGATCGTCACAACCTTGATCGGCGGCAGATGGGCGAGGCCGGAGGTGACCAGCATCAGGATGATGAAGCCGACACCCGATGAGACGCGCATCGCCTCGAACTCGTCATATTTGCCATAAAATTCGAGGATCGGCCGCGCCACCGCATCATAGGCATAATGGCCGATGAACCAGCCGGCGATGCCGCCCAGCACCGAGGCGACGGTGGCGACCAGCGCGTAACGATAGGCGCGATCCGGCCGCGACAGCGCCATCGGCAGATAGAGGACGTCGGCCGGCACCAGGAACACCGAGCTCTCGACGAAGGCGATGAAGGCCAGCCACCATTCGGCGGATTTGCTCGCCGCCAGCGACAAGGTCCAGTCGTAAAGTCCGCGAAGCATCGGCACTCCTAATGCACGCCCAAACCAGAAGCGGTCTTGGGATCACGACATGTACAAACAAGACTTGGAAGCGCCCCGCATCAACCTCGTCGGACAAGGTGCGCTTCAATGACATGCGCCGCCTCTCTAGAAAGATTTTCCGCGCTGCACAATGGCAGCTGCTTCACGAAATCGAAAGGCTGAGGCTTGAGCGAGCCCAGATGTTGGGATTTGGCCAGTTGACGAACAGGCCTCCAACCGTATAGTCCGCGCCCATCCAGGCCGCCCGGCCTGAGCCCCTATGGCGGAATTGGTAGACGCGCTCGACTCAAAATCAGGATGCGTCTACCGTCAGCCCGCAGGGTAATAGGATTGGAGGTCAATAGGTTAGGAGTTAAGGGCCGCTTAATTCTCGAACTGCCACCCTCTACGTAGGTGCAGCATGAGAGCGTTGAGAGGTAAATGAGTTAGCGCCTTGCGGGTGTGGTGAAACTGGTAGACGCGCTGGATTCAAAATCCAGTTCCGAAAGGAGTGTCGGTTCGAGCCCGACCACCCGCACCAACTATCGGCCGACAAACTTTGAGAACGGCGGTCATTTCACTTGTCGCGCCAGAGTTCGAATCGTGTCTGCCGCCCACCTCTACCAGGATACTCCGCAATGTCCGGTGATGGATGGGACAGATCAAATACATAAAATCAATATGTTATGAGAGATCGTGTGCAAAAACTGCACACGAAAGTGCCGCTACTCTTCTGTTTTCGTTCCTGCGATGGCGTAGCCGACGGGCCTCTTGGGACGCCTGTTGAATAGCTGCGCTGTCCTATCCTGCGAGGACCGTTGCTGGTGTATCCGCGACCTGCCGTCTGTCAGATGGCGGACGCCACACATGTCGGTCGACCAAGATTAAGCTTGATCCCGCTGACCACGCGACGCCGCTGATGTGCTCGACACCAATGCCCGACTGCATCGGCGTATTGCGCGTGAGCCGTAAGAAATAAAAATGACCAGTGCGCTTGCGCCCGCTGCAATATCGAAAAAGATGCTCCGGCTTCAGGGAGGCCACACGCACCGCCCATTCGTCGGCTGTGAAAGCGCGTCGTTGCAATGCAAGTGAAAAAAACTACCGGCCACTCAAAGCGAACATTTCTGGACTGTTTGCCGCCCGAGGCGGAGTTTGACGAGGCTCAACTTCAGCCGGGACCGAAATGGCCTTACCGACCGATCCAGATCACCACGCCCGGGAAACGCTCCGGCTGATCGGCCCCGATCCGCAGAACTGGGTGCCGGACCGGGAAGGCATCGACCACAATGTCTTCATCGTTGGCGGTGGGCAGACGGGGGCGACCTTTGCCTTCGCGTTGAGGCGTGCCGGCATTGGCAAGGTCACTGTCGTCGACGCGGCACCGGATGAGAGCAAGGCCGGCATCTGGCTCACTCATGCACGGATGAACCGGCTGCGAACGCCAAAGGGCTTGCCGGGGCCGGAACTCGGCTTGCCGGGCTTGAGCTTTCAGTCCTGGTACGAAGCCCGCCACGGTGCGGAAGCCTATGCCGGATTCGACCGCATCGCACGGACGGATTGGGCGAACTACCTGAAATGGTATCGCGCGTTCCTCGGTATCGGCATCCGTTACGGCACGCGTCTCATTCGCATCGAGCCGGCCGGCGGGCTTTTTCGCCTCCACCTCGAAGCCGACGGCACGCCATCGGTCGAAACGGCGCGCAAGATCATTCTGGCCAATGGCTTTGGCGGCAGCGGCGGTCCAGTGATACCGGCGGTACTTGCCGCCTTGCCGCGGGGCCTTGTCGCACACAGTTCGGCGGCAATCGATTTTGCCTCGCTCAAGGGCAAGGCAATGGCTGTCGTCGGGTCGGCGGCTTCGGCATTCGATGCGGCCGGAGCTGCCCTTGAGGCCGGCGCGAAATCGGTGCGTCTCTTTGCCCGCCGCAACAGCATTGCCAGTGTGCCGATCAACCGCGTGCGCGGCTATCCCGGCGCCTATGACAATTATCCTCGGCTGCCCGATGCGGTGCGCTGGCGCCAGGCATTGCGCTTCCGCGAGGCCGGTTCAACGCCGCCGCTCGATGCGGTGGAGCGGGCGGTGCGGCACCAGAATTTTCATCTCCATCTCGGTGCCCCCTGGACAAATGCGGATGTCGAAGACGGCAAGGTCGTCACCGATATCGCAGGCGAGACGTTTGCGTTCGACTTCGTCGTCGCCGGCACCGGCTATTTCGCCGACCCGACGCGCAAGCCTGAGTTCGCCGATTTCGCCGCCACCATCCGGCTATGGCGCGACCAGTACGCGCCGCCGGAAGCAGAGCTGGATGAATTTTTCGGCGCCCATCCTTATCTCGGCCTCGGCCATGAATTTCTCGAGAAGGCGCCGGGGGAGGCGCCATTCCTGAGGAATATCCATGTCTTCAATCCCGGCGGCTTTGTCAGTTTCGGCCTGCCGATCGGCGATGTGCCGTCGATCAGGCGCGATGTGCCGGCCGTTGTCGCGCGCATCAGCCGCGATCTCTTCCTCGCCGATCTCGACAGCCATGAGAGCCGCATAACCGGGAGCCATCCGGCCGAGTTCGGCGAAGACGCCTATGCCGCTTCCGTCTCGCGGCCGGCGCAGACCATCGCGGCGGAATAGACGCATTTCCATGGACAAACGCCGATGACCTTCAGCCCTGACCTTTCCGACCCGTTCGTCGCCACGGCGGTCGAACTGCGCGAAATCTTCGATCGGGATGCCGTGGCGCGCGACAAGGCCGGCGGCCGGCCCGTCGAACAGATCCGCCTGCTGAAGGAAAGTGGTTTGCCGTCGGCGCAGATTCCCAAGCGCTATGGCGGCAAGGGCGCACCCTGGCTGTCGGTGCTTCGCGTCGTGCGCGAATTCGCCCGCACCGACGGCTCGCTCGCCCATCTCTACGGATACCATCATCTGCCGCTCAATGGCGTGCTGTTCCGTGGCACGCAGGCGCAGAGGGACCGGCTGCTGACACGCTCGGCAAGGGAGAACTGGGTCTGGGGCAATTCCGGCAACGCCATGTCGAAGACGTCGACGGCCAGGCGCAACGGCACGGGCTGGATCCTGAGCGGCTTTCGGCCGTTCTCCTCCGGTTCCCACATCGCAGACTACATCCAGGTTGCCTGGGAGGACGGCCAGGATAGACTAGCGGCAGCGATCCCGGCTGACCGTGAGGGCATCGTCATCGAGGATGACTGGGATGGTGTCGGCCAGCGGCAGACCGGCAGCGGCAAGGTGACGTTCAAGGACGTGCATGTCGGCGACGACGAACTGATTGGCTCGCCCGCGGTGCCGCTGACGCCGTTCCAGACGCTGACGTCACTGTTCCAGCAGGCGGTCCTGCTCAACCTGTTCGTCGGCAGCGCGCAAGGAGCGCTGAGCGAAGGCCGGGACTATACGGTCTCGCAATCGCGCCCCTGGGTCTATTCCGGCTATGAGAAACATACCGACGATCCGTTCGTGCAACGCAAATATGGCGACCTCTATATCCGCACGCTCGCCGCGGCCGAACTGGCCGATATAGCAGCATGCAGCCTCGATGCCGCCTATGGCCAGGGCGAGGCGTTGACCCTGGAGCAGCGCGGGCAG
This sequence comes from Mesorhizobium sp. M1273, assembly GCF_040318195.1. Classification (NCBI taxonomy): domain Bacteria; kingdom Pseudomonadati; phylum Pseudomonadota; class Alphaproteobacteria; order Hyphomicrobiales; family Phyllobacteriaceae; genus Mesorhizobium; species Mesorhizobium sp. M1273. The sequence continues at coordinate 27,342 of NZ_JAMYLV010000032.1, read as the reverse complement.
ACGGCGATCGATCTCGCCACCGCCAATGTCTACGCCGGACAAGTCGGCCTCGACGCGTCGAGCGAGGTTTTCGAGGTGATGGGCGCCCGCTCAGCCACCAAGGCCAACGGCTACGACAGGTTCTGGCGCAACGTGCGCACGCACACGCTGCACAATCCGGCCGAATACAAGAAGCGCACGATCGGCACCTGGTTGCTGACCGGGGAATTCCCGGCCGGCGGACTGTACCGCTGAGGAGGCGAAAAAAATGGCCAGGCGCAAGGACAAGCTCAAGCTGGGAGCGTTTCTGCTCTTCACCGGTCACCATGTGGCGGCCTGGCGCCATCCAGCGGCAGGCGAGGGGACCAGCCTCGGCGACTACGTCGAACTTGCCCGGCTGGCGGAAGCGGCCAAATTCGACGCGATCTTCTTTGCCGATGGCGTCGCGGCGCGGCTGAGCAACCTCGAGGCCGCCAGCCGCAAGGCGCATAGCGGCGTCTATCCGTTCGAGCCGATCACGCTGCTGTCGGCACTGTCGGCTGTGACCAGGAACATCGGCCTCATCGCCACGGCGTCGACCAGTTTTTCCGATCCCTACAATCTGGCCCGCCAGTTCGCGTCGCTCGACCATCTGAGCGGCGGGCGCGCAGGCTGGAATCTGGTCACCTCTTCCGATCCGGAGGCAGCGTTCAATTTCGGTCACGAGACGCATATCCAGCATGGCGAGCGCTACGACCGCGCCGAGGAATTCGCCGATGTCGTGCTCGGCCTGTGGGACAGCTGGGAGGATGACGCCTTCCCGCGCGACAGAGCAAGCGGGCGCTATTTCGACAAGGACAAACTGCATGTGCTGAACCACAAGGGCCAGCACTTCAAGGTGCGTGGTCCCCTGAACACGCCGCGAACGCCGCAAGGTCGTCCGGTCGTGGTCCAGGCCGGCGCGTCGGGTCCGGGCAAAGAGCTGGCGGCTCGTACCGCGGAAGCGATTTTCGCCGCGCAGATCACGCTCGACGAAGCCACCGCCTTCTATGCCGACGTCAAGGGCAGGCTCGGCAAATATGGCCGCTCGGAGGATGACCTGAAAGTCCTGCCAGGCATTTTCCCGGTCGTCGGCCGCACTGAAGCCGAGGCGCGGGGGAAGTTCGAACAGCTGCAGGATCTCATCCAGCCGGAAGTCGGCCTCGGTCTGGTCTCGGCGCTGGCCGGCGGCTTCGACCTCAGCGCCTATCCGCTCGACGGGCCGGTGCCGGATTTGCCGGAGACCAATGCCGGCAAGAGCCGGCAAGCGCTGGTGATCGATCTGGCGTGGCGCGAGAACCTGACGATCCGGCAGCTTTATCTGCGCATCGCCGGCGCCCGCGGCCACTGGCAGGTGGTCGGCACGCCGCAACAGATCGCCGACACCATGGAAGAGCGGTTCGAGAATTACGGCGCCGACGGCTTCAACATCATGGCGCCGATCATGCCCGGCGGCCTGAAGGATTTCATCGAGCTGGTGGTGCCGGAACTGCGCCGCCGTGGCCTCTTCCGCGACGAGTATGAGGGCAGCACCTTGCGCGACAATCTCGGCCTGAAGCGACCGGCAAACCGTTTTTCGCGGCATGCCGCGGCAGCTGCGGAATAGGCCGGCAATGGCGCGCGACACGCTCTTTCTCATCCAGCCGGGTTTCGCCGACCCAAATCAGCCGGGCCAGACGTTCGTCTGCCCCTATTGCAACCAGGTTGAGGGATTGCTCGCAGCCTTTCCCGATCTCGCCGCCAGACTCGACGTTGAGCGCGTGCCGTTTTCGAGGCCGAGAGGCAAGGTGATCGACGCGCTCGGCGAACGGCACCAGTCGCTGCCGGTGCTGATCATCGGCAGCAATCCGCCCGCCGACTTGCCGACGGCCAAGGGCAAGGTCTTCGCCGATGACACCAGGCGCATTCTTGCACTGCTTGCCGAGCGCCACGGCTTCCCGCAGCTGCATGAGTGAGACGATGACCTTCGATCCCGATACGTCCAATCCATGGATCGCCAAGGCGGTCGAGCTGCGCGACATCTTTGCCCGCGATGCGGTCGAGCGCGACCAGCTTGGCGGCAGGCCTACCGAACAGATACGTCTTCTCAAGCAAAGCGGCCTACTCACCATCGTGATCCCCAAGGAATTCGGTGGCGCCGGGGAACCCTATTCGACGGCGCTGAAGATCGGGCGCGAGTTCGCCAAGGTCGACGGCTCGATCGGCCATATCTACGGCTACCATTTCAGCGCACTGATCGCCGCCAGGCTCAATTCGGACGAACCGCGCTCAGCCGATCTGCTGCGGCGTTCGGCTGCCGGCGACTGGTTCTGGGGCAACACCGGCAACAGTTTTTCCAAAACGCTGTTCGGCCGCAAAGATGGCGAGTGGACGATCGTAAACGGCTTCAAACCCTTCGCCTCCGGCTCGCATGTCGCCGACTATCTTTCGACCTCGTGGGAAGACGAGGTCAGCGGCGAGAGGAAATTCGCGGCGATCCCCGCAAATCGCGAAGGCATCACCGTTCTCGACGACTGGGACGGCATCGGCCAGACGCAGACCGGCAGCGGCAAGGTCGCCTACAAGGACGTCAGGATCCACGACAGCGAGTTGGTGCGCGGTTGGGTCGACGCGTCGTTGCCAATCCGCACCATCGGCCCGCTGCAGCAGCAGAGCGTGTTGCTCAATGTCTTTGTCGGCACGGCCCAGGGCGCGCTGCTGGCGGCGCGAGATTATACGCTCAACAGTTCGCGGCCGTGGATGTATTCCGGCGTCGAGCGCCATATCGACGATCCATGGATCAAGCGGCAGTATGGCGAGCTCTGGGTCAAGACGCGGGCGGCGACGGCGCTGGCCGATCGCGCGGCGGCGGCGATCGATCATGCGATCGCGCGCGGCAAGGCGCTGACCGAGCAAGAACGCGGTGAGGCGGCGGTTGCCGTCGCCGCGGCCAATGTGCTGGCAGGCGATGTTGCGCTCGAAGTCACGACCGAGATATTCGAGGTGATGGGTGCCCGCTCCGCAGTGCGCAAATACGGCTTCGACCGCTTCTGGCGCAACGCACGCATTCACACCTTGCACAACCCTGCCGAATACAAGACCCGCACTGTCGGCACCTGGTATCTGACCGGCGCTTATCCCGAGCCCGGCGTCTTTCGATGAGCGGCCGGCAGCTCCATCTCAACGTCAACATCCTGCATGCCGGCTTCTCGCCGGCGGCATGGCGGATGGACGGCGTCGACCCCTATGCCGCCTTCACCGTTGACCACTATGTGCAGGTGGCGAAGATCGCAGAGCGCGCAAAGCTCGACGCCGTATTCCTTGCCGACCAGGCGGCGATATCGGACCGCATTGACTATCGTCCGATCACGTCGCTGGAGCCGACCATCGTGCTGGCGACGGTAGCCGCCGCAACCGAGCGCATCGGCCTGATCGCCACCGCTTCAACCAGCTTCAACGAGCCCTACAATATCGCCAGGCGCTTCGCGACGCTCGACCATGTCAGCGGCGGACGCATCGGCTGGAACATCGTCACCACGGCCGATCCCGCCTCGGCCCGCAATTTCGGCCTCAACGGTGCCATCGATCATGGCCGGCGCTACGAGCGGGCGGCGGAATTCGCTGACATCGTCAAGGCATTGTGGGACAGCTGGGAGGACGATGCCTTCATCGGTGATGTCGCCAGCGGGCGCTTCGTCGATGCCACCAAGGTTCACGCCATCGACCACAAGGGCGCACATTTCTCGGTGCACGGGCCGCACAATGTGCCGCGTTCGCCGCAAGGGCATCCGGTGGTCGTCCAGGCCGGCGGGTCCGATGACGGCAAGGACCTCGCCGCCCGCCACGCCGAAGCTGTGTTTTCCGCATCGCAGTCTTTCGAGGAAGCGCTCGGCTATGCGCGGGAACTTAAGGCGCGTGCCGTCGCCTATGGCCGCACCGGCGGCGTGCCGCTCAACCTCGCCGGCCTAGCCACCATCATCGGCAGCACCGAGGCCGAAGCGGAGCGGCGGCAAGGAGAGCTCTGGGACCGCATCCCGCTCGACTACAGCCTTGGCCGGCTGTCCGGCGTGCTCGGCATCGATCGCGAGCGGCTGAAGCTCGACGAGAAGCTGCCAGAAGGGATTCAACTGCCCCCCAATGGCGGCCACACCTTCTTCAAGGCCACGCTCGCGCTCGCGCGCAGCAACGATTTCACCGTTCGCCAGCTGATCCGGGCGCTGAACGGCAGCACCGGCCACCGCACCATCGTCGGCACGCCCGAGCAGATCGCCGACGATATCGAAAGATGGTTTGTCGCCGGCGCCGCCGACGGCTTCAACCTGATGCCGGACGTGCTGCCGACCGGACTGGAGGTCTTTGTCGATACGGTGGTGCCGATCCTGCGCCGGCGCGGCCTGTTCCGCACCGACTATGAGGGGCGCACGCTGCGCGACCATCTCGGGCTTGCCAGACCCGAAAGCCGCTTTGCACCGCAGCCGCACAAGGCGCCAGCGCTGCATGAGGCCACCCATTGAATGGTCATCAAAATACAACGGAGGGGAAGGTCCTGCCATTGACCTCATGCCCGGCCAAAATACAGGCCCGACAATGAGCGCTGATACCGAGTTTCTTTGGTACATCCCGAACCAGGTCGATCCCGGTCACCGCGGCGAGCCGGCCGTCGAGGACCACAACAGCCTGGAGACGCTGACCAGCCACGCGAAGGCGCTTGAGGAATACGGCTGGAAGGGCGCGCTGATCGGTACCGGCTGGGGTCGGCCCGACACTTTTACTGTCGCGGCCTCGCTCGCCGCGCGGACCACCTCCTTCGAGCCGCTCATCGCGATCCGCCCGGGGTACTGGCGGCCGGCGCACTTCGCATCCGCCGTAGCCACGCTCGACCAGCTGACCGCCGGTCGCGTGCGTATCAACATAGTGTCAGGCAAGGACAACCTCGCTGCTTATGGCGACAGCGAAGGTGACCAGATACATCGCTATGCCCGTACCAGAGAGTTCATGCGCCTGGTTCGCAGACTTTGGACTGAAGAGAACGTGACCTTTGCGGGCGAGCACTTCCAGGTCACTGGCTCTACCGTGATGCCCCGCATCCATGTCCGTGGCGATCGTCGCCATCCCAAGCTCTACTTCGGCGGCGCGTCGGAGGCGGCGGAGCGGGTGTCGGCCAGCGAGGCGGATGTCCAGCTCTTTTGGGGTGAGCCGCTCGACGGCGTCCGGGAGCGGATCGAGCGGCTCAAAGCCTTGAGCAGGGAACTCGACCGAGACCTCCCGCCTCTGGAGTTCGGGTTGCGGGTCACCACGCTGGTCCGCGACACCGCTGGGCAGGCCTGGGCGGATGCAGAAGCGAAGGTCGACGAGATGGCCAAGGGCCAGGGAGCCGGCTGGAACGATCACGGTCGGGCGGTAGCGGTGGGCCAGCAGCGTCTGCTCGATCTGCACGCACGCGGCGAGGTGCTGGACGACAATCTCTATACTGCGCCGGGCAAATATGGCGGCGGCGGCGCTGGCACCACCTGGCTGGTCGGCTCGGCCGCCGACGTCGCCCGCTCGCTCGGCAGATACCGGGATCTGGGCATCACGCATTTCGTGCTCTCGGACACGCCGTATCTTTCCGAGATCAAGCGGCAAGGCGATCAGTTGCTTCCGCTTTTGCGCAACGGGGCCTAAGCCGCGCTTCTTGAATGACCTGGGGTCGTCAGAACACCGGATAAGCCAGATTGCCAGTAGGGAAGACGATGTCACAGCCGGCCGCCTTCAGCATCCGCCCTTCCGACGCTGACCTGCGTGGTGAAGCGGCGCTACGGCGGCGTTATCGAGCGCCGCAAAGCGCGCATACCGGAACCTGGAACGAAGCCCTCGAGGCGATCCTTTCGCATCGCTCGGTCCGCAATTATCTCGCCAAGCCTCTTCCCGAAGGGACGCTGGAACTGATCGTCGCCGCCGCCCAGTCGGCGCCGACTTCTTCCAATCTCCAGGCGTGGAGCGTCATCGCAGTCGAGGATCCGGCGCGCAAGGCGCGGCTTGCCGAACTGGCGGCGATCAATCGCCATATCGAGCAGGCGCCGCTGCTGCTGGTCTGGCTGGCCGACCTGTCGCGGCTGCGCGCCATTGCCGAGGCAAACGGCCGGGTGGGCGAGGGGCTCGATTATCAGGAGAGCTTTCTGCTGGCCGTGATCGACGCCGCACTTGCCGCACAGAACGCCGTGGTGGCGACCGACGCGCTCGGGCTCGGCTCCTGCTACATCGGCGCGATGCGCAATCATCCGCAGGAGGTGGCGCGCGAACTCGGCCTCCCGCCGGAAACCGTGGCGGTGTTCGGCCTGACCGTCGGCTATCCCGATCTCCTGGCTGCGACTGACATCAAGCCCAGACTGCCGCAGGCTGCGGTGCTGCACCGCGAGCGCTATCGATCAGAGCCCGATCCGGACGATCTTGCAGCCTACAACCAGAGGCTTCGATTATTCCAGCAGGAGCAGGCGATGCCTGTGGTGGACTGGACAGAGTTGGTTTCGAACCGCATCGGCAGCAAAGCAGCGCTGAAAGGCCGTGATCGCCTGGGCGAAGTGCTCAAAGCGCTGGGCTTCAAGCTCAAATAGGCGCGCGCCTGCTCGCGAGACCGCGGCGAGGCTATTCGGCCGCGATAATGGCGATGCGCGCCGGAAGCGCCGCCGGCGGTGGGACGTCGAGAGCGCCGAGCTGGCGCGCCTCGGCCTTCAGCCAGCCATGAAAGCGCTCGACCGTCTCCAGCTTCGCCTTGTGCGGCGTCGTCGCAAAATAATAGGAAAACTCGACCGGCTGCGGTGAGCCGAATGGACTGACCAGACGCCCCGCGGCGAGGTCAGGCTCGGCCAGCCGGAATTTGCCGAGACCGATGCCCTTGCCGGCAGCAGCTGCGTCGAGCACCAGTGACGATTGGCTAAGCCGTATACCGCCCTCGACAAAGCGGCCGGACAGGCCGTTGGATCTCAGCCAGCCCTTCCAGTCAGGGCAGCTTGGATCGCGTTCCGGACCGTCCTCATGCAGGATCGGTGCGTCACGCAGCCCCTCCGGCCCGCGATAGAGACCGTGCATGCGAGCAAATTCCGGGCTGCAGACGGGCAGCACCGCTTCCGAAAACAGCCGTTCCGTCAGCAGGCCGCTATAGGCGCCCGACCCGTAGCGGATGACGCAGTCGACGTCTTCGCTGGCAAAGTCGGCAAGCCTGGTTGATGCGTCGACCAGCACTTCTAGGCCGGGTACCGCGTCGCGCAGTGCGTCGAGGCGCGGGATCAGCCATTTGCTGGCGAAGGAGGGCGCAACCGACACTTTGATCGGCGCATCCTCCTCGTCGCCGGAAATCCGCGCGACCGACTCGACAACGACGTCGAAAGCCTCGGTGAGGCCGGGCATCAGCGCCTGGCCGGCCGACGTCAGCAGAAGCTCGCCACGGTTGCGATGGAACAGCGGTTGACCGAGGTGATCCTCGAGCAGGCGGATCTGCTGGCCGATGGCGGCAGGCGTCACATGGAGTTCTTCGGCCGCCCGCGTAAAGCTCAGGTGGCGGGCGGTTGCGACAAAAGCTCGAAGCGACGTCAGCGGCGGAAGCCTCGCCAGCGTCGGCCGCAGCTTCCTTGATTTTGCGCGAATGAGATCGACCATGGAGCGCATTCAACACGTTCAGGCCGGGCGCGACGAGGGCGGGCTTTGCGCCAAAGTGCCCGGTGGAAAATTTCGTTTGCCGCAGCGTCGCGGCAGCGGGAACGGAAATCTAAAAAATCGTAATGTCTACAATTCTTGTAGAAATAAGATCGGAGCGCTGATTTGGGCGTCGAGCAGCTTTGCCAGATCCTGGAATGAAACGGTCGTGCGAAGCAGTGCTTTCGGCAGACGATAGAAAATCATTCTTCCGGTTTTGCCGCGTGGCAGGGATCATCGCGTCGAGGCGCCGGAGTGTGTTCGGCCGCCGGATGCCATCGTAGCCGTTTTCCGGAGCTCAAGGCCATGTCTGTCAATCGTCGTCATTTCAACCAGCTGCTGTTGCTTGGCGGTGCGAGCTTCGCATTGCCCGGGGTTTCCTTCGCTGCCGAAGGAACGCCGGTTCAGGGTGGCACGCTCAACTGGGCCTACTATCCCGACCCCACGTCGCTGATTGCCATCAACACCTCGTCGGGCACCGGCCAGGCGATCGGTCCCAAGGTGAATGAAGGTCTGCTCGATTTCGCCTATGACCTCAGCCCGAAACCGCTGCTGGCGACGGAGTGGTCGATCAGCGATGACGGCCTGCGCTACACCTTCAAGCTGCGCGAGGGCGTCAAATGGCATGACGGCAAGGACTTCACGTCGGAAGACGTTGCCTTCACCATCTTCCGGCTGAAGGAGGCGCATCCGCGCGGCCGCATCACCTACCAAAACGTGACCGCGGTCGAGACGCCCGATCCGCACACCGCCATCATCGTGCTTTCAAAGCCGGCGCCCTATCTGATCACGGCACTGAGCAGCTCGGAATCACCGATTGTGCCGAAGCACGTCTACGAAACGTTCAAGCCGGCGGAACAGCCGAAGCTCGAACAGACGATCGGCACCGGTCCCTTCATTCTCAAGGAATGGGTGCCCGGCAGCCATCTGATCTTCGACCGCAATCCGGATTATTGGGACGCGCCTCGGCCCTACCTCGACCGCATCGTCCTGCACGTCATCCTCGACCCGGCCGCGCGTTCGGCGGCTCTTGAAACCGGCGAGATCGATATCGGCGCCAATCCCGTGCCGCTGGCCGACATCGAACGGCTGAAGGCAAACCCCGCTCTGGTCGTCGACACCAACACCTACGCCTATTCCGGCCCACAGCAGCAATTGTTCTTCAATTACGAGAACGAAATCCTGACCAAGCGCGATGTGCGCCTTGCCATCGCCCACGCAATCGACCTGCAGAAGCTGGTCGACATCGCGCTCTACGGCTATGCGCAGGTATCGCCGAGCCCGATCAGCACGGCGCTGCCCAAATGGTATGACCCCAGCATCAAGGCGCGCGAACCCGATACCAAACTGGCGGAGAGGCTGCTCGACGACGCCGGCTATCCGCGTGGCGCCGATGGGACGCGCTTCAAGCTCCGGCTTGCCTACAACGCGTTCCTGCCGGCGTCCTATGCCGATTTCATCAAGCAGTCGTTGGCGACGGTCGGCATCGATGCCGAGATCCTCAAGCTTGACCTGTCGACGTTCCTGAAGACCGTCTACACCGACCGCGCCTGGGACCTGGTGGTCGAGTCGCTGTCGAACACCTTCGATCCGACGCTCGGCGTCCAGCGCGCCTACTGGTCGAAGAACTTCAAGATCGGCCTCGTCTTCTCCAACGCTAGCCACTACGCAAACCCCGAGGTCGACCAGATCCTCGAATCCGCGGCAATCGAGCCCGACGAGACCAAGCGGCGCGAGCTCTGGTACAAATTCCAGCACGTCATCCATGACGACGTGGTGTCGGTCGATCTGGTCGCCGCCGGCGCCCAGATCGTCGCCAACAAGAAGGTCCGGGGTTTTGCGCCCGGCGCTCAGGGGATCAACAACAGCTTCGCGCAGATATGGCTCGCGCCAAACGCCTAAGCGTTCTGCAAGCCCTCTGGTTGGGACCAGCGCGTGAAAACGACGATCCCGACTTTTCTCCATGAAAGATAAATCGCGCCAATTCGGAGTACCGACCATGACCATCAACCGACGCCTGTTCAATCAGTTCCTGCTGCTGGCCGGCGCGAGTGCTGCACTTCCCGCCGGGGCATTCGCAGAAGACGCAAAGCCGGTGGCCGGAGGCACGCTCAACTTCGTCTACTATCCCGAGCCTAACCAGATCGTTTCCATCAACACCAGCGCTGGCGGACCGGCCACCATCGGTCCGAAGATTTTCGACGGCCTGCTCGCCTACGACTACGATCTCAATCCCCGACCGCAACTGGCCACCGAATGGTCGATCAGCGACGACGGGCTCGAATACGTCTTCAAGCTGCGCCAGGGGGTGAAGTTCAGCGATGGCCATGATTTGACCTCCGAGGACGTCGCCTTTTCTATCTCCCGGCTGCGCGAAGCGCATCCGCGCGGTCGCATCACCTTCCAGAACGTCACCGACATCGACACGTCGGACCCGTATATCGTGAAGATCAAATTGTCGAAGCCGTCCGCCGCCCTGATCTCGGGGCTGGCCGCGACGGAATCGCCTGTCGTGCCCAAACACATTTACGAGAAGCTGAAGCCGGCCGACGATCCGTCCTTCGAGCAGATCATCGGCAGCGGGCCGTTCGTGCTGAAGGAATGGGTAAAGGGCAGCCACATCCTCGTCGAAAAGAATCCGACCTATTGGGATGCGCCTAAACCCTATCTCGACCGGATCATTTTCCGCTTCATCACCGATCCGGGCGCGCGCGCCGCGGCGCTCGAAACGGGCGAGGTCGACATCGGACCGAACCCGGTGGCCTTCGCCGATCTGGAGCGTTTCAAGGCGCTGCCGCAATTCGTCGTCGACAGCACGGTCTTCGCCTATAGCGGCCCGCTGCACCAACTGATCATCAACCTCGAAAACCCGATCCTGAAGGAGAAAAAAGTCCGCCAGGCAATCGCACATGCGATCGATCTCGATGCGGTCAACGCCATCGTGTTCTACGGCTATGGCCAAGTGTCGCCGACACCGATCAGCGTCGTCAACAAGAAGTATTTCGATCCCGACGTGAAGGCCGCGACCGTCGATACGGCGCTGTCGGAAAAACTGTTAGACGAGGCCGGTTTCAAGCGAGGAGCGGACGGCATCCGCTTCAAGCTAAGGCTCACCAACAATCCCTACAATCCGTGGGGCTATGCCGACTTCCTCAAGCAGGCGCTGGCCAAGATCGGTATCGACGCCGAGATCCAGAAGTTCGACTTCGGCACCTATGTCAAAACCATCTACACCGACCGCACTTGGGACCTGTCGACCGAATCTTGCGGCAACATCTTCGACCCGAGCGCCGGGGCGCAGCGGCTCTACTGGTCAAAGAACATCAAGAAAGGGCTGCCGTTCTCCAACGGCGCGCATTATGAGAACCCGGAGGTTGACCGGTTGCTGGAAGCCGCATCGGTCGAGCTAGACGAGGCCAAGCGCAGGCAACTCTTCTTCAAGTTCCAGGAGATCATCGCCGACGAGTTGCCGATCATCAATCTGATCGCGCCACCGACCATCATCATCGCCCGCAAAACCGTCAAGAACTACGCGCCTGGCGCCGAAGGCCTGTCAGCGAATTTCGCCGACGCCTATCTCGACCCGAACGCCTAAATCTGCCGGGCAATCATGAGAGAAGGGCCGCATAGAGCTGCGGCCGTTTTCGTTTCTTCCATTTCGCAAAGCTGGTGACTTCAGGCCAAAGCACCCAGCCTTCGGCTGGCGCCGACCAGAAGGCCGGCAAGGGCTATGGCCTGCGCCAGTTGTTCGCCGATGGAGCTCGATTCCCAGGCGACGCCGCGCAGCGGATGGCCGATGGCGAACAGATTGCCATGGGTCTCGCCATCACGAGAAATCACCTGGCCGTCATGCGTCGCGTCGATGCCGAAGCCGGTCGCATGCGGCCTGACGATGCCGTTCTCGAGCAGGCTGCGGACGAACGGATCGGCGATCCGTCGCCAATCATGCTCCTGATGGCCGCGGCAGTTGACGACGCCGTCGAAGCGCAGCCGTTCGACTGCGCCGGTATCGCGCCAGCGAATTTCAGCGACGATGCCATTTGCCTGCGGATGGAGTGCCAGCACCCGTCCCGCTCGACCCGTCCAACGGCCTTGGCTTCGCGCCAGTGCCACGCGCTCAAAGCTCGGTGGCGCCGCGCGGTGCGCGGTGACATCCCAGAAGGCGCGCAGATGGCGTGCGAACTTCAAGCGCTCCTTGTCGGTGGCGCCTTGCCACAATGCCAGGATCCACGGCCGGATCGTCAGCGGCAGCCCTTGCCAGTCCAGGCCGGTGGTTTCGATTGCCCGGCGTTCGGCCTTGACCAGTGCGAGAAGCGCCCTGGTGGTTTTCGGCAGCGGCCGCCCGGCGAGGAAATCGCGCCACGCTTCCGCGTTGCGCCGAGGTTCGACGATCTGTCCGCGCCGCGACACGACGCGATAACCGCCGTTGAAGCCGCGCGCTTCCATGCTGGCGACGACGTCGACCATGCTGAGGCTGGAGCCGATCAGCAGCAGTTCCTTGCTGCCGGCGAGCCGATCGAGCGCCGCCGAATCCCAGGGATTGGCGACATAACGGGGATCGCTGACGACGGCTGCTTCCGTGGTGGACGGCTGGCTCTGGAACACCCCGGTTGCCAGCACCGCCTCATCCGCCAGCAATTGCTGGCTATCGCTGGTGCCGACGCATACCCCGGACGGACCCGTCAGCATGTCGACGGCGGATGCCTTGATGTGGCGCAGCGAAGAACGCGGATCTGCTTCTCTGATCGCTCTTGTCAGTTCCGACTGGACATAGCTGCCGAACAGCCAGCGCGGCGGGCTTGAGTCCGGGACATCCTCGGGCGGTGTCCAGCCGTGCTCCGGCCCATTCGCCATAAGCCAGCGAACGAGGTGATCGGGATCGTCCGGATGCAGCGAGAAGATGCGCGCCGCGCCGTTGACGAGGTGTTGTGGATCGACGGTGCTATAGGCAACGCCGCGACCGAGCTCGGCCCGGCGCTCGATGATGGTGATTGCCAGCGGCTCAGTTGAACGGTCGAGCAGCTTGATCGCGGTAACCGCGCCGGCAAAGCCGCCGCCAACGATGATGATTGAACGAGGGATCGAACGTAGCGGGGAGGAAGGGGTATGAAGCATCAAGAACCTTTGCGATGCCGGTGGTCGTGGCTCCAGCCCATCGCCCCGGCAACGATCATCGTGCTTTCCCGTAACCCGATGTCAAAAAACAATAATTGCCAGCTGACGAAAGGCATTCTTTCACTCAGCGGGTTTGGCAGGCGCTAGATAGGAACGCCCTTTGCGACCAGCCCGAGAACCGCTGATGACTGAAAATCGAAAGATAAGGCTTGGAGCCTTTGTTCGCGGACCGGGCCATCATGTCGCTGCCTGGCGCCATCCCGATGTGCCTGCCAATCCGGGCCTGAGCTTCCAGCACTATGCGGACGCCGCGCGCACTGCCGAGCGTGGCCTGTTCGACATGGTGTTTCTGGCCGACAGCCTCAGCGCGCGCAATGGCGAGCAGCCGATCGACACCTTCGAGCGCACCGGCCATGTCGTGCATTTCGAGCCGCTGACGCTTTTGTCGGCGCTCTCGACCATCACGCAAGGGATCGGGCTCGTTGCGACCGCCTCGACCACCTATTGGGAGCCGTTCCACTTGGCGCGGCTGTTCGCTTCGATCGATCATCTCAGCGGCGGCAGGACAGGCTGGAATGTCGTCACCTCAGCCGATGCGCCGGCGGCGGCGAATTTCAGCCTCGACCAGCATCCCGTTCATGCCGACCGTTACGCCCGCGCCGAGGAATTCGTCGCTGTCGCGCAGAAGCTTTGGGACAGCTGGGACGACGATGCCTTCGTCGCCGACAAGGCTTCGGGGATCGCCATCGACCGGCGCGGCATCCACGCCCCGGACCATGCCGGCCGGCATTTCCGCGTCAAGGGACCGCTCAACGTCGCTCGCCCACCGCAGGGCCATCCCGTCATCGTCCAGGCGGGCTCGTCCGATGCCGGCCAGCACTTGGCGGCGCGGACGGCGGAGGTGGTTTTCACCGCCCACCCGACCATCGAATCGGCGCGCGGCTTTTACGGCGAACTGAAAGGCCGGCTGGGCTCGTTTGGCCGCTCCGCCGACAGCTTGAAGATCATGCCCGGTGTCTTCCCGGTCGTCGCGCCGACGCGCACGGAGGCCGAGGACAAGTTCGATGCGATCCAGCGCCTGGTCGATCCTGTGGTTGGTGTGGCGCTGGTTTCAGGATTGCTCGGCGGTGTCGATCTTTCCGGCCATTCACTCGACGGACCGTTGCCGGAACTGGGCAGTTCCGATGCCGTGAAGAGCCGCCTGAAAGTCGTTTCCGAATTGGCCGCGAGCCGGAACCTGACCATCCGCCAATTGTATCTCGCCGTTGCCGGCGCGCGCGGCCATTTCCAGATCGTTGGCACGCCAAAGGATGTGGCCGACATGATGGAGGAGTGGTTCGCCGGTGGCGCGGCGGACGGCTTCAACGTCATGCCGCCGATCCTGCCGACGGGCCTCACCGATTTTGTCGACCTCGTCATTCCGGAGCTGCAGCGGCGGCGTCTGTTCCGGACTGCTTACGAAGGCGGGACGTTGCGCGAGAACCTCGGCCTTGCGCGCCCGATCCGTGGCGCCGCTGAACAGCAAGAGAGGAAAGCATCATGAGCGACAGGACGATCGATTCGAAAATGTTTCGCCAATGGCTGGCGGATGGCGAAGAACTGGCGGTGCTAGACATTCGCGACAGCGCGACTGTCGGATACGCATCGCCGCTGTTCGCCACCAACCTGCCCGCGGCTCAGGTCGAGGCCGAGATCGACCGCTTCATCCCGCGCAAATCGGTGCGCACCGTGCTGGCGGACGACGGCAGCGGCGTTGCCGAGCAACTTGTCGAACGACTGGTGGGGTATGGCCGTACCCAGCTGTTTTCGCTGAACGGTGGAATTCCGGAATGGACGCAAAGCGGCGTTGAAGACCTGCCGACCTTCGATACGCCGGGCGTCGATTTTTCGCTGGCGATCCGCGACGAGAAGGGAACCCCGGTCGTCAGCGTTGAAGAGCTCGCGGTGCTCAGAGGCCGAGGCGCCGACGTGGTGGTGCTCGACAGCCGCACGGTGGCGGAGTTCGAAAAGGACCATGTGCCGGGCGCCATCAGCGTGCCGGGCGCCGAGCTGGTGCTGCGCTTCGCCGACCTGGTGCCGTCACCGGAGACGCAGGTTGTCGTCTCCTGCGCCGGCCTGCCGCGCGCCATCATCGGGGCGCAGACACTGATCGATGCCGGCGTGCCCAACCGGGTCGCCTATCTGCACGACGGCACCAGGGCATGGCGCGAGGCCGGTCTTGCACTCGAAACCGGCAAGACCGCAATCTATGGTCCGGCAAGCGAGGATGCCAAGCGTTTCGCCGGGGAGCACATCGCAAAGCTTGCCGAAGGCGACAGCTTTCCCCGCATCAATGCGGCCACGGCCGCGAACTGGGCGAAGGACGAAAAGCGGACGACCTACCTGCTTGACGTGCGCACGCCCGACGAGTTCGCCGAAGCGCATATTCCGGGGTCGATCGCGTCTGAGGGCGGGCAGTTGCTCGGTGTCGCCTATCGCACCATCGCGGTGCGCGGCGCCCGCGTCGTGCTGATCGACGATCTGCTCGGTGTCCGCGCGGCGACGACGGCGCATTGGCTGCAGCGGCGCGGCTTCGAGATCGCGATCCTCTTGTATGACTTCCAGTCGACCAGCCTGGTGGAAGCGGCGTAGGGCAGGAGCACTGTCAGGCGATTTTTTCGGGGGCCACTATTCGGCGGCTTCCGATTGGCGGCGACGGCCCGCCAGCACGTTCTTCTGCATCGCCGTCAGCGAAGACCGCACGGCTTTGGCGCCGTGCTCCAGCATCTTGGCCTCATACTCCGACAGCGCCTGGAGAAGCGGCTTGTCGCGGCGTTTGGCGGCCACCAGCTCCGGCACCAGCAGCCCGGCGTCGTAGATCGCGGTGTTGCCGCCAAGCGCGCGAAAATAGGTCATGGCGTGGATGGCATCGCCAAGCAGCGTCACCGGTTTCGTCGGCCAGGGATCGACAGGCTCGGAGCTGTGGACATGAAGCAGCGCCACCGTCGATGGGTCGGTGTAGCGGATGAGGTTGAGGATTTCCGGGTGCCAGTGGGCGATCTTCGAGATCAGCAGGTCAATCAGTTCTGAACCGGAGAGCTTTGCCAGCGCGTCGTCTGTGGCAAGTTCGTCCTTTTCATAGGCGGTGTTCCACCAGACATAGCTGGTGGTGTTGTTGAAATGGAAGCCGGAAAAATCCTTGTGGGTGGCGTCGTCCAGCCCGATCAGTCCATGCTTTCGGAATGCCTCGACATTGACCCTGTGGCTGGTGACCATAAGCCCATGACCTTCGGTTGGCCTGACGCCGGCATTGTAGTCGAGTAGCAGCGGCGAGATCTGGTGAAGGGCTGCGGCATGCAGCGTCATCTTGCCGGCCAGACGCCTGACGCCGGTGTCGAAGCTTCGCGCATGCGGCACCAGTTGCTGGCGCACCCGCGAGCGGGCGCCGTCGGCACCGACCAGCACGTCGGCATGGATTGCCGAGCCGTCCTCGAAATGCGCGACGACCGAACCATCCGGCTGCTCGTCGTAGCGAGAGAAGACCTTGCCATAGCGCATGATGCCGTCGAGGCCGGACAACAGCACCTGGCGCAGCGTGATACGGCTTACCGATTTTTCGATATGCGTGTCGTCGGCCTCGCCCGGCGCGTTGCCGCCGCCCCAGGCATCCTCGCCCAGGATGTTGAAATTCTCGTCCAGCAGGATGTTGCGATCCGGCGCCTGGCCGAGCGTGGCGACAAAAGCGTCGTAGAGTTCCGGCGGCAAATTGGCGATCAGCGAATCGATGCCGCGCTGGCGGATGCGCAGACGAAAACCCTGGACATAGTCGGTGCGGGCGCGGTCCTTCTCGAAGACCGCGACACTGATGCCGTTCTTCTTCAGGCCTTGCGCCAGTGTCAGGCCGCCGGGGCCTCCGCCGATGATGGCGACTTCGACATGTTCTGTTGTCATGGCGCTCAACCGACCGCCGCGAGCTTGGGCTTGCCCGCGGCAATAGCCGGTGTCTCGGCCAACTGCCGGGCGATATGGCGGCTGAGCGTCGCCTTGGCGGCGATCGTGCGGATCATGTGGTTCTGCGGTGCGTGGGAACGGGCGGTCAGCGCATCACGGTGGTGGCGCTCAAGCTGGAAATCTCTGTTAAGGCCTGGATTGCCGGCAAGCTCCAGCGCCAGCGAGGTGACGGCAACGGCATTGTCGATGACGACATGCCTGACCGTCATGCCGTCGGTGCCCACAGGCCGGCCGGCGTCGACATCTTCGGCGAGCGAACGCAGCAGCCGCGTGCTGCTCGCAAGCCTGACCTCGATCTCACCGAGCCCTGCCTGGATGTGCGGCACGGTCGACAGCGGCGCACCAAGACTTGCCGGCGCGTGCGTGCTGACAAAGGAGACAAGCCGGTCACGGGCAGCACGGGCGGCACCGTGGTAGACAGCGCCGATCAGCGAAAAGAAGAACGCCGTCGCGCCTTCCTCGCGCCTCAGCGGCTCGGATGCCGGCTGCGCCTCGGTGATGTCTTCGGCAGGAACCGCAACATTATCCAGAATGATGTCGTCGCTGGCCGTCGCCCGCATGCCGGCGGCGTTCCATGTCTTTTCGACACGCAATCCAGGCGCATCGGTCGGCACCAGGAATGAAGCCAGGCGCGGCTGCGGCTCGTCGGTCAGCGCCAGCAAGTTCACCCATTTCAGAATAGGAATGCCGGTGACGTAGTTCTTGTGGCCGGATATCCGCCAGACATTGCCGTCGCGCCGGGCAATGGTTTCGGGCGGCTTGCCATGGGCGGGCGAGCCAATCCGCGGCTCGGCTTGGGCGGCGTTGATCAAAGCAGGGCCAAGACGCCCGGCCTCGACAATCCGCTGAACCAGATGGCGCGGCCATTTTCCGGATTTCCGCATCGCATACTGGCTGTTGTAGTGCATGGCCAGCACCAGCGCTGTCGACGGCTCGCCACGACCGATCTCGGCGATCACCGCCTGTGCTTCCGTCAGCCCGCCACCGAAGCCGCCATGTTCGCGCGCCGTGACCAGGCCAAGCAGCCCCGCCTGGTGAAGCCGGTCAAAATTGGCGAATGGGAATTCCCCGGTCGCGTCGTGATGCGCGGCGGTCAGCGCGAAGTCGTCGGCGAGGCCGGCCACTTTCTCGAGGAGTTGCGGAAACTCGGCAATTGTCGACATCATGACGTTGGCTTTCTCTCAGGCGGCGGCCCGAATGTTCACCAGATCGAGCGGCCGGCGATCGACCCAGTGCTCGACGTCGAAATCGCCGGCGAGGAAGCCCCAGTCGCGCAGGAAATTCTTGTAGTGGGAAACCGCTGCGACGAGCTCAGGCTGCAGTCCGAGGCCGAGATGCTTATGGACATCCGGGCCATTGGCGGCCAGCACCTGTTCCTCGGTGGCCCCGGCTTCGCGGGCAACAAAGCGCTGCGTCTCTTCCGGATGCGCCTCGGCCCAGGCACTGGCGCGCAGGATGGTCTCGATCAGTCGCGCGACCAGATCGGGGCGTTGTTCCGCCAGCAGTTCATCGACGGTCAGCACGCGCGGCGAACCGGAATTGATGCGGATGTTCGGGTCGGGGTGGAAGCCGAATTCCACGACCTGGATGGCGCCGATCAGATTGGCGACATTGATGCCGGCCGTGCCCTTGACATAGATGGCGTCGACCTCGCCGCGGATCAGGGCTGCGGCTTCCTCGCCATAGGCCTGCTTGCGCTTGAGGCCGAACAGCGACGGTCCTTCCTGGCTGTCGAGCACGCTGTCGGCCAGCGCTATGTCGACGATCTCGACGTCGCCATAGCCAAGGCCCTCGAGCGAGAGCGCCGAGACCAGTCCCTTCAACGCCGTCGCTCGCATGAAGTCGACGATTCCCTCGGGGCGCCGGGCGATGCCGAAGCGACGGCCTTTCAGGTCCTGGATTGTCCTGATGCCGGAACCGGGCAGGGCGATGATTGCCTGGAATTCGTCGGTCCAGGTGATGCCGACGAGACGCGTCTTGCGCCCTTCGGACCGCGCGCGGATCGGCGGCACGTTGCCGCCGTGGCGGAACGACCAGTCGAGCGTGTGGTTGAAATGGCTCTGGCGGATGTCGCGATTGGGCGAATCGATGATCGACTTCAATTCAATCCCCTCCTTGCGAAAGGTCTCGTCGAGAAGCCCGAGCTGTGCGGCGAGCCCGACAGGCGTCGGCACCGGGCAGCGTGTGTACCAGATTTCGGAGATCGCAGTCGCGGTCATGATGGCTCCTTAGGTGTTGCGCAGGCCGGCCTGCTTCATCAGCGGCAGGATGTTCTCGCCGAAGAATTCGAGGTCAGGCTTGAAATCGAAGAAGGACAGCTGCAGGCCGTCAATGCCGGCGTCCTTCAACTTGACGAACTGGTCGACGATCTGTTCGGGCGTGCCGATGAGATAAATGTTGCCGCCGACCTTGGCGTAGGGATCGTCGCGGCCCTCGCGTCCTTTCCAGGCCTGGGCATCGCTGTTGAAGGTCTGGAAGCCTTTCGGCGTGCGGCTGTCGGCATGGGCGACGATCTCATCGGCGACCGCCCAGGCCTCCTTCTCGGTCGGCCTGCTGATGACCAGCGGGTTGAGCAGCGTGCGCACGGTGCGGCCGACGCCGAGGGCTGCGTCCTTCACCTTCTTCGTATGCGCCGGCAGCGCTTCCAGCGCGCTGGCGATGTCGGAGCCGGCCGGGCTGGTGACGAAGACGATGTCGGAATAACGGCCGGCAAAGGAAATGCCGGCGTCGGAGCCGGTGGCATTGACCAGGATCGGCCGTCCATAATTCGGCTTGGGCGTGACGAAGCCGCCATTGAGCTTCCAGCTCGATTCTCCGGAGAATGAGAAATTCTCGTCGTCCTGCCACAGTCGCTGCAGCACTTCGACGAACTCGGCGGCGAGTTCATAGCGGCGGTCGTGCTCGATACGGTTCCAGCCGAACATTTCATGTTCGACGGCGCGATGGCCGGTGACGACGTTGATGCCCCAGCGGCCGCCGGAGATGTGGTCGAGTGTGGCGCCGAATTTCGCCAGATGCAGCGGGTGCCACGGGCCGTAGAGAACATGCATGGTCGAGATCAGCATGATCTTCTTGGTGATCGCGGCCATGGCCGCGACGGAGACGAAACTGTCCAGCGCCTGGCCGTTGAAGACACCGCCATAACCGCCCTTGGGCAGCCACTGGCTGAGCGCGAAGACGAGGTCGAAGCCAAGCTCCTCGGCCTTCAACGTCAGGTCGCGATTGTAGTCGAAGCGCCAGTCGGTCGAGCGCGGCAAGGTCGAGTTGGTCCAGCCACCGGCCTGGATCGGCAAGAATAGCCCGAGCAGCACCGGCTGCTGAAGCGCTTTCGACAGCGGGCTGTCCGGATAGTCGGTCGGCGCCTTGAAGAAGGGCGTGCCGACGATGGAACCAGGCTTGTGGGCGAGCGTCATGGCGAACTTTCTCGGGTGGAGGAAGGGAACCCGTGCGAAGGACCGCGCACGGGTCAGGGCTCAGGCGACGATATGGGCGGTTGCGAGGGAGCCGGCATTGCCCTCGGCGCCCACCGTGTGACCGGCTATGCGCCTGTTGTAGAGGGTGATTTCCGGTTGGCTGACGATGCCGATATCGGGCAGGTCCTCGACAAGGATCTGCTGGATCGCGGCCCATTGCTCGAAGCGCTTTTCGTGGTCGACCTCGACGGCGGCCGCTTCAAGAAGTTCGTCGACCTTGGCATTGCTGTATTTCGAACCGTTGGAGAACGGCACGCCGGGTTTGAAATTTTTCGACCAGTAGAGGCGCTGTACGCCTACCGTCGGGTCGAACAGATTGCTCATGCCGTTGAAGGTGAAGTCGAAGTCGCGGTCGGTGTAGATGCGCTTGGTGTAGGTGGCGAAATCCTGGCTGCGCACGGTGACCTCGATCCCGACCGCGGCCAATGCCTGCTTGATGTAATCGGCGCCGCGCTTGTAGGTTTCGCCGCTCGGGACATAGTCGTGGACAAGCTTGAGCCGGGTACCGTTGGCGTCGCGCGGCAAGCCTGCTTCATCGAGCAGTTTATCGGCGGCGGCCGTGTCGACCGGATAGGTCTTCAGGTCGGCGACGAACCACTTCTTCAGATTGGGGTTGATCGGGCCTGGAATGGTTTCGCCATAGCCATAGTTGATCGTCTCGCGGATGACGTTGCGGTCGATGACATGGGCGAAGGCACGGCGGACGCGAACATCCTGGAAATAGGCTTTCTCCAGGTTGAATTCGACCCGGCTGATGCCATTGGAATATTGGTAGCCCTGCTTCTCGAAGCCGATATGCGGCAGCGTCTCAAAACGCTGCAAATCGCTGTACGGAATCGGCGTTGCCGGCGCCAGATCGATCTCGCCGGTCTCCAGCGCCAGCGCGCGCGCCGAAGCGTCCGGGATGAAGCGCACGATCAACCGGTCGAGATAGGGGCGCGGTGCGTCCCAGTAGTCAGGATTGCGTTCGTAAACGATGTGGCTGCCGCGCACCCATTCTTTGAAGACGAACGGGCCGGTGCCGACCGGAGCGACGTTGACCGGATTTTCGGCTGCCTTTGTGCCGTCATAGAGGTGCTTCGGCACGATTGGCGTTTCGGCCGCAGCCAGGGCCGTGATCAAGTAAGGCGCCGGCCTCGACAGAACCAGCGCTACGGTCAGCGGATCCGGCGTCTGGATGTCTACAAGGTTGAGGAAGGTGTTGCGGCCGCGCGGATGAACCTCTCTGATCGTGGTGATCGAATAGGCGACGTCGGCGGCGGTGAACGGCTGGCCATCATGCCACTTCACGCCTTCGCGCAGCTTGAAGGTGTATTGCAGCCCATCGCCACTGACTGACCATTGTCTGGCCAGGGATGGGCGCGGCGTGAGATCGAAATCATAGGTCAGCAGGCCCTCGGTGGTCTTTGCCGAGACGTAGACCGAATTGAATGCCGTGTGGGCGATGGTCGTCAGCACAGGCGGCTCAGCCGAGAGCACCAGCGTCGCCGTTCCACCCTGTTTCGGCTCGGCGGCGTAGGCGCTGCGCGATGCAGGCAACAGGGTCGCTCCGAGCGCGGCCGCCGAGATGCCGAGGAACCTGCGGCGGTTCGGACTGAGGAAATGAGACATAGCGTCCTGGTCCTTTTTTGCTGCCGGACCCGATCGGCCGATCGTCGGCCGCCAGGCTAAAAATCCGTCGTTCCAAGAGCGGGCCCGTTTGCGAAAAGATTTGGCCGACCTGCTCCCGCGCTTAAGATTTCATACTTCAAACAGCTAAGTTTGTAGTATGAAATAAAATTCTATTCTGCAATGAAGCCATTTGCAGGATAAAATTTCTTAAATCAGGTTTGACAATGTCTATAAATCTTGTCAACTAAAAAGCGCGGAACTTTCCGGGAAACAGCAAACCCGCATCGTCAGCCACAGCCGGGATAGCGAAAACGATGTCGACCCTGACGCGCATTGGCAGAACCTTCCGGCGCACCGCCATCCAGGCGGTGCCGACCGTTCTGGGCATCGTCATCCTGAACTTCTTCCTGCTGCAGCTCGCGCCCGGCGATGCCGCCGATGTCATGGCCGGCGAGGCTGGCTCGGCCACTGTCGAAACGATGGCGGCGCTTCGCCAGCGCTTCGGGCTCGACAATCCGCTTCTCGTCCAGCTGTTCAACTATCTCTACAATCTGGCGCATTTCAGCCTCGGCTTTTCGCCGCGCTACGGCATGCCGGTCGCCGACCTGATCGGCCAGCGGCTGCCCGGCACGCTAGTGCTGATGGCGGTGGCTCTGGCCGTCGCCATTGTGCTCGGCCTCGCCCTTGGATCGGTGATGGCGGTGTTTGCCGGGCGCCTGCCGGATCGTGTGCTCTCCGTTATTTCGCTGCTGTTCTATTCAATCCCGGGTTTCTGGATCGGCTTGATGCTGATCGTGCTGTTTTCGGTCAAGCTCGGCTGGCTGCCGAGCGGCGGCTCGGGAACCATCGGCAGCAACCTGACCGGCCTTGCCGGGCTCTGGGACAGGGCGCGCTACATGATCCTGCCGGCACTGTCGCTGGCGCTGTTCTACGTGGCGATCTATGCGCGGCTGACACGAGCGGCGATGCTGGAGGTCCAGTCGCAGGACTACGTGCGCACCGCCGCAGCCAAGGGCCTGCCGCCGGCCATCATCACCATTCGCCATGTCCTGCGCAACGCGCTGATCCCCATTACCACCATGGCCGGCATGCATGTCGGCGGCATGCTCGGCGGCGCCGTGGTTGTCGAGACTGTCTATTCCTGGCCCGGCCTCGGGCGTCTCGCCTTCGAAGCGGTCATGGGCCGCGATTTCACCGTGCTGCTCGGCATCCTTCTGTTGTCGTCGCTGCTGGTGATCATCGCCAACGCGACCGTCGATCTTCTGCACGCCTGGCTCGATCCCCGCATCGGAGTACGCTGATGGCTTCCACCGATTTCGCCGCGGGCGATGCCCGTTCCCGCCGTCTCCATGCCGATGCCCGCGGGCCCGCGGCACCGCCTGAACCCGAGGCAAAGAGTTGGAGCAATCTCCACGCGCCCGACGCACGCTCCGCTTCGGCAGCGTCGGTGCCGATAGCCGCTGGCGGGCGTGCGCTGAAGGTTTTCCTGCGCAATCCCAACGCCATGTTCGGCGTTGTGTTCCTGTCACTGGTCGTGCTGGCCGCACTGCTGGCACCAGTCCTCTATCCGGCCGATCCGCTATCGATGGTGGCGCGGCCCTTCCTGTGGCC
Source organism: Mesorhizobium sp. M1273 (assembly GCF_040318195.1). Taxonomy (NCBI): domain Bacteria; kingdom Pseudomonadati; phylum Pseudomonadota; class Alphaproteobacteria; order Hyphomicrobiales; family Phyllobacteriaceae; genus Mesorhizobium; species Mesorhizobium sp. M1273. The sequence goes on along the minus strand of NZ_JAMYLV010000032.1, from coordinate 3,895 downwards.
GGGCCAGAACCCAGCCTTCCCACTGGGCACGGACTCCATGGGCCGCGATGTGCTTTCGGGCATTCTGCATGGCGCACGGATTTCGCTGTTCGTCGGCCTGGTGGCGACCGCGCTCGGCCTCAGCTTCGGCATCCTGGTCGGCGCCGCCGCCGGCTACTTCGGCGGCTGGATCGACGACCTGCTGGTGCGCCTGATCGAGATCTTTCAGACCATACCGAGCTTCGTGCTGCTGGTCGTCATGGTGGCGATCGCGCAGCCGACCGCGCCTGTCGTGACAGTGGCGATCGCCGTCATCACCTGGCCGACGGTGGCGCGGTTGACCCGCGCCGAGTTCCGGGCCATCCGCGAGAAGGATTTCGTCATGGCCGCCCGCAGCCTCGGCTACGGCCATGTCCGCATTATCTTCCGCGAGATCCTGCCCAATGCGCTGCCGCCGTTGATCGTGACCTCGTCGGTGATGGTGGCGACCGCGATCCTGATGGAATCGGCGCTGTCCTTCATGGGCCTCGGCGATCCCAACGTCGTCAGCTGGGGCTCGATGATCGGAGCGGGCAGGGAATTGATCCGCACCGCTTGGTATCTGACAGCGCTTCCGGGACTGGCGATCGTCTTTACCGTGCTGGCGCTGAACCTGATCGGTGACGGCCTCAACGACGCGCTCAACCCGCGCTTCTCACAGGAGCGATAGAGATGGCGGCTCCTTTGCTCAGGATCGACAATCTGACGGTTCGCTTCCCGACCGCCGAGCCGGTCAGCCGGCTGAGCTTCGAGGTCGGTGAGGGCGAGACGCTGGCGATCGTTGGTGAATCAGGCTCCGGCAAGTCGCTGACCGCGCTCGCCCTGATGCAGCTTCTGCCGCGCTCGGCGAAAATACCCAATGGCAGGATCGAATTCGCCGGCAAGGATCTGCTTGGTCTCGACCAGAAGGCTATGCGGAGCCTGCGCGGACGCGAGATCGCCATGATCTTCCAGGAGCCGATGACGTCGCTCAATCCGGTGCTGACCATCGGCCGGCAGATCACCGAGGTGCTGACGCTGCACGAAGGCATACGCGGCAAGGCAGCGCGGAACCGTGCCATCGAGCTTCTCAATCTGGTTCGCATTCCCGATCCGCAGCGGCGCATCGATGACTATCCGCACCAGCTTTCCGGCGGCATGCGCCAGCGCATCATGATTGCCATCGCCGTCGCCTGCCGGCCGCGCCTGCTGATTGCCGACGAACCGACGACGGCGCTCGACGTGACCATCCAGGCGCAGGTGCTCGACCTGCTCGATACGCTGCGCCGCGAACTGTCGATGGCTGTCATGCTCATCACCCACGATCTTGGTGTCGTGGCACAATGGGCCGACAAGGTCGTCGTCATGTATGCCGGCCGCAAGGTTGAACAGGCGCTGCCGGACGCACTGTTCAGAACACCCCTTCACCCCTATACGCGCGGCCTGCTGGCGGCGTCGCCGCGGCTGAAGACCAATCTCCACTACCGCGACGCCAGGCTGACGGAGATTCCCGGCAGTATCGTCTCGGCCGCCGGCGAAAAGGGCTGCCCGTTCCGCCCGCGCTGCGCGGTGGCGCGCGACAGCTGCGCCCATTTCGTACCCGACCTCGTCGAGGTGAGCGAGGATCGTCTAGTCGCCTGCCCCTACAGCTTCATTCCGGAGGTTGCGCATGGCGCTGCTCTCGGTCTCTGACCTTTCCACCCATTTCCACGCCCAGGGCGGCACGCTGCGCGCCGTCGATGGCGTATCCCTCGAAGTCGGACGCGGCGAGACGGTTGGTCTCGTCGGCGAAAGCGGTTGCGGAAAATCGACGCTAGGCAAGACCATCATGCGGCTGGTCGACCCGACTAGCGGCAGGATCGAGTTCAACGGCACCGACATCACCGTTCTCGACACGCGCCGGCTGAAGGCGGCGCGCCGTAATATCCAGATGATCTTCCAGGATCCGTTCGCATCGCTCAATCCGCGCCACACGATCGGCGACATCCTGACAGCACCACTGAAGGTCCATGGCATCGGCAACACGGCCGAGCGGCGCACCATCGTCGAGGACATCATCGAGCGTGTCGGTCTGCCGAGGGATTCGCTTGGCCGCTACCCGCATGAATTTTCCGGCGGGCAACGCCAGCGCATCGGCATCGCCCGGGCGCTGATCCTCAATCCGGAACTGGTTGTGTGCGACGAGCCGGTGTCGGCGCTCGACCTTTCGATCCAGGCGCAGATTCTGAACCTGCTGGTCGACATGAAACGTCAGCTCGGCCTGTCCTATCTCTTCATTTCGCACGATCTATCAGTCGTTCGCTATTTCGCCGACCGGGTGCTGGTGATGTATCTCGGACGCATTGTCGAAAGCGCCGACAATGCGGCGCTGTGGACCTCGCCAAAGCATCCCTACACGCGCGCGCTGATGGATGCCGTGCCGGACCCGGCGCGCCGACGTCAGGCCGCGCCGATCCATGGCGATCTGCCAAGCCCGCAGAACATCCCCAGCGGCTGCCGTTTCCATACCCGCTGCCCGCTGGCGACCGATCTGTGCCGTTCGCAGGAACCGGCGTTCCGAGCGATCGCGCCGGGACACCATGTCGCCTGCCACTACGCCGAACCAACCATCAACTGAAATTCAACGGAGCAGAAAAATGTCCGACTACCGCTATCTTGGCCGCAGCGCCCTGAAGGTTTCGCCGCTCAGCCTGGGCACGATGATGTTCGGCGGGCCGACCGAGGAGACGGTCGCGCATCGCATCATCGACAAGGCGCGCGAGCAAGGCATCAACTTCATCGACACCGCCGACGTCTACCACAACGGCAAGTCCGAGGAAGTCGTCGGTCGCGGTATCAAGGTGACGCGCGATCATTGGGTCGTGGCGACCAAGTTCGTCAACTCGCATGACAAGGGGCCTAATCTCGGCGGCCATTCGCGCAAATGGGTGATCCAGACGGTCGAGAACAGCCTGCGGCGCCTGGGAACAGACTATATCGACCTGTTCTACTTCCACCGCGCCGTCTTCGATGCGCCGCTGGAAGAGCCGGTGCGGGCGATCGCCGACCTGATCCGCCAGGGCAAGCTGCGCTATTTCGGCGTCTCCAACTTTCGTGGCTGGCGCATCGCCGAAGTCGCGCATCTGGCCGATGAACTCGGCATCGACCGGCCGGTAGCCAGCCAGCCGCTCTATAACATCGTCAACCGCACCGCCGAGGCCGAACAGCTGCCGGCGGCCGCCTACTACGGTCTTGGCGTCGTCTCCTACAGCCCGCTGGCGCGCGGCGTGCTGACCGGCAAATACGAGCCGAACCAGGCGCCTGCCGCCGACACGCGGGCCGGCCGTGGCGACAAGCGCATCGCCGAGACCGAGTGGCGCCCGGAATCGATCGAGATCGCCAGGCAGATCGCGGCGCACGCAAAGTCACGCGGCGTCTCGGCCGCCGATTTCGCGCTGGCCTGGGTGTTGAACAACCGGCTGATCACGGCGGCGATCGCCGGCCCGCGTACCGAGGAACAGTGGGACAGCTATGCGAAGGTATTGGACTTCAGGCTGAGCGCCGAGGACGAGGCCTTTGTCGACCGCCTCGTCACTGCCGGTCATGCCTCAACGCATGGGTTCAATGATCCGAGCCATCCGGTCGAAGGCCGCGTGCCGCGTTCGGAGCCGGCCGCGCCGATCCCGCTGACACGGCCTCTGCGCGCCGCCTGACGGTCGCCGACGAAATGGCGGGGCCGGCGGCCCCGCCCGCGTTTCCAATTGCTTTGGACAGATGAGAGAGCCCATGAATTTCCACGTCGAACGGCTGCGCCAGAACATCGTCGTGCTTTCGGGCAACACCCACAGGCCGTCGAAGTCGCGGACGCTGGCGCATCATCTCGGCGAGGCGCTGCGCGAAAGATTGTCTGTCACAGTAA
>NZ_JAMYLV010000031.1:0-77862 GCF_040318195.1 Mesorhizobium sp. M1273 | reverse complement strand
GATCACCTCATGAACGTGAACACAACGCCCGGCCCAGGGATGCCATGGATAAAGAAACTTGCGTTCCTCGGTCCCGTGGGCGTTCTCTCGTCGTGTTGTACAACACCGCGCGGCCGCATTCCCAAATCGCCTGGCAGACACCGGCCGAGTTCGCCACCACCTTCAATCTGCGACGGTCGCTCGCGCTGCGCTATGCCAAAGGCTCCGCGCCAGCGCCCGCCGCTTCACCCGCCCAGCAGGGCACAACCCACGCCGGAAACGAACTCAAAACTGGATAGAAACTGGGGGCAAGGTCACCGCCTATTGCGGCTGACCCACGAAAGGTTCGTCTCGGTTGCACAGTGAAGCCGACCTGATCGGGTTTTCTTGATGCGGGCGTGCGCCTTAAGCCAGCGCCTCACCCCGGCAGTATTATGGGTGGCATAGTTGTCGACGATGACATGGCGGTCGAGGTCGGTTGCGTTTGCTGATCGATCAGCTTGAGAAAGCGCAGGAACTCGCGGTGCCGATGGCGTGGCATGCAGGTCCCGATAACCTTGCCGTCCAGCATGTTCAACGCGGCGAACAGGGTCGTGGTGCCGTTTCGCTTGTAGTCCTGGGTCATGGTGCCAGCGCGGCCCTTCCTCATGGGCAGCCCGGCTGAGTGCGGTCGAGAGCCTGGATTTGGCTCTTTTCATCGACGCACAGGACCAGCGCCTTGTCCGGCGGATTGAGATAGAGCCCGACCAGTCCTCGACCTTGGCGGCGAAGTTCTTGTCGCTCGAGACTTTGAATGTCTTGACCAGGTGCGGCTTCAGCCCGTGTGCACGCCAGATCCGCTGAATGCTGCTCAAGGATATCCCGGCCGCTGTCGCCATGCTGCGCCGCTCCAATGGGTGGCATTGGGCGGGTTCTCGTGAAGCATCATGTGCACTACCCACTTGATCGTCTCAGGGCTCAGCGGCTTGACGCGCGAGGGCCGGGTGGTGTCCCACAAGAGTCCGTTACCTCCTTGGCCATATAGCGGCGGCCCCAGCGGCGCACCGTAAGCAAGCCCTTTCCAACCGCTGCCGCAATCGCCTCCGCCGTCAACCCGTCGCTTGCCAAAGCACCATCCGCTCTCCAAATTTCTGGGGCGTGTTCCGCCCGACCAGCCGTTCCAAGCGTTCACGATCAGCACCGCTGATCGAAATCCGTTCGATCTTTCTCATCGGCCCAGACTCGCAGGTCTGAGCCGATTTTGAATCCTACGTCAGCATCGGAACACTAGGCCCCTCTCATTGAGCTCACGCATGACCTCCTCGCGATCTTCGCCCATGGTGCGCAGCTCGCCGCCGCAGCTCGCTATCCTCGATCCTCGCAAACACACTCTTGCCTAACGAGTTATGGCAAACACGGCCTCTTCCTCTTGCCTGATTTGGCCAGGGTCTCTGTTGAGCCCCGATGATGGCGGCTGCTCCTGTCGAGATGTGAGAACGTGGTCGATCTTGATTGGCCACAAGCATCGGAAAGGAGACAGCCATGAAGTATGTTGCCGGACTGGACATGTATTTGAAAGAGACCGCGCAGGTCGAGGAGAGCGGCCGGATCGTCAAGGAAACGCGTGCGGCGAGCGAGCCGGAGCCGTTGAGCAAAGCGCTCCGCGAAGTCGGGCTTGCGCTGGAGCGGATCGGCCTGGAAGCGTGCTCGCTGACGGCCTGGCTTCACGACGGATTGCGCGCCGAAGGCCTGCCGGCGATCTGCATCGAGGCGGGTGCCAATGCAGCGATGAAGACGATGCCGAACAAGACCGATCGCGATGCGAGTGACCTACGGGACGGTCCAGAAAAAAGGTGCAGGAGTGGCTTGACGACCCCCAATCAGAGAGGGCTCTTAGCCGCTGATTCAAGGCGAGGGTAACGAAGAACGAATATTACAAACCGACGATTGTCGCTCTCGCCCGTTTGGAAGTACATCTATGCCGGGGTCTCATCGAAGGTGCGTTGATATCGGCATGATTCCACCAGCACGTGACCCATTTCCTCCAGGAGTGAACACGTCGCTTCCAGGGCGCGCCGGACTTCCGCATCCAAATCGATCGCGCCCCATTTGGTCCTTGCCATCCGGATTGGCAAGCTCCTCCACATACCGACGGTTCGGCTGGACTATGAAGAAAGTATCCCCAGGATGAGGACCGGAGAAAACATCGAGCGCGGCAGCCATATCCTATTTCAAGAACAAAAGAGCGACGGCCGTCTAAAGTTAGGCACGAGCCATCTCAAAACGCGATAGCATTACCCGGAAGATTATATTGGCGGACCCGATGCCAAGCGGCACATACTTGGCGGGATAGCGGATCGCACTGTATCCGCCCGTCAACGCCATCCGACAGAAATCGAGCGAACTGAAGTGCAGATCAAAGACGTGCTCCTCGCGCCAGGAAACGGCGCCTTTTTCTACGACGATCAGGCAGCCATAAGAGCCGGTGCCTCGCAGGACGGTTTTGTCTATGTGGGCGATCCCATCACGCCTGACTTCCAATCCATTCGCGTTCCGGCTTGTTCGCTGGGTGTCGGGCTTGTCCTTGTCGACGACACCGTTGTTTGGGGAGATATGATGAGTGTTCAGTATTCTGGTGCCGGTGGACGCGATGCTTTGTTTGAAACCGATCAAATCTCGGATTTGACGTCGCGGATCGTGATGCCTCGGCTTATCGATGTCGATGTGTCTCGCTATCTTGATGCCTGCGCCAAGGTTTTCGAACCTATCGAACACAAGCGGCTGCCTCTCGCGATTGAATACGGGGTCAGCCAGGCGCTCCTACGAGCAGCAGCCCACCTTCAACGTACGACAATGGCGGAGATCGTTTGCAGTGAATTTAACCTACCGCTGCCAACGCTTAGAGTCCCGATTTACTGCCAGAGTGGCGACGCTCGCGAAATCAACGTCGACAAGATGATCCTGAAAGCCGTGGATGTCCTTCCCCACGGCCTGATCAACTCACGCCAGAAATTCGGCGCCGATGGGCAGACCTTCATGGAGTTTGTGAGGTGGGTTGCAACGCGTACGCGCGAACTCGGCCATCCCGGGTATCAGCCGGTGCTGCATTTCGATGTGTATGGCTGGATCGGTATGGAAATTGGCTTGGAGTCGCAACGGATCGCCGACTTCATCTGCAGGGTTGCCGACACCGTTCCCGGTTTCACGCTCAACGTCGAGTCCCCTGCTGACTTTGGTTCCACAGAAGCTCAAATCGAGAATTACGCCCAGATCGTAGCTATTTTGGATAGCCGGGGTTCCAACGCACGCGTTGTCGTCGATGAGAGATGCAATACGCTGGAGGATATTCGGCTCTTTGCCGAAGCCAAGGGCGCGCATCTCATCCAAATCAAGACCCCCGACGTTGGCTCACTTGCCGATACAGCCCGCGCAGTTCTCCTCTGCAAGGAAAACAACGTTGGAGCTTATGTCGGGGGAAGTTGTACCGAGACAGATCTCTCCGCCCAAGCTTCAGTCCATATTTCGGTGGCAACCCAGGCCGGCATGATGCTTGCGAAGCCCGGAATGGGTGTCGACGAGGGATTCTCAATTGTTGGGAATGAACAAAACCGCTTGCTGGCAATGCTGAATCGCCGTCGAGCTCAAAACGAAAACGTTGAATGAAAAGCACGGTGTCAGTATGCAGAACTGTCTTGAGGGGATCACCGTCGTTGCCGTGGAGCAGGCCGTTGCGGCGCCTTATGCGTCGTCTCGTCTTGCTGATGCCGGCGCCCGGGTGATCAAGATCGAGAGGCCGGAAGGGGATTTTGCCCGAAGCTACGACAAGTTGGTTCGGGGGCAGAGCGCTTACTTCGTGTGGCTCAATCGCGGCAAAGAATCGGTGTGTCTGGACCTGAGGTTGGAGGCGGACCGCGAGGTCCTCGACACGCTCATTGCCATTGCTGACGTCTTTATCCAGAATCTGAAGCCGGGCAGTACCGATAAACTCGGCTTCGGATCTGCTGACCTGCGTCGCCGATTTCCACGGTTGATCACCTGCGACATCTCTGGCTTCGGGGATAAAGGGCCGTACTCCCATTTGAAAGCTTATGATCTGATCGTCCAAGCCGAAACAGGTCTATGCGCGATCACGGGCACCCAACAAGGGCCAGCGCGTGTAGGGGTCTCGGTTTGCGACATCTCGGCCGGTATGACGGCACATGGTGCCATTCTTCAGGCCCTCTATCACCGGGAGGTCAGTGGTGAAGGCGCCAGCATCCAGGTGTCTCTGTTCGATGCCGTGGCCGACTGGATGAATGTTCCGGTTCTGCAGAACGACTACAGCAACTACCACACGGTACGCGCAGGCGTGAGACACCCGTCGCTGGCGCCTTATGGCGCCTATCGTTGTGCTGACGGCAAAGACGTCATCTTTTCGGTCCAGAATGACCGCGAATGGATAAATTTCTGCGAGAAATTTCTCAAGCAGCCGGAGCTTACAGGAACGCCTGGTTTTGCTGATAATATGGAGCGCCTTAGTCACCGTGCGCGTCTTGATGAGATCATCGAGAAGCGCTTTTGTGAACTGTCCTGCGATGAAGCAATGCGGCAGCTTGAGGCCGCCGGTTTGGCGTACGGCCGACTGAACGAAGTGGGGGATGTTTCAAACCATCCACACGTTCGGAGAGTTGAGGTTCGCACTCCTGAAGGAGTTGTAGACACAATAGCGCCGGCGGCTATCTTCAACGCCGAGCACCCCTCGCTGCGCCCGGTCCCGGCTCTTGGGGCTCATACCGAGAGTGTCCGCGAGGAGGCTCTGGGACGTTTGCGCGAAAGAGCCGCGTCAGCGTGAGCGCGCATCTTGTCGATAAGGTGGGCGCGCTCGCGATCTATAGAAAGCGTGCACACTTCGGGTCATCTCAGCACATCGGCCGCCCAACAAGCTCAATGCCACCGCCGTCGCAAAAATGACCACAGAGGCGACTCCATGATCAAGAATACCGTTCCGGCGGTTGAAAGGCCGATGTCTGTACCCCGCTGGAGATCCCTGCTCTTCGTTCCCGCTCACGTTCTGCGCTTTGTGGAGGCGGCCCATGAGCGCGGGGCAGACGGCGTCATACTCGACCTCGAGGACTCCGTTCCGCAGGATCAGAAGGATGAGGCACGGCGGCGGCTTCCTGAATCCGTGGCAAAGGTGGCCCGCAAGGGCGCGTCTGCTTTGGTCCGAGTGAATCGTGGTTTGCGCTCCTTGGCGGCCGATCTCGATGCAGCCGTAATAGCTGGTGTTGACGCACTGGTTCTTCCAAAGACGGATTCGGCAGAGTGGGTTTTAGAGATCGCGAATGCGGTTTCAGAACTTGAACGAGAAAGAAATCTTCCGCCGGGACGCATCCGGTTCCTTGCCCAGATCGAGACGCCGGGCGCCCTGCAAAGGCTCGCGGCCATCGCGGCGGCCAATCCCAGGATGGTTGCAATGGCACTTGGTCCTGAAGACTTCACTGCCGCTGTTGGCGGCGCCCCGCAATTCGACCTTCTTCTGGCCCCGAACCTTTCCGTTCTTTTTGCTGCCCGTGCGGCCGGGTTGCTCCCTCTGGGCTTCATAGGAAGCATCGGCGAGTTCTCGGACACTGATAAGCTCCGTGAAGCCACGGCGCATGCGCGACGGCTTGGCTTCGCCGGAGCCTTGGCGATCCATCCGACACAGGTAGCCATATTCAATGAGGCTTTCTCGCCAAGCGTACAAGAAGTCGAGTGGGCCCGCGCTGTTGTTGCAGCGGAGAACGATGCCGCCGCCCGCGGATTGGCTGCATTCTCGTTGAATGGTAAGATGGTTGACCCGCCTGTGGTGCGGCGAGCTCACGAGATTCTGGCTCTCGCCGGCAACTGACCTACTTCCGGTCAATGGTCCGACCGGGGCCCTTTCCCTGCCGTGCGCAAGCAAGTATTACTTGCGGCCCATCTCGTTTCGAGATAAACCCCAAAGGGGCTGGGCGAGTTGACTCAGTTGGGTTAAACCGTGGATATCAGGCAGTTAAAATACTTTGTCGGCGTAGTGGAAGCCGGTAGTTTCACGAAAGCCGCTTCGCTCCTGCATGTCGCTCAGAGCGCCCTTAGCCTCCACGTGCGTCAACTGGAGGAAGGCTTCGGCACTCAGCTGCTGGTACGCGACAGAACCGGCATCAGTGTGACGGCCTCCGGAAGCAAACTGCTTGAGCGGGCGCGCACGATTCTCAGGGAAATTCGACTCACCGAGATAGAACTGACCAACACGGTGGCTTCTCCTTCCGGAGAGGTGACCATTGGCATTCCGTCCGGGGCCGCGCGTGTCCTTAGCGGTCCGCTGCTTGAATCGGTAAGAGACGAGCTGCCAAGGATCTCCCTTAAGATGATTGAGGGCATGACTGGACCCCTGGAAGAATGGATGGCTGCGGGCCGCTTCAATCTGGCTGTCCTCTACCGCACTGCCGAGAGCGCGGGCCGGATGACGGTGCTGGCACGCGAAGAATTTTACCTGGTGGTGCCGCCGGGTGAACCGCCTTTCGAAGACGAGATACCGCTCGCCGGCCTGCATGCGTTCCCACTAGCGGTTCCCATGCGCAACAACAATGTCAGGCGTTCGGTGGCTGATGTGGTTGCGCAGCACGGTTGTGTGCTTGACGTCAGATTCGAAGTCGACTCCCTTTCTACGATCATTAACATGGTCATGGAAGGAAAAGCGTATTCTATCCTTGCCCCGTCGGCCATTCAGAGGGAAGCCTGTCAGGGACAGGTCCGAACGGTTAAAATCATTGATCCAGTGATTACCCGCTCCGTTGTGCTTGCCGTCAACCCCAAAGATGAGCAATCTCCCGCTGTCTCTGCTGTCCGCAAGCTGATCCCCAATGTCACCAGGACATTAATCGAGAGCGGGCAGTGGCCGGCCACGGCTCCGGTCCGAGCTTAGGCATATCCGTCAAACCGAGTCCCAGTGCTATCACGCTTCCACGGCCGGGCCCGAGCCGGCCATCAATCTGGATTCGAGATGGTTTTGGGCGAGATTCCATATTTGACCCAGCGTGACCATCGCGATGAGACTGCAGAGGAGTGAGTCCATGGTCGGGTAACGACTGGTCTCGCATTGGCAGAAATACTCAAGCGGAGCATGGGATGTCCAACGCCACGAGCTATCAGCTTTTCATCAATGGCAGATGGCGAGCCGGGGGTAGCGGAGCCACTCTGCCGGTAATCAATCCGGCGACGGAGATGGTATTTGCCTCGGTGGCCTCGGCGACGATACCGGATCTGGATGAGGCCCTCGCTTCGGCAGAGCGCAGCCGCAATGCCTGGTCCTCACGGCCTGCAAAAGATCGTGGCGAGATTCTCGTAGCAGCCGCCAAAATTCTGGCAGCGAAGGTTGAAGCGGCGGCTAGGGACCTGTCAGCCGAACAGGGAAAGACGATTGCCGAAGCGACAGGTGAGTACGCGCGCGCTGTCGAAACGCTGAAGTGGAACGGAACGCACGCGGAAGAGTTGTCGGCCCCTATTCCGATGGGCCCGAACCGGATGATCGTCCCCGAGCCACTTGGCGTCGTTGCTGCCTTTACGCCTTGGAACTACCCGGCCGTTCTCATCGCCCGCAAGCTCGCCCCTGCTTTGGCGGCAGGCTGCCCGGTGATCCTAAAAGGGGCTGAAGAGACACCGAGCGCGGCTGTCCATTTCGTCGAAGCCTTGCGACAAGCGGGTATCCCGGACGGCGTGGTCAATCTCGTCTTTGGCGTTCCGGTGCAAATATCCCGGCACTTACTTAGCTCGCCGATCGTCAAGGTTCTAACTTTCACGGGCTCTACCGAGGTTGGAAAACAGCTCGCCAAGCTCGCGGCGAACAACTTGCAGCGGTGCATTCTTGAACTCGGTGGGCACTCCCCGGTCGTTGTATGCGAGGATGCCGACTTGGCAAAAGCCATACCGGCAATTTCGGAATACAAGTTCGAGTGCGCGGGTCAGAGCTGCAACGCGCCCAGCAGGATTCTCGTCGCGCGGGCGGTCTATGAGGAATTCCTGTCCCGGACGACGGAAGCCGCCCGCAAGATCAAGATCGGCCCACCGGACGACCCGGCGACGAACATGGGGCCAATGGCGAACGCGCGGCGCATCGAGGCCATGCGGCGTCTGATCGAGGATGCTGTCGATCGCGGCGCCCGCATCGAAACCGGCGGCACCCGCCTTGACCAGCCGGGTTTTTACTGGCCACCGACCATCCTGACAGGGGTGCCAAAGGATGCGAAAGTGCTTCATGACGAGCCGTTTGGGCCGATCCTCACCGTGGCGCCGTTCGACACGATCGAGGAGGCGATCGAAGAAGCCAATGCCACTGAGTATGGCTTGGCCGCCTACTTCTTCACCGGCGCTACCGATACGAAACGGGCGCTGATCGGCGGTCTTTCGGCAGGCGCGATCAGTGTAAATTACCTGAAAGGGGTTTCAGCAGATGCGCCGTATGGAGGCGTCAAACAGAGCGGGTATGGATATGAAGGAGGCGAGCAGGGGGTGCGGAGCTTCCAGAGCCTGAAACTGGTCAACGGGTTCGGTTCATTGGGATGAGATTTCGTGAATAAGACAAGACGGACCATCGCCGGCAAGGATATTACAAAGAGCGTCGCCGACGCTCTTCAATACATTTCATACTACCATCCCCCGGACTATATCCGGTACCTTTCGCAGGCATACACTCGCGAACAGAGCCCGGCGGCGAAGAACGCCATCGGGCAGATCCTGCTGAACTCCCGCATGGCGGCCTTTGGGCGGAGGCCGATCTGCCAGGATACCGGTCTCGTAGTTGTCTTTGCCAAGGTCGGCATGGACGCCCGCATCAAATCAACGGCCAGTTTCGCGGACCTCGTCAATGAGGGCGTCCGCCAGGCATATCTCGACCCGGACAATCCCCTTCGACCATCGATCGTCTCGAATCCGCTTGCCGGGCGGGTGAACACGCGGGACAACACACCAGCAGTCGTCCACGTCGACCTTGTGCAAGGTAACCAGATTGAGATCACCATCGCCGCAAAAGGGGGCGGATCGGAAAACAAGGCACGTTTCACCACCCTGAACCCCAGTGCGTCCGTTGCCGACTGGGTAGTCGACACCGTTTCGACGCTGGGCAGCGGATGGTGTCCGCCCGGCCTGATCTCGGTCGGCATCGGTGGCAGCGCTGAAAAGGCGATGCTGCTGGCGAAGGAGGCCATGAACGAGCCCATCGATATGTCGGAACTGATCGCCAGGGGGGCGTCAAACGCGGAGGAGGCGCTGCGGATCGAGCTTTACGAAAGAATTAATGCGCTAGGCATCGGTGCTCAGGGCCTAGGCGGCCTGACCACGGTCGTGGACGTGAAGGTTGCTACCTATCCTACACATGCCGCGTCGAAGCCCGTCGCGCTCATTCCGCAATGTGCGGCCAACCGACACCTGAAGTTCACCTTGAACGGCTCGGGACCCATCCAGCTCGAGCCACCTGACTTTTCCGAATGGCCCCAGATCGGTCATGAGGATTTGCAAACAACCGACGTCCGGCGGATAAATCTCGATGCGCTCACGAAGGAAGACACGGCATCCTGGCGCTGCGGAGAAACCCTTCTTCTGTCCGGAAAGATGCTGACGGGCCGTGACGCCGCCCACCAGCGAATGATCGATCTGATCGATGCCGGCAAGCCGCTCCCGGTCGATCTGCGGGGACGCGTAATCTACTACGTCGGACCGGTCCGCGCGGTAAGAGATGAGGTCGTCGGGCCGGCTGGCCCGACAACCTCCAGCCGTATGGACGTTTTTACTGAAAAGATACTCGCCGAGACTGGGCTATACGCGATGGTCGGCAAAGCGGAGAGGGGCCCGGCGGCCATCGAGTCGATTGTCAGTCACAGAACGCCCTATCTCATCGCAGTGGGTGGCGCTGCGTACCTGATTTCAAAATCGATCAAGGCGGCGCGGCTCGTTGCCTTTGAAGACCTGGGCATGGAAGCCATCTATGAATTCGAGGTGCAGGACTTGCCGGTCATCATGGCTGTCGATGTTGAGGGAAACTCCATTCACAATTCCGGGCCTCTCGAGTGGCGAAAGCGCATGGCGGCCGATAGCATCGCACGCAGCATCGGCGTTTGAGTCCGCCGGCTGCGCGATCCGACCAGAGTCCCGTCTCGGATTATAGGCCGTATCGGTAACACCAGCGGCCATTTGTGGTTCTGCTCCTCGGCGAGCCAGACAAGAAAGGCTTTCAAGTCGCTCTCGATGCCAAACGCTCAGTGTAAAGACTGCATCGACCTGCCGGCCATGCGATCAATGCTCGGTGCTGTCTAGCTTGCCAATCAGGTCAAGCACCGGACCGGGGCAGGGGAAGGCAAAGCCCAACTGTTCTGCATCCCTTCTGCTTGGTCACCTGACATTCGACAACCTCACACGGACGCGTTTCGGGCCGAAGACAGATATGTCCACTACATTCGCTCGCTTCAATTGATGATAACATTGCTGGGCACCAATTGCCCTTTTCGACCACCGTTTGAGAGCAAGATCATGAAGTCGAAATCCGGCCCCGTGCAACTAGACGCTTGGGATCTGAGGATTCTCTCGGAAATCCAATCAGATGGTCGGATTTCGAAAAGCGAGCTCGCAAAGCGTATTCACCTTTCAGCTTCAGCCTGTTCGGAGCGGCTCCGTGTGCTCGAAGCCGCAGGGGTCATTGAGGGGTTCTACGCGCGCCTCAGTCCAGCCCTCATCGGGGGCATCATCTCTGTAATGGTGGAGGTGGTTTTGGACCGCCATCGTCTCGAGGATCAACGACACTTCGAGACCGCGATCCAAGAGATTCCGGAAATCCTCGACTGCTGGGCTATCGGGGGGCGGATCGACTATCTGATGCGCGTTTCATCGCCTTCGATGGCTGCGTATCAAGATTTCATGGAGGGACTGCTACAGGCCGGTTTGGGGATCGAGCAATACTACAGCCTTGTCGTCACGAAACCAGTGAAATCCAATTCACCAATTCCTTTGTCCTCCCTAAAACAAAGATAAACGCCTGAAGCGCTGATTCCACGGTGATCGGCGCCAATTCCGAGAATCTATTGGCCAAAGACGTACATTGCCGCGAAATCTGAGAGGCATTTCCGGTATAAAGAGCCGGGTCGGCCGGGTGTGCTCCGTCAATTTATCGTGCGGAAAGCAACGATGCGCTTGAGCAATCCGGCAACCGAGAAACTGCGAAAGAAGGATGAAAGCTTATGGCTGCGCACGAAAAGTACAAATTCAAAATCGAAAACGAGAGTTACGAATGGAGCAGTCAGTTCATAACCGGCGCCGAAGTGCGAGGCCTTGGTCCTGGCATACCAGATAGCATGGACTTGTATATGAAAGTAGCAGGCCATCCCGGTCGGCTGGTTGGGGCGGATGACTCAATCGACCTGCGACAGCCGGGGATCGAAAAGTTTTACGCCCAGGATGCAAGCTCCGAAGCCGGAAATGCATAATGCCACTGTTGTTCGATTCTGACTACGAGATTCTTAAAAAAGCCGGTCTCAATTTTGAGGAACAAGAGGGTGCCCGGTTTCTTATATTCAAAAACTTTCCGCTGCCGAAAGGCGTTTATGTGGCAGATGAAAAGCCCGCGGATGCGGTCGATATATTGTATGTCATTCCGCAGAACTACAATATCTCGGGGGGCGACATGTTCTGGGTCCACCCGCGATTGCATAGGGCTGACGGTGGGTTGATACCAAACACTGGCGGGCCTAGTCCCAATGAGGATTCACGTACTCACGCAGGCGTGGTGTTTTGCCGCTGGTCTAGGCACTGGAATGGCAATCCTTGGAAAGCAAAAGTCGACAACGTCCAAACGATTATGGATCGGATTTCGTGGGCGTTTAGATACCCTGACGCGAGGCGTTCATGAACGGACCTCGCATTGCTATTACCGGTTCTCTCGACAGCAGGCTCAAGAGTTTGTTGACGGGGCACCCTGACGGTCACGAGCGCGGCGCGCTGGTTCTCTTCCGCAAAATGGAAAGGGCCGTAGCGGGACTGTCGCAGTCAACGCGTTTTGTGGCGGTTGACGTGATTGAGATGGATGGTGACTGGATACTAGAGAGCTCCCCGGTTCACTTGCGCATTAATCTGCGCAGGTTTCAGGATGTCTACGTTCGTTGCGAGCGGGAGCGAATCGAGTTGGGGTTCGCCCACAGTCATCCAAGAGGCGTTTTGGACTTCTCCACGAAGGATGATCTGAACGAACAAAGCATTCTGAGGGGATACGCTGGCTGCAACGGCCGTGATGTGTCACTTGTTGCGATGGTTTTGGCTGACGGGCAGTGGCGTGCGAGAGTTCGGTCGGGTGCGACCCCTGACGGCGTGACTGATGTCCGGCATGTCTGTGTGCTCGGGACTGACTTGGCAGTTCATCTCGGCAAGGCAGATGATGCCACTTCATCGGAAGTGCTGCGGCGCCAGGAAGCTGCCTTTGGCAAGCCTTTCAACGAGAAGCTCAGATCGTTGCGCATCGCAATCGTCGGAGGTGGTGGAACGGGATCGTCGGTCGCCACACTCGCCGCCCGCGCCGGCGTTGGCGAACTCATCATTATCGATGGGGATTTGCTCGAAGAGAGCAATCTCAATCGCGTCCGCGGATATCGCAGTTATGATATCGGCGAGAGTAAAGCAGCCACGTTGGCCCGATACATACGAGACCTAGGTCTATCGGTAGCTGTCGCTGCCATCCCGGCATATGTGAACGAGTCTCCAGAAGCGATAGATGCAATCTCCAGCGCTGACCTAGTGTTCGGCTGTACTGACGATGTTGCTGGAAGAGAGGTCCTCAATCAGGCAGTGTACTACTATTGCCAAGGCCTTATCGACTGCGGACTCACCGGCAAGATTGATTTCGACCAGGAGCATCAGCCTTATCTGCGTGACCATAGAGGCCGGGTTAGCACAGTTCTTCCCGAATCTGGTGCGTGCTTGAGGTGCCAAGGCGTCGTCACCGAGGAAAAGCTCAGTTACGAGAGTGCGCTAAAGGAACATCCGGAACTCGGGGAGCTGGATCGAGAAACGCTTCGGACGGAGTTCTATCTAGTCGGGGGCGGCGAGCGGGCTCCCGGCGTAGGTCCATTCACCAGTGCGACTGCCGATATGGCCGTAGCGACATTGTTTGATCTGGTGCGCCCCTACCGACGGCTTCCTAGCGACATTAGCCGCGATAATATATGGTACGACTTCGTGCATATGGCAATTCACAGCAATATGTCAAAGGACAATGCCGAATGCTTTTGCTGCGGTCCGAATGGCTTATTGCTCAAGCCTGAGGATGGCTATCGGCTCGATATGCCGTCACTAGGTAAGCCGAGTTAATTCGTATGTGGTCTTGGCTGCTAAGGCTCGTGTGGCGGCTGGAGGAAATCATCCTCGGTCCACGTACTCCAAAAGCATCCAACAGGACTTCTTTTGAGGACCGACTTCCGGGGATAGTTTTCGCTCGGAATGAAGTGGTCGAAAAAACACCTCCGAATGACGGGGTCACGCCAGGACAGTTCATCACGGTCGTGCACAAAGGGCGGCCATACTGGTCGCTCTTTAGGTGTCCCTGTGGCTGTGGCGAGGTCGTTTCGTTACCGATGCATCCGCCGCATAACCCCAGGTGGCGTATCGAACTAAGCCAAGACGCGAGGCCGACTTTGCATCCCTCTGTCTGGAGAAACAAAGGGTGCATGAGCCATTTCTGGCTTAGAGACGGAAGAGTCTACTGGTGTGGGGATACCGGTGTCGAGCCTTGGCGGGCCCGTCCAGATCCATACGAAAGAAGAATCTAGAGCAACGTCCTGGGATCGTGGACCCGATGTGATGCGATGAGGGCGTTCGCAATCGATGAGGAGACCCCGGGCGGCCTTCTCGAGCATTCGGACCCTGCCGCGACACTCAGCGATCTGAACGCCTTCATAACCATTACGCCGCGGATCGGTTTTGAGAGTACGGTGGTAATCCTGATCAGCCCAATGCGTGCTGCCACGACGTGCGCATCAGCTTGTGTGACACGAAGAATGCGTCGTGGAGATTCTGCTGGGAATCTGGGATGGCAGCCCTCGGGCGGTGCAATCTCGAAATACGATGCCCTGGGGCTTTATACTTTCGCAAACATCCGCCGGCGAAAAGAGCACGGCGGCGCGCCTGCATCGATCCCTTTGTCCGCATCAAGGCAGGGGCTAACTCCTAGACCCGAAACCTTGGTTTTTCACTGCGTTCGACACCGATTCCGTGAATTCGTCGGCTAAAGACGTGCATTCCCGCGAAACTCGAGAGGTGTTTGCGAGTATGCTTGTTTTCACTAGGCGGCTGCGTGAGTGTCTTCTGCCTACTGCTCCCGAGGAGAGGGACTATGAGCTTGAGCAATTTGGGGACTGAGCAGCTGCGGGAGAAGGACCGAAGCTTCGTCTTTCATCCGTCTACACACTTGGCCAAGCACAGCCGCGGCGAGACGCCAAACCGGATCATGGCCGGCGCAGAAGGCGTCTACATCTGGGATACGGAGGGTCGGAAAAGTCTCGACGGTTTCGGCGGGCTCTATTGCGTCAATATGGGATATGGATGCACGGAGATTGCCGAGGCTATCGCGCGGCAAGCGCACGAGTTGCCGTTTGCCCATGTCTATGCGAGCCAAGGAACCGAGCCAGTCGCCCTCTTGGCAGAGGCCGTGGTCGAATATTTCGGACAGAACATGCGACGGGTTTACTTCGGCCTTTCCGGCTCCGACGCCAACGAAACCAACATCAAGTTGGTCTGGTACTACAACAACATTCTCGGGCGCCCCGAAAAGAAGAAGATGATCTCGCGGCATCGCGGATATCACGGGTCCGGGCTGGTCACCGGAAGCCTGACAGGGCTTCCCTTTTTTCACGATTTCTTCGACCTGCCTTTGGATTTGGTGCGCCATACGACGACGCCACACTATTATCGCGAGGCGCGCGACGGCGAAAATGAGGAGGCGTTCTCCAGGCGCTGTGCCAACGAACTTGAAGCCCTTATCCTCGCTGAAGGCCCAGAGACCGTTGCAGCCTTCATTGGAGAGCCGGTACTTGGAACCGGCGGCATCGTTCCGCCCCCTAAGGGATACTGGACTGCGATTCAGGGGGTGCTTGACAAGTACGATATCCTTCTTATCGCCGATGAAGTGGTCTGCGGCTTCGCGCGGACCGGTGAGAAATTCGGATCCCACCTCTATGGCATGCGCCCCGATTTCGTAACGATCGCCAAGGGCCTGAGTTCAGCCTACCTGCCCATCTCCGGGTCAATTATCGGCGACCGCGTCTGGTCAGTATTGGAACAGGGAACGGAAAAGCACGGCCCACTCGGCCATGGCTGGACATATTCCGGCCACACGCTTTGCGCGGCGGCCGCGCTTGCTAATATCAAACTGCTAAAGGAAAGAAATATCCTAGAACATGTTCGGGACGTTGGACCCTATTGGCAAGCCCGGATGAAAGCCGAACTGGAGCGACATCCCATTGTTGGCGAGGTTCGCGGCGTCGGCATTCTATCCGCCGTGGAGCTAATGCGGGATCCGAAGGGGCGGGTACCATTCGAACCCGGACTTCAGGTCGGCGTACGCGCCGCCGCTGCTCTGTTTGAAAATGGTGTCATAGGCCGCGCCATGCCGCATGGCGATATCCTCGGCTTTGCCCCACCTCTGATCATTACCCGAAAAGAGATCGACATCATCGTCGACGCAACCGCGAAATCAGTCGATACGACCTATCGCGCGCTGAAGGCGGAGGGCGCGATATGATCTGAACGTCCCGGATGAGCCTCTCAATCAGATCGACCGGGATATCACGTCCGGCAGATGAGCTGGCGAGCGCAAAGCCACGCTCTTGGCTTTTAAGGCTACTTGCATGGAGGGTCTGCGAGTCGATGCCGAAATGCGACGCCAATCCCGAAACACACAGTACGTACCGCCTTCGCGTCCAAGACGGGACGTAGGGCTGCTGCAAGAATTGTAGAGGTGACGCTCTCAGAGACCACAGACTGCAATCTACCGTCAGGCTGAGCTGCTCCATGGAGACAGTCCCAACAGCGCGCAAACAGACATCCCGACCAGATGAAGTGCAAACCCAAGAGGACAACTGTCACCTGCTAGCAGATGACGCTGGAATGAGGTCTCGGTGTCGATAAGAGCGCCGTCGAAGCACATGTCGCCCTCCCAAGGCGCACCGGCCCGGCACGGAGCTCAGTCTCCGGCCGGGCCTTCTACCCTGAATGGCTGCGCTTTGGCCGGCCCTTCTTGCCTCCTATGTGAGGAGCCAGAACTCACTGCAGTTTAGCTATGCAAGACGCTTTTCATAGATTTGTAGAGCAGATAGCAGACAGCGCTGACGCGACGGACCTGCGCAACGCTCTGGGCGAGATTGCCTCTTCGCTCGATTTGCCGTCTTTTGCCTATCTTTTCCCTTCGCCTGGCAAGGGCCGCAAGGTGCGCCTGATTTCCACCTACCCTCAATCCTGGACATCTCACTACCTTCACAGTCGGTATGAAAAGATTGACCCCGTTATCCATCAGGCGCGTGGTGGTCAGGAACCGTTCAACTGGGATGCGCACGGTCCTGATCTCGAACTATCGACGCAGCAGCGACAATTGATGGATGAGGCGACGCAATTTGGCATTCACTGCGGCTTCACGATCCCGATCCATGACAGCACCGGTACTTTTGCAGCACTGACCTTCGCCTCCGATGAAAGGCGACCACCGTTCTTTCGCCTGATTGATCGATATGATCGCGTGCTGCAGCTCATCGCGGTCTTCTTCCATCTTCATGCCTGTCGCAAGCTGGCCGACGGCAGGACCGTGGCTGGCGTTGCCCTATCGCGAAGGGAAATGGAATGTCTGAAGTGGGCGGCTCGCGGCAAGACGGCGTGGGAGATCGGCCGCATCCTTGGGATCAGTCGGCGCACCGCGGCCTTTCATCGGGATAACGCCAGGGATAAGCTTGGAGTGAAGACGGCTATTCAGGCAGCTGTTCGGCTTGCACTGTCCCGGCCATCTCTCTTCACCTGATCTCCGAAACCTGGGCACATACACAGGTTGTATCAACTCCGGCCTTTGCCTTCAATCGCAGGTGTTATCCATGCGAGGGAGAAGGCCATCATGATGCAGTTGATCACGCCGGATTGTTACGCTGAGTTCAGCGACGAGCTCGAGCAGATGCATCGCTTGCGGTATCGCGTTTTCAGGGATCGACTTGATTGGGACGTTTCGTTCAGCGGTGGCTTTGAGGTCGATCCGTTCGACGCGCTTCGTCCCCATTACCTATTGCTGCGTGCGCCCGCCGGAGGCATCGACGGCTGCGTGCGCCTGTTGCCGACTACAGGACCGACGATGCTGCGCGATAGCTTCTTCGCTCTCCTTGCCGACCGTCCAGCGCCGGAAGATCCGCGTGTTTGGGAAAGCAGCCGTTTTGCGCTTGATCTGCCGCCTTCCGCGCCCAAACAGGCGGGCATCGCAATTGGCACCTACGAGCTGTTTGCCGGAATGGTTGAGTTTGGTTTGTCACGCGGTCTGCCCAGCATCGTCACCGTAACCGATCTGCGCATAGAGCGCATCTTGCGTCGCGCCGGCTGGCCACTCGAACGGCTGTCCGATCCGCAAACAATTGGCAACACACGCGCCGTTGCCGGATATCTCGACGTCTCGAGAGAGAGCTTGGAAGCCCTCCATCGCAATGGCGGGCTCAAGGGCCCGGTCCTGTGGACCCCGGTCATTAAGATCGCCTGAGCCTGCAATCCAACCCTTTCTGGAAATAATGCAATGGACGAAACAAGACCTGGCCCTGCGTGGCCGGACTGGCAAGATGATGATGCCTATGGCTATGTCGAGCGGCTGACCAGCCGAGGCTGGGCCTGGGAATTCCTCAGGCGCAATCCGGACTTCCAGAACGATCTGGCGAACGCGCTGCGCCGTGCCGAGCGTACGAACGCCGGGGCCGTGGACATAATCAGCCTGCCGTCGAACACTGCCGATCTTTCGCGGTGGGGCCTTCTGTTTTGCAAGCTCGAAAGCAAATGATGCGAGCGTCTTCTGGTGCCCCCGCCAATGTCCGCATGTTTTGCCCCTTGCTGCCGAAAGAGCGGCGCGGCCTGGCGGGATCGACGTGCTCGATCTCGCCGCGCGCTCCTGCCGCATCTCCATACTCGTTACGGGAGACGGGCATCAGCACGTCCTTGTCGAGGACAATGGCAGGAGCTTGCAGTTGGCTGCTTCAGGCGTCAGCCTCCTCGAACCTGTGCGATTGACTTCCTCCGTCTTCTGGCCGCCTGAGGAACTCAAGCAACGCCTGAACGGGATGGAATGTCTGAACGGCCTCCGTTCGACCGGAAGGCTGCAATCGGGATTCTTTCCAACCGAACCCCGTCGCACGCGGTTGCGCCGAGTCTTGCGTGCGCTCGATGGCTCCATCGCTGGCGCGCCACACCGCGAGATCGGCCTCGCCCTCTTCGGTAGAACCCGCGTCGAGCAGGACTGGGCCGACCCCGGTGACCATCTTCGCGACAGCGTCCGCCGTGCAGTCAGACGCGGGCGCTCGCTTATGAACGGTGGGTATAAGCGGTTTCTTCTATAGTGATCGTCACTATCAGGCCTCTTGGCCAGAGAACAGCTCTTTGTACCCCGCGATCACCAGCCAGTGGGCGCGCGCGAGATGGCTGCGAACCGCCTTTTGGGCGCGAGCCGGCTCTTGCACTGGATCGATGCCCAATATCGCCTGCGCCATCTCTTCTTCGCTGGCATTCCCGGCGCATGCGTCTATGAGTCTCAGATAGATCCTGAAGTGCTCATTGTCATAAGCGGTCAGGCTCTCCGCCCAGGGGACCTCGTCGGCAACGGCAGGTTGGAGCAATCTGTCTTCCATCTCATATCTCGCTATGAATTATCCCGCGTCCGCCTTTGACTGGACAATATCCTAAACTGGGATAATCCGAAACTGGGATTAGTCGGTGAGCCAGTTCTTTCTGGCCGGTTCGTCTGATGCCGAAATCCCTTCGATCACCTCGCCAGCGCTGGCTGCTGAAAAGGTTGATAGCGGCGCGCAAAAATATCGGATTCACCCAGAGCCAGGTTGCTGAAATGCTAAGCCGCCCGCAGTCGTTCGTCGCCAAGTATGAGGGTGGTGAACGTGGGCTGGACGTAATTGAGTTTCTCGACGTAACCGAGGCTCTCAAAATCGATCCTTGCGAGCTTCTGGCACAAATGCGTCGCTCTCGTGACCTGTAGATGGCGTTGCGCTTTGTTTGGGTGTCAAAGTTCACGATTTACGTCCTTGAGTTCTTGGATCAGCGGGATTTGCCCTCGCTAAAGTGATGCCGTGCAGCCGCTCCCCTTTGTTGTCTCTGATTTTTGTAGAGAATCCTCCGTGGTGAAATCCTCGACAAGAGGTGCTTCTCGTGCATGGAAATCCGAGAGGTCTTTGCCCGCAATCTGCGTAGGCAGCGCCAAAAAAGAAATTGTCGCAGGGAGCGCTGGCGCATGAGGCTGGCGTCGACCGAACATATGTCAGCGCACTTGAGCGCCGGTCTATGCCGCCAGCATTGATATGGTGGCAAAGCTCGCCAGAGTGCTCGGAATCGAGCCGCCCGATTTACTCAACCCTCATTCTGAATAGATCTGGAAGCAGGGACGAAATCGCGGTTGATGAGACTCGACCAGAAGGTTTCCAGGCATTCATGCTGCTGACAGGAGCGCCCGCGCGCCTGACGACGCGCACCAGGTGCTCGTGAACCGAGCCCGCTTTTCTTCGGCAAGCTCAGGCGGTCTCGGCCATTCGGCTTCGCCCCTTGGCGTGGGCAGCCCTTCGGGCTGAGACGGCCGCCGCCCTTGCGGGCGGCGCGGTTTGTCGGTTGGCCTTGCCCGGTGGCGCGGCTATTGGTGAGCGGAGGATGAAACGATGCATGCAAACAGCAAGCGTACCACCAGCGGAGAGGCTGGCGCAGGCAAAGGCGGGCGCCCGGGCGCCAGCCTTTATCAGGAGATCACCGACCGCATCATTGCCGAAAGATCACCGACCGCATCATTGCCGAACTGGAGCGCGGCACCGTGCCATGGGTCAAGCCATGGGGCAGGGCAAAGGCAGGCCTTGGCCTGCCGAGGAATGCTCCGGGCGCCATCCACCGCTCCTGCAGCAAAAGAACAGCAGCTGTCGCAGCATGGCTGAACAAGGCATCTTGTCGGCGTCGAGGGAGCTCCGTGCTCGCCTTACGCAGGCGCATAGCTCTGACATGACGTCCGGGAGACTGATGCTGGGCAAAGACCCTAACTTTGGCATTCCATCAACAATACCCAATAGCCATCCTGGTCCGAAGCGCATCTAAGCACCTCCATTTCAGGCGTTCGTCGAGCCCGCATTGACCACGAGGTACCCTTCTTGGTTCGCTGGAGGAGGGCGGCCGCCCCTCGACAACCGCTTCTTCAGTTGTCGCCCGTTCAGGGCCGACGGAAAAAGGGCGCACAAGGCGCCCTTCATTTCGATCGGCTATCAGCAGGTGCCTTCGCTTTCGTTATCAGAAGCGGTAGGTGACACCTGCGCCTATCAACCAGGGATCGAGCTCCGCCTTCCCCGTCAGCTTCGCGCCGTCGACCGTGACGTCGAAGTCTGGCTTGAGGAAAACCTTCTTCACGTCGAGGTTGACGCCCCAGTGCTGATCCACCATGTAGTCGAACCCGACCTGCAGCGCGGTGCCGAACGTGTTCTTAACATGGAGAGCATCTGCACTGCCGACGTCCTGGTTATAAAAGATCGTGTAGTTCACGCCGGCGCCGACATACGGCTTGAATGCGCCGAAATCGGTAAAATGATACTGCAACGTGAGCGTGGGTGGCAGCAGCCAAACCTTGCCGACATTGCCCAGCGCGCCGATCGCTCCTTGGCCCTCGATATTCGCGTAGGTGGTGCCGAGTATGAGCTCGGCGGCGATGTTGTCCGTGAAGAAATAGGAGATATCGAGTTCCGGCGTCACGGTGTTCGAATACGAAAGATCGGAGCCGGGCACTGCATTGACGTAGCCCGAATCCTCAGTGACGACCCCCAACGCACGCAGGCGGATCTGCCAAGGGCTTGGCGCTTCCGTGACCGAGGCTCCCGCCTGCGGGACGCTCCCCGCTTGCGCAAGGTCCGCCGCGACGGCCTGCTGTCCTATCACAATGAGGACAACGGCCGCTATTACTCCCCGCGCCGCGCGCATTTGGTTTCTCGCCATGATATTCTCTCCTTGCTCTTCAGAAATGTGGACTGAATTACGAAAAATCTTGCTCGAATTGCTTGATATTGGCGGAGCGCTCATGCCCAGTTTGCTTCGCGGCTGCGACCGCAGGTTCGGCGCGCATGATCATGGGATGATTTCTCCTCTTTCCGTGCCGCAGCGCGTTTTGCGGACTGCGCTGCAGGTGTCGTGCCAAATGAGAAAATCATTCCAGAACAATGCGATCACCCTGATGGCGCTGTGTCTCATGTCCGACATCGTCGAAGATCCGACAACGAATGCAGCCGTGACCGCCTGATAGAACCTCCTGTGCGAGCTCGGTGGGCACTGCGGAATAAGCAGTGAAGCTCACCGCGAAACTGGCCGAGCTTCGGACCGATATCGGCGACGGGGCGATCGACGACCATTACGTCGCCGGTGTCGGGCGCGGCACAGCCTGAGGACTCCGCGGCGGCGATTATCGAATAACTGCTCTTCATCCTGGCCCACCGGTGGGCGCGCAAAAAGACTGCTTTGCGGCCTCATCCCTCCGCCTGGATTGAGTCGCAGGGACCGAATGGCGCACCTGCTTTTGGAACCGGCAGAGTGGTCATAACGCAGTTGTCTTCCGGCCATCTTTACAGAGATTCGACAATCCAGTTGGTGAAGGTCCCATATCGCGCAATCATTGATGCGCTTAGGTCTGGGCATGCGCCCATTCGCAACCATCTGATCAAGAGCATCGATCCGACACCAACATAGAGAATTGCTTCCCCATGAGAGAGGCCTCGCGGCGGACATGAGATTGCGTCACCCTTCATGATCGCGGCCTCCGAGGATGTCGGGATCGAGCCAGTGCAACGGCACTATAGGGCGAAGGGTCTGGTAGCTCTTGCAACTGCCGACCTCGATGGACAAGGCATATCGCGATCTGTCCGGCAGAGACACACGGTTCTGCACTGTCCGTTCATGAAGACTTCGTGCTGGTCTCCATAAGAGAAGTATTTTTGGTGCAGAAGGTGCCCGATTAGCTATTCGGAACAAGGCGGCATCGACGTGCAAATCGAGCGCCGCCGTGAGGCGTCCCCCCTCAATGTCGGATTTCGGACAGGATCGCAAATCCGCCAACCCATTGTTTAATAAAATTTCCTTCTCTGGCACGGCCCATGCATGGGGTTCTGCGAACGCATCAGCGAGACGTCCTCCATGATCATGCGCACCGACAATGCCGTCGCCGCAGTGAAAACCGCGCTCTCGCCTGCCATCAAGCCGCCGAAAGGCCGGCGCGCCATGGTTGAGGCGGGCGATTGCGCCGGCTTCAAACACCTGAATGGGCTTGGAAGCGTCTCGCGTGATGGCGACGCGGGCATCGAGACGGGCGGAAAGGACATACGTCGTTGCCCCACGTCGCCGGCATGACCCGTCGATTGTCACCGCGCTGGAATGCTCGGGTCTACATTCGACTACCCGAACGCGCTGGACAAATTCTCGCAAATCTTCGGCACCGGGGCTCGAAAACGCTCGCGAGGGAGCCCAATCGCTGTGGCCGATATTCGCCGCGAGCAACCCGCCTGGTGGGAAGACTCTATAGGAGGAAAGCAAGTGGAGTTATCTTGCGTTGGGGTCGGTGCTGGGCCGTCCAATTTGAGCCTTGCGTGTCAGATACACGAGCAAGTTGGGCAAGGGGCAGTGTTCCTGGATCGGCAAGTCGACTTCCGCTGGCATCCAGGCATCGCTTTCGATTCCTCGGAGCTCCAGGTCAGCCACTTCAAGGATCTGGTCACGCTAGTGAATCCCCGATCAGCCTACACTTTCGTAAACTTCCTGCACGAGAACGGGCGTCTGTATCACTTCCTGAACGCACAGTTCGAAGCCGTGCTCAGAGTTGAGTTCGAGCAATACCTGAACTGGGTGTTCCATAGGAACCCACTTGTGCGTGGCGGCGAGACGGTGCGCGAAATCCGCTTTGACGGCGAGTTTCGGGTCCGGACGGATAAGGCGGTTCTCGGCGCCAGAGACGTCGTGGTCAGCATTGGCAAGCAGGCGCAAATTCCGCCTCAGTTTCAGGGCTGGACCGGACGCAACCTGTTCCACTCATCTGTTTTACTGCACATCCACCCTGAGGTGCGGAGAAAGCATGTCTGCGTGGTCGGCGGAGGCCAGTCGGGAGCCGAGGTGATGTTGCATCTTGTCGGCCTGCCGAAAGAACGGCGGCCTGCCTCGATCACTTGGGTCTCGCAGCGCGAGAACTATCTGCCTCTGGACAACAGCCCGTTCACAAACGAGTTGTTCATGCCCTGCTTTTCGGATCGTTTCGCGGCGATGAGCGAGTCGCAGCGTAAGCTGCTCCTGCGGCGTTTCGTGCTTGCCTCGGACGGCATTTCGGAAAGCACGTTGCGCGCGATCTATCAGGCGCTGTACCGCCACGCATTTTTCGAGCCAAACCGATGCGACATCACACTGCGGCCGGGCTGCACCGTCTCGCACTGCATCAACGCCGGCGCGGGTCACAGGCTGACCCTGCAGCACGGCATGGACGAGGTCGAAGAAGTCATGGCTGACATCGTCATCCTGGCCACCGGTTACGAGAACGCGGTGCCAGACTTCTTGGAACCCATCGCGCACCGGCTGGAGCATATCGACAATGAATTAGCTATTCGCGAGGATTTTTCGGTGAGCTGGGACGGACCGCGTGACAGACGCATCTTCGTACAAAACGCGAGCCTCGGGCAGCGCGGCCTGGCCGATCCGAACCTAAGCCTGCTGGCCTGGCGCGCGCGCCGCATCCTCGATAGCCTTCTTGGGCGCGCGCCATGCGCGAACCCCGAGCATCCTGGCTTCATCAGCCATACCTCGATCGAGAGCTGGCCCGCCCCCGCAGCCGAAGAAATGGGCAGCGGGATATGACTCATAGACTTTTGGTCATCGGCGGTGGCATCCTAGGAATGATGTCCGCCTCCGCTGCGGCGAAGGCCGGAGGCTTCTCCGAAATCATCGTGACCGAACAAGCCTTTGGACCAAGCGGCGCATCGCATTATTCTGGGGGCGTGCATTTCCCCTACGGTCGTCAAGACCGTACCAGGTCGCTCACTCGAAAGAGCGCCGTGGTCTTGGCGGCCATGGCTGGGTCGGCGGTCAGCGGATGGTGCCGGCCTTTAGCGATGCGTGTCGTGGCTGGACCGGGTGAAGCGATTGATCCGGCCCAGTTTACGGAACCCCTGGACCCGGCTGAGCCTGACATAGGCAGTCTCGCGCCGAGCTTCTGCGGACAATATCCGCCGGAGCGGAACGCACTTAGCATCGCCGTCCCACATGACGTGAGTCCGTCTCCGTGGACCCGCAACTTGACTAGCGCCCGACTGCCCTAATTGGGATGTCCGACCAACCAGTCTTTCCAACAGGAGGCTTTTCGCATGTTGACTGATGCACAAAGAGAAAAGTGGCAGAAAGACGGATACGTCAGGCTCGAAAGGTTCTTCTCTCCAGCGGCTCAGGAAGATATCTCTACTTTTGTCGAAGATATGTCACGCTGGGATGTCAGCGATGATAAATGGCTCATGTGGTTCGAGAAGACGACGGACAATCGAAAGATCATCTCCAAGATCGAGAATTTTCTCGACTTCCATGATCCATTGCGTCGTTTGCTCTTAGAAGATCAGCGCATAAAGTCAGCGGTCGAGGATTTGCTTGGCGAAGATTCGCGCAGGCTCAAGGAGTTGCTGATTTTCCACTACCCCGACAGCGGCGGCTATCTCCCGCATCAGGACATTTATCACATTCCACACAAACTCCCCGACCGGATGGTCCATGCGGTGGTTGCCATAGGCATCGACGACTCCGACCCGGAAAACGGCGGGCTTTTCTTCAGCCCCGGCAACCACAAGAAGGGGGCGTTTCCCATGGATGCCGGTGGGGTGATCGATCCTCACGTCGCCGAAATGTTCTCCTGGGAACCCATAGTATGGAAGGCTGGCGACATCTTCATCTTCGACGATTACGCACCGCACTACTCACGACCGAACAAAAGCAATCGTTCGCGGCGGACACTCTACTTGGTGTTCCAGCGTGCTTCAACCGGTGGACCGACCCGCGCTGAATATAACGTGCTTAAGCGCGGCCTTAACCCGCCCGAGGGCAAAGTGGCCGATCTCGACAAACTCAAGCCCCCAAATGGCATTTTCTATCGCGATTGAGCTCACGCAGCCAGGCGGAGGCATGCACACGAAACTGATCGACCGCTCAAAAATGCGCGGAGAGTATGGCGTTCTGATTTGCGGGCTCGCGGAGCATCGACCGCAGCCCGTTACGACGCTTCGGCACGTGGATTGTGGAGGTGGTCGCAGGGCGGTCTTCTATGACGCCTACAGCCCGACTGGCGCCCCCCTCGTCGCCCGCCAGGCGGCCCAGAGCCGCATTATTCTGGCCGAGGCCGCCAACGGGTTGGGCTGCCGCTTCTCTGCGCAACTTGCACAAGAGGCTGTTGCGTTGGCAGCCGAAGATCCCACGGCTTCAACAGCTTAGGTTCGTTGTCATGCGCAAATACACGTTTTCTCGAACGGAGCTGTCGCGGGCGTTCGGTATCGACATGGCCACGCTTGGAACGGGAAGCGTCGGTACGGGTTTTTCGTTCGGTAGGGTGGTACCGGGCGCTACATCCGAGCCCCATCGGCACGACGAAATCGAGGCCTTCGTGATCCTGTCAGGATCGGGCAAGGTCAGGACCGACCTTGGGGAAATCTCGGTCGAGGCGGGCGATGTCGTTCTGTTCCACCCTTTTGAAGCGCATGTGCTGCGCAACGATGGGGACGAAGACCTAAATTTCGTCGATGTCTACTGGCGAGACGGCGAGGCCGCCCTTGATGCTGCTGCAAAGACCACGGCTCCACGCGGGCCGATCTTCGTCTTCTCCACGCCGCCAACGCCAAATGGCGATCTGCATCTGGGACATCTTTCTGGCCCCTATTTCGGCGCCGACGTCTATACTCGTTTCCTGCGCATGAAAGGAGTCGACGCATATCACCTCACTGGAAGCGACGATTACCAGAGCTACGTCACGATACGCGCCGATGCCGATCAATCGACGCCTGCAAACGTGGCGCGCTACTACGCCGACGAGATTTGCGCCACGCTTGCACTTCTCGATTGTGACGTCGACAGCTTCCAACCCACAATGGACGATGACGGTTACGGCGAGTTTCAAGCCGCGTGTTTCCGCAGTCTTCTGAGCAGCACGGCGGTAGATCTGCGCCAGAGCCCTGCGCTTTTCGATGCTGTGACAGGCCACTATCTTTACGAACCGGATGTTAGCGGCCTCTGCCCCGATTGCGGCGGCTCCGCCGGTGGCAACATTTGCGAGGAATGCGGCGCCCCAAACCTTTGCCACGACTTGGGTGCAGCCCGGTCACGGCAGTCTGCCGAGGCGCCGCTGGTCGGCTCCGTCCGCCGCCCGGAACTTGCCTTGGACCGATGCTACGACAATATCGACCGGCATCTAAGGGCGTCGGGCGTCCCGCTACGGATCTTAGATCTCTTCGCGCGCCTACGCCGACGCGGCAACTTTTCAGTGCCCATTACCCACCCCTCGGACTGGGGCCTGCCGGCCGAAGGGTTCCCGGGGCAGGTGATCTGGGTCTGGCCGGAAATGGCCTTCGGTTTTCTTTACAACATCCAGGCGCTCGGCCGCTTGCTGGGTCGCGACTGGAAGGCGGAGATTCCCGGCAACGACTGGCAGATTGTCCATTTCTTCGGCTTCGACAATTCGTTCTACCACGCGCTACTCTACCCCGCTCTTTACGCCGAGGTCTTCTCCCACTGGACGCCACGCATCCACTATCACGTCAACGAGTTCTACCTGCTCGACGGCAAGAAGTTCTCAACCAGCTGCCGCCATGCGGTCTGGGGCAAGGAGGTTCTGAGCCCAAAGACAGTCGACGTCGTGCGCCTCCATTTGGGCCTGACACGCCCGGAAGGTGAGCGCACGGATTTCACGCTGGACGCGCTGCGCCGCACCGAGAACGAGGTGTTCCAAGGGATCTGGCTGAACTGGCTCGATGCGTTGAACCAGGAAATCAAGCAGGATTTTGGCGGCCGTGTACCCGATGCAGGCGACTGGAGCCCGGCCGACCGCGCCTTCTTTGCTCGGATAGATATCTATCGCGCGGCGATGGAACGCGCCTATTCGGACGAAGGCTTCTCGGTCCGGCGCGCGGCCGCTCAGGTCTGCGATTTCGTGCGCGATTGCGTGATCTACCGTCGGGCGCAAGACTATGCGGCGGCGCGACGTTTCTATCCCGCCCGCAATCGGACTTCGCTAGCCCTTCAGACGACGGCCGCTGCGATCCTGGCACCGACACTCGCTCCGCTGATGCCCCGATTCGCCAGAACGCTGGCGCGAGGCATCGATGGCGTCTCAACCGAAACATGGCCCCGGTCCGTCCAGCGCCTTGCGCCCGGGACGCGCTTTGATCTCGGACCCGTGTTGGTGTTCTACGCCAAATCCGGCAATCCTCATCTCGATGACGAGGAAGCACTATGAGCCCAAAGGTGCACCAGTGAGCTATCCCAATCTCGACCAGACCTGCGCGGCAATCAAAGCCGATGATGCCAAATATCTTTACTCGCTGTCACTGGCGACCGAAGCCGCTATCAGACGGTAGAGGCCAGATTGGCGGACCTGAACCAACGCATCGTCGACACCCTGGCCCGCCTTCGAGGACCGCTCGGCCGATCGCTTCCCAGCCCTTGCTGTTTCGTGCCGCAAATGCCATGTGGGGTCGACTGCGCTGACCAACCTCTTCGGCATCGCGGGATTTTCCGTCCTCCAGCCGGTCAAGACTGTCATGCGGTTCGAGGCGCTTGGTCAACCTGGCGCGCCCTGGATCGTGCGCCGATCACCGGAAATGTCGAATGCGAATGCCTGCCTGATGGTATCTTCGATTCTGTCCGAGCCTGTACTGGCGCGGCAGTCGGCCGAAGAACAACTGAGCTACTGACAATCGAAAGGTAGCAGGTTCAAAATTCTGCCCCAGAAACCGAATATTGCGCACAACCAGCGTTCACGATCGCGATGGTGCACAAGCTTCCAACCAGACCCGCGCAAAGACAGCCCGTCGCCTGAAGATAGTCGGCGAGGGCCGCCAAATCCCTCGCAAGCGTATCCTCCGTCACATGCACGCCGTCTTCGCCGACAATGCAGACGCTTGTCTCGTCGAGAGATAAGTCCAGCCAGGGGTGCTCCTTCAGGATTGCGTGTTTGCTCGGGTACGGAGCCGCCCCTCAGTTCCCAATCGAGGAGCGATCCTACAATTCACATATTTGGAGATCGCTCGCTAGGTTACCCGGTCTGTGAACCCTGCAAGCCGAAAATTCAGATGCCGCCCATGCAGAGATATTTCATTTCCAGGTAGTCCTCGAGGCCATGGCGGGATCCCTCCCGCCCGATGCCGGACTGTTTTATCCCACCGAACGGCGCCGCTTCTGAAGACATCCGGCCGGTATTTACCCCGACCATTCCATATTCCAAGGCCTCGGCCACACGCCAGACACGCTTCAGGTTGGAGGCATAAAAGTAGGCCGCGAGGCCGTAGATCGTGTCGTTGGCCTCACGCACGACCTGATCCGCATCTTTGAAGCGAATGATCGGTGCCAGCGGCCCGAATGTCTCCTCTTGCGCGACGGTCATCTCGCTGGAGACACCGGTCAGGACTGTCGGTTGGAAAAACGTGCCATTCGTGCCGATGCGTTTGCCCCCGCATCGAATTGCGCCGCCTTTGGCGACGGCATCGGCAATATGGGATTCGATCTTGGCCAAAGCGTGCTTGTCGATGAGCGGTCCGATGTCCACTCCGGGAGCGAAGCCGTCACCAACTTGAAGTTGGCGAGCCCGTTGCACGAATTTCTCGACGAACTCGTCGTGAACGCCCGACTGGACGTAAAGGCGGTTCGCCGAAACGCAGGTCTGGCCGGCATTGCGGAACTTCGCCTGGATCGCACCGTCAACCGCGGCATCGATATCGGCATCATCGAAGACGATGAAAGGTGCATTGCCGCCGAGCTCAAGGCTGACTTTTTTGATCTGGTCCGAGCACTGGCGCATGAGAAGGCGCCCGATCTCAGTCGACCCGGTGAAGCTGATCTTGCGGACCTTGGGATTGGTACAAAGTTCGCGGCCGACCGCGTCACCTTCGGACGCATAGATTAGGTTGACGACGCCTTCGGGAAAGCCAGCCTGATGGGCGAGGGCGAACATTGCTCCCGCCACGAGCGGCGTCTGTTCAGCGGGCTTGAGGACGATCGTGCAGCCCGCCGCCAAGGCTGGCGAGATTTTGCGCGCCACCATCGAGGCCGGGAAATTCCATGGCGTTATCGTGCCAACAACTCCGATGGGCTGCTTGATTACCAGCATTCGGCGGTCCATCGATGGTGCGGAGATCGTCTCGCCATAGACGCGATTGGCCTCCTCGGCGTACCATTGCAGATACGCCGCAGCATGCGATATCTCCGACTTGGCTTCGGCAAGCGGCTTGCCCATCTCCGCGGTGAGAATCTCGGCGAGATCGTCGGCGTGGTCGATGATCAACTGATGCCATCGCCATAGAACGTCGCTGCGCTCACGTGCGGTCAACCCTGCCCATCCAGGCTGAGCGACATAGGCCTTGTCGATCGCAGCGCATGTCTCCTCGACACCCATGTCGGGTAGTTCTGCCAGCACTTCGCCAGTCGACGGGTTGAGGACCTCGAATGTCCGCTCGCTAGTCCGCGTGCCAAGTGCCGGCAGGCGATCAATGGGTCCAAACAGGTCAGGGGATCTCAGGTGAGGGATCATCGGCAGGCACAAGGGCAATACCGGATTCCTCCTCAACGCAGCAGGTATATATAGCAGGTGCGGTGTGTACTCCGCGAGGTCCGGGTTCCTTATAGGGCCTCGGCCAGAGAGCTGGTAGACCACGGTACCCAACTGGAAAGGGAGAATACCTGAATACGCTAGAAGATGCCTCGCGGTTCTACTAGTCGAACGATTGAACAACGGACATCGGCTTCGCCAGCCGCGCGGAGTGGATGCTGGTGGCCTGCGCCTACAATCTGCGGACCACGAATCGGCGACTCTATCGACTCGAAGAGAGGCTGGCCTGAGGAGGAGCGCACCCCAATAATGACGCCTGAACCGGCAAATGCCTGGCAAGGCCCGCGAAAACCGATCCTCGCGGCTTTAAACAGATCCCGTTTAGCGGGCGAGCGCCCGCAAGATGAGAAAGAGGATGGAGAGGAACAGGGTGGCGAAGGCGCGCCGAGGGAAGACCGGCCGGCGCATTTGCATGGGGATGGAGCTCATGATCAATTCCCCGCCTGTTGCTGCGGCAAAAGATAGCCTGTGGTCGAATGGTCGAGCACCAGATAACGCGCGGCGACGGCCTTGACCTCGTCGATGGTGACCTTGCGGACGCGGTCCGGCCTCTCGAGCACGTCCTTCACATTGCCACCGGTGGTGAGCGTCTTGCCATAAATGTTGGCGATGTGGTCCAGCTCGTCATGCGCAAAAATCACCGAGCGGATATAGCGGTCTTTGGCCTTGTCCAGCTCGTCGCTGGTGACGCCATCCTTGGCGATCCGGGCGACTTCGGCAACGGCCGCCGCTTCGAGATCGACGAGCTTTGCATCGCCGCGCGGCGAGCCGGAGATAGTGAAATTGGTGTCGTCTAGCATGGTGCCTTGGAAGGAGGCGCCGGCCGCCGAGGCTATGCCTTGCTTGACGACAAGCTCCTGATATAGCCGGCTGCGGTTACCGCCGCCGAGGATCTCGGCCAGCAGGTCGAGCGCCTCGGCCTCGCCGGGCTCTGCCGTATGATAGGACGGCACCACCCATTGAGTGGAAAAGCTCGGCACCGAAACGCGCGCATCGGTCATCGTCACTGTGCGCCTGGTGTTCTGCTCCGGCTCGACCGGGCGGTTGCGCGGGGGCAGGTCCGGCCCGCGCACAACCTTGCCATAGGTCTTCTCGGCCAGCGCCTTCACCGTCTCAGGCTCTACGTCGCCGGCTACCACCAGGACGGCGTTGTTCGGTCGGTAGTATTTGTTGTAGATGGTGAATGCGTCGGTGCCGTTCAGCTTCTCCATCTCGTGCATCCAGCCGATGACCGGAATGCGGTAGGGCTGGTTCTGCCGCAACGTCGCGTTGACCTCTTCGTCCAGCAGAGCATGCGGGTTCGTCTCTCTGCGCCAACGGCGCTCCTCCAGGATCACGTCGCGCTCGGTCTTGATATCATCCTCGTTGAGGATGAGGTTGAACATGCGATCGGCCTCGAAGCCCATCATCTCACCCAACGCCGAGGGCGCCACCGTCTCGAGGAAGGTGGTGTAGTCATAGGCGGTGAAGGCGTTATTGTAGCCGCCGATGGCTGAGACGGCTCGGTCGAACTCGCCGGCGGCATGGTTGGTCGTCGCCTTGAACATCAGATGCTTGAGGAAATGGGCAAGGCCTGATTTGCCGGGGGGCTCGTCGGCGCTGCCGATCTTGTACCAGACCATATGAGTGACGATCGGCGCGCGGTGATCGGGGATGACGACCACTTCCATGCCGTTGTCGAGCAGAAAATCCGTCACCTTGCCGCCGGCGGTGGCGGCCAGAGCCGGAGCGGTCGTCACCAGGGCCAGCGCGGTGGCAATGAACGCGTTGCGCAGCCAGGCGGACGATCGATGGCTCCGGTTGTGGTGGCTGGTCGACACGCAAGGTTCGAGGCAAAGTGATTTGTTCCTAATTTTGATGAAGGCGCTGCGTCCCCGTCTCCCCGCGTGGGAGGATCGGCGGGCAGCGCCGAGCCAGATAAATAAGCTCTTCATGGGGCCAAGCCTTACCCGAGCCTCATCTTTGGATGGACCCAGGAGACCTGCGGCAGTATTTCTTGGTGAGGTGATCATGGGACGGATTCTCCTTAGTCCGCGACGCCTTGCGCATGACCAAGCATGCAACGTGCCAGATCAGAAAACCGTTCGAGGCATGTGGACAAATCGGGCTCTGCCATGTTGCGCATCCGACATTGTCGGACGTCGGACAGGGCCGAACGCGACGCGCGCGCGGCTGAGAATATCTTCTTCGTTCGGAAGACGATTGGGCGCGCTGCCGGGGGAGGGGTATAGGATGCGCTCCGAATGGCCGCTGCACTGACGGTGAGAATGGAGATGTTGGTCGCCCCAGCGGAACCCTGTTCTCGACAGCCAGACGGGGTCGATGCTGAAGGGCAGAGGCGCGAGCAGCGTAGCCAACTCGAGCGCGGAGCCTGCTCGCGCGCGAAGACGGATCTGATCAAAAATCGGCGAGTTGGGGGATATCCGCGAGGCGCTGGAAAACGAAGATCATAGGACTCGGGCGGGAAAAAACGATGCGGTTGCGCGCTTCTGGCGTAATGCGCCTGCCGCCAGGCCGTTGAGCTTGATGAGTTGCTGCGGGAAAGGGGAGTGTTTGCGCGGGACGTTGGTCAAACGTAAGAAACAACCGTCGAGCTCACCGTGGATGGGGGGCATGCAGGCACGTTTGTCGCTGGAGGACAGCAGCACGGAAGCTGTCCGCGCTTGCCGTCGTCGCCGGGTACCAAACAGGAGAATTTGGCGGTCGCGATCGAATTCATCTGCGTAAATACCGCCTGGCTGTGCTCGGTTTGCCGGCGAACAGATTTTGCCTTCTTTGCGGCTGCAAACGCATCGCTGGCGGCGTGGTCCCTTAGGTCAAGAGCATCGGGTGAGTAACAGCCTGATCCTGCTCAATCTGATACGCGCCAACCGCCTCGCCGGATTGTGAAACCGCTCGCGCGTAGCTTCTACCACAAACAGCAAGGTCATGAAATCAAGTAGGAAGTCGTCGATCGCTTGGGCGATTGTTTCTGACTTGCCCTTGAACTGGTCCAGCAAAACGCGCGCGTTATCGATCGCTTCCACGCTGGTGGCATCGATTAACCCATCGACCCTCTTGAAACAATCCAATTCGAAACTCCTTCAAGCGCTTGCCAAGCCGTTATGCACGAAGGTAGCTCCGTGAACTACCCGCCTTTGACTTGGCGGCACGAGCAGCGGTCGGCCTTACGTCCCGTGCCTCCAAGCACCAGCCATAGACGTGGCGCTGAGGAGCGTTGGAAGGATCGGGCCCTTCCGGCCATGCTCGAGCGGTAGTGTAGGACACTGCTTGCTGGCGACTACGGCCAAAATGGAGTGCGCCAGCTGATCGGGGCTTAACAATTTTTCGCTTTTTGCTGCGCCCAAGTCTCGGCTATGAGTCGGGCAGGCCTAATGGCCTGCCCACGTTGCAATTGTTAAGGAGGAACACGTATATGCCTACTGGAACGGTAAAGTGGTTCAACAGCACCAAGGGGTTTGGATTTATCCAGCCCGACAATGGCGGTCCGGATGTTTTCGTCCACATTTCCGCTGTCGAACGCGCGGGCCTCTCGACCCTCGCTGACGGCCAGAAGATCAACTATGAGATCGAGCAGGATCGCCGCACCGGCAAATCCTCCGCTGGCAGCCTCAGCAAAGCTGGTTGAAATTTTCTCCTGCGTCCTGGCAAGAGTGGGCGCGTAGGTCCGGAGGTCCTCACGGCCGCTCGATAGGAGCGAGCAAAAACTGAGGGCAGCAGATTGCTGCTGGCGTCGCGAATTCCTCATGAAACAAAGTTGTTTGAAAGGAAGGCGGGGTTGGCCCCGCCTTTTTATATGACGCGCAGATTAAGCCGATGGCTGCAACGCTCCAGAACGAATCTCGATTGCCGAAATCAAGCCGCGACCTTCTTGCGGGTTCGCTTCGTCGGCGCCGGCTCCGGCGCTTCCAGCGCTTTCGGTTTGCGGCCGAGCCCCATTGTCTTGGCCAATGACGAGCGCGCCGCGGCGTAGTTCGGCGCGACCATGGGATAATCCGCCGGCAGGCCCCATTTGGCCCGATATCCATCCGGCGTCAGCCCATAGTGGGTCGACAGATGGCGCTTTAGCGATTTGAATTTCTTCCCGTCCTCAAGGGAGATGATGTAGTCCGGTGTCACCGACTTCCTGATCGGGACTGCAGGCGTAAAGGCAACCGGCTCTTCTGCAGAGACACCTTCCGCCGTCCCTTTCAGAGCCGCGTGCACTTGGCCGATGAGGGCAGGGAGATCCCCCACCGGGATCGGATTGTTGGAGACATAGGCTGAGACGACATCGGCCGTGAGCTCGATGAGGGTGTTGATGTTTTTTTCGGCTTCTTCTGTCATGAAACTCTCCAGGCGGCGTGAAACACAGTCGGCGAAGCGTCGCTTCATAGTGGCGGTCGCCGCTTAAAGCAACAAATGTCTCGACACGATTATTGCGATGCTCGTCCAGCGAGATCTATGGCGCGGTTTCCCGCCGTCGTGACCGTTGATCCGTCCGTTGTTGGCGACCTGCCGCGGTCCTTGCGCATTTTCAGGCGTCTCGACCGTAAGCTTTGCGCCGAAATGACCAGTAATCTCGAAACGAAGCGGGCTATTTCTGTTTCGCCATCCTCTCTTTGGCTGTGAAATCGGTGGCAGAGCAGTGGCCGCTTCCTGGTGGCGCGTGGAGGAACTATCAAGCGTGGATTCGCAATGGTCGAAACGATGTAGATTCATCCGGTGAGCCGCTCTCGCAGCAGGATGTTAGGGATTGGACCGCTGGTAAACCGAGGACATCACGCCGCTGCTTTGCTATTGAACCGCTATCGCTGTGACAACACATTCCGCAATGGTGGGCGGGTGTAGAGGAGGCGCCTTACGCAAACTAGCGGTTCAGCAGGTCGGGAGGAACGCATGAGCTCAGGGACTTTCAGCAGCCCACTTTTCGTAAGGCGTGCAGCGCACATCGTGCAAGAGATTGCCAGTCCTGCGGATGCTATCGATTTTCTCAATGAATGGCCAGAAGATCGCAGAGACCGGATCTACCAAGCCGCCCTCAGGGCGTGCTTTGATGCATACAACGGACGAAAACCTGCGAGCGCAGCGCGCAAGACTTTTTTCCGCTTTGCGAAACAGGTCGTCATATTGGAAGATGCAACCTCCGCGATGCAATGGCTCGCTGCCTGCATGTCGGACAGTGGAAAAGCGCAAGTATAGGCGTCGTCAGTCGGTGTGATGCTGGAGCGGGTACGCCGATGGGGTTATTGTATCGAGATTTCGCCGGCATCTGGAGCGTACTATAGCCTTGCGCGCTATGACGATGTTAATCATCTTGTTGTTATTGTAAATCAGCTTCTCGCGACAGGACTGCAACGCTTCCGGTGTGAAAATCACTGCGTGGGACTTGGTTCTCTCAAATTCATGACGGTAAATTGCCCTGCAATTATCGCAAAGCAGTTGTCCCATGAAGCTGATAAACGAGGCCAAAATTGTGCTCCGTCGTCTGCCAATATTCGCTCGATGGAGGCTATAGGCCTCACAAGCCAATCAAATCAGCTACTTGGGCGCCCTTTGAAATTCGTTAATTTCGCTCAGCCCAAACGGCCCTCCACGTCGAAAGTAAGATTGTCCCGCAAAGCGTGCTACAAGACGCGATCCCGGATCGATTTGGGCCAACGTCGATCTGGCGAAGGCACGCCGGAAATCGAGCCGGACCTGCAGCGGAACAGATAACCCGAACCGAAATCTGAGACAGCTGGCGGACCCGATTTCTTCATGGTAGAAGGCGCAGAGAGAACCGGAGCACGGCTCCGGCGCCGCCGCTTGCCGAGCAGCGATCCTCCGGCTCCCTGAAATCCAATCGAGAAGAGCGTTCACTTCCGAGACGGTCCCATCTCTGCCGCGAAAACAGGTGTCAGACCCCGGTCCTCTCCCGCAGCTGATCTAGCGCAGGGCGTTCATGAGCCGCATATCCCAGAGTGGCTGCGTGCACGATGCAGCGAGATCATTTATGAAAATCCTATTTAGTACGATGGCTGTCCCCTTGCTGGCAGCCACCGCTTTTGCTGCGGATTCGATCCCCGCAGACCTCAGAGAAACGGCACTGGCCACCTTCAGGGCTTTGCCATCCACCACGCCGGCAGTCGCCAACAACCCGATCACCCCGGAAAAGATCGCTCTCGGCAAGGCACTGTTCTTCGATCCACGCGTTTCTGCGTCAGGCGTCTTGTCGTGCAACTCGTGCCACAACCTGGCCACCGGCGGCGACGACAATCACGAAACCTCGATCGGCCATGGTTGGCAGAAGGGACAGCGCAACGCGCCGACTGTACTGAACGCTGTCTTCAACATCGCCCAGTTCTGGGATGGTCGTGCCGAAGACCTGAAGGCTCAGGCGAAGGGACCGGTCCAAGCCGGGATCGAAATGGCCAATACACCGGGCCAAGTCATCACCACGCTCAAGTCCATGCCGCAATATGTCGAGTGGTTCGATGCAGCTTTTCCGGCTGAAGCCGATCGGGTCACCTTCGACAACCTCGCCAAGGCAATCGAAGCCTTCGAGGCGACACTGGTCACGCCGGCCCCCTTCGACAGCTTCCTGAAGGGCGATGACGCCGCCATGACTTCCGAACAGAAACAGGGCCTGGCGCTTTTCATGGACAAAGGCTGCTCGTCCTGCCATGGCGGTATCAACGTTGGTGGGCAAGCCTATTACCCATTCGGCCTCGTGGAACAGCCCAGCGCCGAGGTCCTGCCGGAAAAAGACAAGGGCCGATTTGCGGTCACCAATGCAGCCGACGATTCCTATGTTTTCCGCGTGGCGCCGCTGCGCAACGTTGCACTCACCGCGCCATACTTTCATTCGGGCAAGGTTTGGGATCTGAAACAGGCCGTTGCCATCATGGGAACCACCCAGCTTGGCGTGGTACTGGCGGACGAAGAAGTCGACCTGCTTGTTGCCTTCCTCAACTCGCTGACCGGAAAGGCACCCGAGGTCGCCTATCCCATCTTACCCGCCGAAACGGCGACAACACCCCGGCCTATAACGCAGATCTTAGGAAAATAAACGGCCAGCTGACTGCGGAACATCGCAATTGACAATGATTGCGACTTTTACTGGACGAGACGAGTCGCGACGTCCATGAGAACGCAAATGGCTCGTTTCCAAAGTGCAGACACTGCTTCCGTCACCAGCTCGTTGCGATGGAATCATGTTTGGGATCTGGCGTGCGACATGCCAAGGAAGGCGTCTGACGCATGAGGCTCGCGCGCTGTCGATACCGCGCGGCGGCCGGCCATCGCGCTGGCGGCCGAATTGCCGCGCGCCGAAGTGATCGGCCCCCTTAGGGCGAAGGGGCAGCCACTCCGTCCTCCATGTCCAGCGATTCTTCGACTGCTTCCGGATTCCGGGCGATGGTCCAAAGGAGAGTATTCGCCGCTGCATCCGGTTTCGAGCGACCTTGCTCCCAGTTTCGAAGCGTTGCCAGATCGAGGCCATACCTCACGGAGAATGCCTCCTGAGAGAGCTTCGTGCGATCCCGGACTTCGCGAACACTTATCGGCCGCGGCGCATGAACCTTCGCGATCACGCCTGCGGACGACAGTTCATTCTTCAGTGCCAATAGGTCGTCGACGCAAGGAACCGTCACGAACGCCTTGCCGTGATCGACCATCTCCGTGAGTATCGCGTGGGCCGTCCTGAGCGGCAGCTGTCTCTTAACGAGAATCCGGGCGGCCTCAGGAGTATTCGCGCCGTGAAGAAAACTGAGACTCAGTCGGACGGGAGAGCCTGACGACACCGGGACGACGTCCCGGGTTCGCACCCGTTGTCCGTACCGCTCCATGAATTTCGATTTAGTCGACATTAAGCTTCTCCGCGATCACTCGACCGAGCTTGCGCAATTTGGACCATCCCCACTGGAAGCATCGCGATAAAAGTACGCCAAACAACGCTAAGGGAGAACAAGCAGTGATCTGATTTCGTTCGACGCTCGTTTTCGAGAGCCGTTCTGGGTCGTTCGCAATCAACTGTGTAGGCCAGCGGAGCGAGCAAGGAGCGCCAGATCCGGACAGGGCTGAGTGGGGTGTTTCTCCGAAAGGTGGGCCATGCCCTAAGGGACACGAGATGTAGTGGACTCGTCGATCCGCGCGGTTTCGATTCGCGCACCCGGGCACAACGCTTGGATAAGTCCCATCAAATGCTCTCCGGTGGCCGTCATCTGTATAGCTGACATTGGGCCGAGGGCTTCCAGCACGAGCCACATGGCGCGGGTATCGACCGTGACCCATGGTGCGCCGCCCCTGCCGCCAGTTCCAGCGGCGGCACGTGAGACCGGAATCGTCGCACCAGATGACTTCGCCCGGTTCGGGATGCTCGGTTACCATTTCACCTTGCTGGATCGTGTCGAATGGCTCCGCTCCCTTCGCAATTAAAAGTCTCGGGACCCCTGGTAGAGATCGAGATCTTCCCCGCCAATCGGAACGCCGTACAACACGCTGACGGCATTGTAGGCATCAACCAGTGGGGAAATCCGCGGGAGAGAGCCATCTTTCCGCACCCGCTTGAGAAGCGCGGCGGCCGAGCACGGCGTTCGATTGGCTTTTGTGCCGAAAGCCTGGTAGGCAACGGCCCACGCCGCAAGATGCGCGTCCCTTTGGGCGTCATCGCGAAGCGCCGCCTGTTCCGCCGCCGCAATCGTATCGTTCAACGCCTGTGCATCCGGCACGTCGATTTCAGCGTTCCGCACCACAATGCTGATCAGATGAAAATCCCGGTAGCGGGCCTTGATCTCGCGGCAATCAATGGCGTGAAAGACATGGGATGCTCTTTTCTCATGGGGAGGCTTTGCGCTGCGCGGGTGGTTCGGGAAATGTTTCAAGAAAGGTGCTTGAAGAGCGTCCAGATCTTCTGGCGTCGCCATGGTGCATGCCGCACCATGCGCTGGATAATTCCATCATTCGGCGGTGGACAAGGCCTGATAGAGATCGTCGATTATGTCTTGCGGGTGCTCGAGCCCACCTCGGCCGGCAACAAGCTACGCCTCCTCCAGATCCTCCATTTCATAGGAGGCAGCGGGCGCGATATGGATGTGAAGCAGCTTTCCTTGCCGGGTCATGCATCGCTTTCGGAATTCGTCTCGCACGAAAAATCTGCCGCCAAACTGGCCTGATCAACAGCATGGTACGGCGTTTTCCCAGTCCAGTTGGCTTTGCAACGAAACGCGGTTCAGCCCAAGGGTCGGTTTCCTCGCCAGCACGCCACGTCCCCGCCGTTTTAGCCACCGTGTCCCGGCAACGCGTCTTGTACCTGCCTGACAACCGCTCGCAGGACCTCAACGCCCTTCTCGATCTGCCGAATGCTCAAAGCGGCATAGCCCATGACAAGCCCCACGCGATCGATGTGGCCTTCGTCCGACTGCCGCTCGTAAAGGGGCGAGATCAGGTGTAGCCCCAAACCCGCACGTCGGGCGGCTTCGACCAGTGCCGTTTCCTGCGATCGTGGCAGGTCGTTGAACCAGACGGCGACGTGCAGTCCGGCCTCTGCTCCCTGGACAGCGATGCGACCTCCGAAGCTGCGCCGCAAGGCGCCCAACAACGTCTCCCGACGCTCGCCGTTCAGCCTGCGCACGCGCCGCACATGGCTTTCGTAGCCGCCACTTTCGATCAAACAAGCCAGAGCCTCCTGTTCAGCCACCGGCGAATGCCGGTCTGCGAATTGTTTGGCGGTTGCGAAGACCTCCTGCAATTCCGGCGGGACGACGAGGTAGCCGATACGCAGCATCGGCGAGAGCGTCTTGGAGATCGTGCCGAGGTAGATGACAGCCCCGTGGTCCTCGAGACTGTGCAGCGGAGGGACCGGATTGATGTCGTAGCGATATTCGCTGTCGTAGTCGTCCTCGATCACATATGCGTTGTCGTGCCGCGCCCATTCCAGAAGCTGATGGCGGCGCGCGATCGGCATGACGCCGCCCAGCGGAAACTGATGCGATGGCGTGACATAGGCCAGTCGCGCCCCGATCCCCGCCAGCAACTCCGTCTTCATCCCGTCCTCGTCGACGGTGACCGGGATGGGCGAGGCACCCGTACTGGCAAAGACCTGACGCGCCATCCTGTAGCACGGGTCCTCGATGACGAAGCGGTCGGCGGGATCGAGAAGCAGGCGCGCGCACAGATCGAGGCCCTGCTGCGAACCGTTGACGATGATGATCTGCTCGAGGTCGCAGCTCAGGGTTCGGGCGCGCCAGAGATAGCCCTGGAGCGCCTGGCGCAGCCGGCGCGAGCCGCGCGGATCGTCATAGGCAAGACGCAACGGGCGCTGCCCCATCGCCTCGTTCATCGCACGTTTCCAGACCAATGCGGGGAAGTCTGACGACGCCAGGTCGCCATAGCGGAAATCGACCTTCAGCCCAGTCGGCAGATAATCCGGCCAGGGCGGCGTGACGCGCAGTCGGCCGCCATAGGCGGACAGAAGAACCGAGCCGACCCGTTTCGCAGGCGTGCGGCTTGTCTCAGGACCGATCAACGAAGATGCAACGCGGGGTCGTGCGCCTTGACGGACGTCGATGAAACCTTCCGCGGCCAGTTGCTCATAGGCGACTGTCACCGTCGTTCGCGAAACCCCAAGGTCATTTGCGAGGCCTCGGGAGGAAGGCAGCTGACTGCCGGTTTCGTAGACACTTCCGAGGATCTGCTCGCGAAGAGCCTCGTAGATCTGGCGTGCACCCATCGCGTGCGTGCGACCTGCAGAACCGGCACTTGAAGACTGGACCATTTCATTCATCGCCAACTGGATATTTCACATTGGCCAGTTTGCCGTCAATCTTTCGGAAACCCAAGAAAGATCTCAGAGGCCGAATGACCCGCTCCTATCAATCCGAAACCGATGCTCTCACGCGGTCACTCAACGACACCGGTCCCGGATTCGCCACTCGGGCGATCCATCATGGCTACGATCCGGCCGGCTTTTCCAATGCCGTTCAGCCGCCAGTCTTCTT
The DNA here is from genome assembly GCF_040318195.1 of Mesorhizobium sp. M1273. Classification (NCBI taxonomy): domain Bacteria; kingdom Pseudomonadati; phylum Pseudomonadota; class Alphaproteobacteria; order Hyphomicrobiales; family Phyllobacteriaceae; genus Mesorhizobium; species Mesorhizobium sp. M1273. Next base: position 36,837 of record NZ_JAMYLV010000031.1, on the reverse strand, counting down.
GACCTCGACCTATGGATTCGAAAGCGTGGCAGCTAACGAGGCCGCCGCCGCGCTTGGCGGAAGGCTCTATGCGCGCGAATACAATCCGACGACGGAGATCCTCGAACAACGGCTTGCCAATCTGGAAGGAGCCGAGGCAGGTCTGGTCGTTGCCTCGGGGATGGCGGCTTTCGGGACGCTGATCCTGTCGCTCCTGTCCCAAGGGGATGAACTCATCGTCCACAGGACGCTTTATGCGAACACGCTTGCCATGGTCGAACAGGCGGTCCCCCGCTTCGGCATCAAGGTCGTCGCGGTCGACCTGTCCGATCCTCAAAATCTCGATGCCGCGATCACCGAGCGGACCCGGCTTGTTTTCTTCGAGACGCCGGTGAATCCGCTGAGCCGCATCCTCGACATCGCTGCCATTGCCGAGCGCGCCCACGCGCGCGGTGTAAAGGTTGCAGTCGACAGCACCTTCGCCTCGCCCGCGCTCCAGCGGCCGCTCGAACATGGGGCCGACCTCGTGCTCCAGTCCCTGACCAAATACATCAATGGGCACGGCGATGCCCTTGGCGGGGCCATTCTCGGCGACGCGCAAACGCTCCGCACGCTGCACGAAACGGGCCTGCGCTACATCACCGGCGCAGCGCTCTCGCCCATGTCAGCCTTCCTGATCCTGCGCGGTCTGAAGACGCTCACGCTGCGCATGGAACGGCACAGCGCCACTGCCCTTGCGGTGGCTCAGGCGCTCGAGGCGCACCCGGCGGTGGCATGGGTGAGTTATCCCTTCCTCGACTCGCACCCTGATCAGGTGACGGCGCGAAAGCAGATGTCCCAAGGGTCGGGCATGTTGGCCTTTGGCCTCCACGCTGGGTTCGAGGGCGCGCGGCGGATGATGGACCGGCTCAACCTGATCACCCGGGCTGTCAGCCTCGGCGATGCCGACAGCCTCATCTATCATCCGGCAAGCCTGACCCGTGCTCGTCAGCCGATCCGCAAGGATGCGCATCTGGCCGATGGAGTCGGCGAGGACCTCATGCGTCTCTCGGTGGGTCTTGAAGACGTCGATGACCTAATCGCCGACCTGCGGCGGGCTCTGGACGCCTTGTGATGACCTGTCGTCCGGCCAGTCCTGCGCTCACGCACAAACCTGGAGCCTTGCCATGGCATTCCTGAGCGGTCTTTCCGCGTTTCCCATCACGCCCGCCGATCGTGACGGCCGCGTCGATACCGTTGCTCTGCGCAAGCTGATTGCCAGGCTTTGCGCCGCTCAGGTCGATTCCATCGGTCTTCTCGGCAGCACCGGCACATACATGTATCTGACGCGCGAGGAACGGCGACGGGCGCTCGCCGAGACCTTGGACGAAACCGGGGGACAAATGCCGGTCGTGGTGGGTGTGGGCGCGCTGCGCACCGACGAAGCAGTGAGGCTCGCGCAGGACGCCAAGGCCCTTGGGGCTGCCGCGGGGTTGCTTGCCGCCGCCTCTTACACCCCGCTCACTGATGACGAGGTGTTCGAACATTTCTCGACGGTGGCGTGCGAGAGCGGCCTGCCGATCGTCGTCTACGACAATCCAGGAACGACGCATTTCCATTTCACCCCAGCACTCGTCAGCCGCCTGGCAAAGGTGCGGGGGATCGTCGCTATCAAGAATCCGACAGACAAGGGCGATGCGATCAAGAGCCATCTGGCCGACCAGAGGCGCACTGTGCCGGAAGGGTTCTCGATCGGCTACAGCGGCGACTGGAACGCCGCAGAGGCCATGATCGCCGGCGCTGACACATGGTACAGCGTCCTCGCCGGCATCCTGCCCGAGGTCTGCGTGAAGATCGTCACGGCGGCGCAGCAGGGCGATGCGGCCGAAGCGCGACGGATCGATGCCACGCTTGCGCCGCTCTGGAGCCTCTTCAAGGAGTTCTCGAGCGTTCGCGTCGTCTATGCACTTGCCGAATTGCTCGACATTTGCCGTGCCGACCCCCCGCGTCCCATCCTGCCTCTGCCCTCAGCAGCGAAGCGCCAGATCGCCGCCGCGTTGGAACGCTTACCATCGGATGTCAACCGGTGAATAGCGAACCCGGCGGCCAGTGAAAGGAACTGTCATGTATTTACCCGCGCATTTCGATGAACCGAGCCGAGAAGTCCTCTACAAACTGATCGAGAACAGTGCACTTGGCATGCTGATAACCCATGGCCGGAGCGGTCTCGACGCCAATCACATCCCCTTCGAACTCGACACGTCACAGGGAGAAAACGGTACCCTTTACTCCTGCGCGATTAATACACGTGCCGAAGGAAAGTGCACATTCTCGCTCGAGTGACTTATTTCAAAGGATGTGATCGCGTTTTGGCACATTCACGGCCGACATGCGGCAGCCGGTCACTCACCACATGGTGAGCAACCAGGAAACCCTCCGGCCTACACTTTCTACCGGAGCGCACGTGCTGCATCGACCATGTTCATCAGGGCAGGGCGGACCTCCTCCCATTTGCGTGTTTTGAGGCCACAGTCCGGGTTTACCCACAGTTGGGAATCCGACAGTCGCTCGCGGGCAAGCATGACGAGATCCGAAATCTCGCCGACTTCCGGGACGCGTGGTGAGTGAATGTCGTAGACTCCGGGACCGATTTCGTTCGGATATTTGGAGCTCGTGAAGGCGTCCAGCAGTTCCATCTTCGAGCGCGACGTCTCAATCGAAATGACATCCGCATCCATTTCAGCGATCGCGTCGATGATCTCGTTGAACTCCGAGTAGCACATGTGGGTATGGATTTGAGTCGCGTCCTTTACACCCGTTGAAGCGATCCGGAAGCATTCGACAGCCCAGTCGAGATAGTCGTTCCAATCAGACTGGCGCAGTGGCAATCCTTCGCGAAACGCGGCCTCATCAATCTGGATCATCCTTGCGCCGGACCATTCGAGATCCGTCACCTCGTCGCGGATGGCGAGCGCGATCTGGCGGCATGCTTCGGAGCGGGGTACGTCGTCGCGAACAAAAGACCAGTTGAGAATGGTCACCGGGCCTGTGAGCATTCCCTTCACAGGGTTTTCCGTAAGCGACTGGGCGAATTGCCACCAGCGCAGCGTCATCGGCTTGGGTCTCGATACGTCGCCGAAGATGATGGGGGGGCGCACGTAACGCGACCCATAGCTCTGCACCCAGGCATGCTGGGTGAAGGCGAAGCCGGACAGCTGCTCGCCGAAATGCTGTACCATGTCGTTTCGTTCGAACTCACCGTGCACCAGCACGTCCAGCCCGATCTCTTCCTGCCAGCGAATTGCAGCCTCGATCTCCTTCTTCAGGAAGGTCTCGTAGTCGACATAGCTCAGCTGGCCCTTCGCATGAGCGGCCCGCGCCCTGCGTACCTGCGGCGTCTGCGGGAAGGACCCGATGGTCGTCGTCGGGAACGGCGGCAGCCCGAGCGTGCCGGCCTGGACTCTGGAGCGCTCGGCAAAAGCGCTCTCTCGTCGCTTCATGCTGTCGTCAATGGTGGCGATCCGCCCCTCAACCAGCGGGTCATGGATCTTCGTGGATGTCACGCGAGTGGCGGCAGCCTCGGCAGACGCTTTCAACGCGCCTGCCACCGCATCCCTGCCTTGGGACAGGGCCCGGGCAAGCAACACCAACTCGTCGGTCTTCTGGGCCGCGAAGGCGAGCCACGACCTGATGTCCGCGTCGAGTTCCGTCTCCATGCGGAGGTCGATCGGCACATGCAGCATCGAGCAAGAAGGCGCGATCTCGACGCGGTCCAAGGGCCAGCCGGCGACGATCGGTTTGATGCGGTCGAGAATGGCGGGCAGGTTCGCACGCCAGACGTTGCGGCCATCGATCAAGCCAAGCGAGAGCACCAGATCCTTCGGTGCGAGCCGACCCACCGTTTCCAGCTGCTCGGGAGCGCGCACGAGATCAATATGCAGCCCGGCCAGGGGCAGAGAAACCGCGGTTTCGAGATTGTCTCCCAGCGGCCCGAAATAGGTAGCCAGCATGATCTTCAGCTCGGGCGCGGCTTTCGACAGCTGGCCATAGGCGAATTCGAACGCAGCTCGTTCGTTCGGGTTCAGATCGAGGACAAGCGCTGGCTCATCGATCTGCACCCAGTCGGCTCCAGACAGCTTCAGCCTCTGCAGGAGTTGCTCGTAGACGGGCAGCAGCCGCGGCAGGAGCGCGATGGGATCGAATCCTTCGGCAGGCGATTTCGCCAGCTTGAGGAAGGTGATCGGTCCAAGGATGACTGGGCGTGTGTGAACGCCGAGAGCTTTAGCCTCGATGAAGTAATCGACCGGTTTCGTCGACGAGAGGGCGAACGTCTGATCATCGTTGAGTTCCGGCACAATGTAGTGATAGTTGGTGTCAAACCACTTGGTCATTTCCATCGCGGTTACATCAGACCGATGAGCCGCCTGCTGGTGACCAGCGTGTCGACAATCCTCCGTCTGACCCTGGTTGCCCCGCGCCATTGCGAAGTAGATGTCAAGTGGAACCTCGCCGCTATTCCAGCCGTAACGGGATGGAACGGCGCCGACCATGGCTGCGGTGTCGAGCACATGGTCGTAGAGCGAGAAGTCGTTCGACGGGATTTTCGACACGCCGCGATCGTGCTGCTCCTCCCAGCTAGCGGCACGGAGCGCCTTCGCGGTCGTGAGAAGGTCGGCAGCGGACGACTTTCCGGACCAGTAGCTTTCAAGCGCGAATTTCAGTTCTCGCCGACGACCGAAGCGGGGCACGCCGAGCGTTGCTACAGGAATTTGCTGAGAGACAGTCATGCCAGACCCCGATGGTTGGGGCGTCGGTGACAAGGAAGGCGCTAGCAGGCCGGCACGAACGCCAGGCTGCAGCGGCCACCGAGACACCCCGCCCGTGGACGTAATTCGCCGTGGCAGGTCTCCTGGCTCGCGGGGTCATAGCCTCTACCCGTCTTCCCAAGGCTATTCGCCTCAGTGACATGAGTGGGGTTGGCTCGCCGCTAACAGTTGCGGGGGCAGCGCCGGCATCGCATCGGCTTCCCTCTTAGCTCCGCTGCGGCAGCGCCGTACGGAGAACCACGACGCGGGAGACAATTACAGCAGTTCGCTTCTTTGTCAACGCCGCATAAAGAAATGTTTATGTCGTTATGTTAAATTTCCGTTGGCATGTTCCAAAGGTCGCCTCGAAAGCGAAAACTGTGGAAGCCTTGAGCGGCCGGTAAATCAAAGCAATGACGCACGGCGCCCTTGTCCAGGAGGATAGGAGTTCGTCGGCTGCCGGCAGCAAACATACCGGCAAGCGCCGTGGTGCTGCTTAGCGCATCATGCGAACCACCTCGGCGTCGAACTTCGGCTCCGAGGTTCCGACCGCTTCGTTGGTGATCTGCTCGCGACCATATTCGGCTCAATGGCGAGGCTGTTGCCCATGTGGAAGCTGTTGGCCGTGAGCCCTCGGTGATATGACACAACGATTTCGGGGGGAGCACACCGAGGCCAGGCGCAGCGGCGTGTTGCGAAGTGATCGAGGCCAATGTCTCGAACTGCTTGTTCGCAGCCCACCGGCTCAAGGTAACCCGGCTCAAACCACCGGGCCAGCTCAAGTCCTGTCCAAATGAGGCCTGAGCGGCAAATCGTCGTGCACGCGCACGGTTTGGCGTTCGATCTTGTGATGCGTCTTGGGCGGACAATCGCCACGGTGCAGCGCGCAGAAGCGGTCCCCAATTGGGAAGCCGAGGGCGGTGAGGGCAAGCCAGCGCCACAGGCGGAAGGGGACTTGGACCTGTTTGCCCTGCTGGACCACAAGTTCGCGACACAGGGCCTCAAGGAGAAGACCAAGAGTGATTATGCGCGGGACCTCGCCAAATTCATCAAAAGCAGCGGGCAGTCAAAGTTCGGCGCCGATTGACATGGAGATAGCCATCGCGGCGGACCGCCCAGGCGGACCGCAAGCCGGAATACAACCGGGTGCAGGCGGCCAAGCTCGTCCACAAGATGGCGTCGGGCACACACCGGCGATGGGAGAGCGGACCGTGGAGTGCAGGAACTTTACGCCTATCCACGCTCCCGTGGACGTGTCCTGCGGCACATCGGCAGCGATATTGAGGAGGCAGTTGAGCTTCTGGTCGAGCACTCTTACCTGCCGCTACCTACGCTTAACGTCATCTCGTACTGAAAACGCACCACGCAAGGTCGAGATGTAACATGCGCCCTTCGTGGATGGTTCTAAGCTTCCTCGGGCGCGGTCAATCTGTGATAACGGTCGCTTGGAACCTCCATCACCGCGACGCGATCAAGGTTGGCGTATCGCGCTCGGTAGTAACCTTCTTCCTCCACTTCGGCGAAACTACACTGGGGAACGTCAAAGGTCGCAGCTTCCAATCCGAAGAAAGTCGTAGCGGTTTCTTCATCCAAGAAGTTCCACTCATCTTCTCCGTCGTCATATGTGACGCGAACATAGGAGGCCATGCGCACGGCTTCCTGATCACCCATCTCTGCGATGATGGCATCGCATTCTTTCTTCAGCTTTCCTGAAACCTCACCCTTATCCCAGTCATCCAAAGCCCGATAGATTTCTGGATGATAATACTCTGGCATCTCCTCTACATCTTCACCGATAAGCTCAATGGTGCGGACATATTGCGGATTTATCAAGAGTATTTTGTTGTCAAGGCTCCAACAATACAGCCATGGCCTGCTTGTGTTATTTCTACGAAGATTATGAAGTTCCTTCAACTGACGTAAAATCGATTCACGCGCCTTTTCATCGATAGGATATTGGCGGCTGCCAACAGTCGTCTTGATTCTGAGCGTGCCGTATCGCGTTTCGGCATCGGCAATTGCAAACGGGCTCGTGCGCCACTCCTCGACATCAATCTTCCAGCCCAGCAGCTCCTCGACCGTGCATTTCAACGTGAGACAAAGGTCCTTGATCTGCTCGACGTTCAACTGCGTTTTGCCTGTTTCCCAACGGGCCACAGTCTGTTGCGTCGTTGCCATCTGCTCTGCCAAATCTTTTTGAGTCATGCCCAGTCGAACCCTAAGCTCTTTCATGTTCATAACTCACCTCGCGTGTTCAACACACGCATTGTGGATGAATTAATCTAATCGTCAAGCGTGTTCAAAAATCGCAGCATGTGTTTTTAGGGCGTCTTCGAGGCTCCGGCAGCCGTTCGTGACCACTTGCGCCAGACACAGGGCTGGTACACAGCACGAATGGGGCGATCAAAAATTACTGCTGAAATTCAGATAATTATTGTGGGCGAGTCTGGATCTCTCTGATCGACACGATAGTCGACCATCACCATGATCGGACCGCTTCGTGGCCGCAGGTCAAGTTGCAGCGTCGGTTCGCTGAACTTGTTGGTCGGATCCAGATTGAGCGTTTCAAAATCCGGCTGACGCAGAAGGATGCCCATCAGTCCCCCAATGACAAGAACCAGCTGGCGGACGAGCAAGGCTCCCGAAACACCTTGGACATCCGCCAGTTCGCCCCAAAGCCAGCTTCCCGCCGCCATGCCGCCGTACGTGGCCGTCTGATAGAGAGAGGGCGCGTCCAACCACCCACCGCGGCGCCGAAAGCTGCACTGTGACGTTAAACAGCGAGAATGATTGAATCCAGGCCGCACCGGCTGGCATGAGGTTGAGACAGCTCAGCCCAACGTGCTCGCTCCATGCCCGAAAGAAGCAGCTGATCGCCAATACAAAGAACGCACCGCGAATGACCCATTCGTTGGAGAGAACTTCTCGGACCCGCCCGCTGAGGAGCGCGCCGCAAATCGCTCCCAGGCCGAAGAAGCCGAGCATCACGCCGTAGGTGACTGCGGTCCCTTTGATCTGTTCGGGAGCGACCAACGGCAGGAGAGCCAAAATGACAACGGCGGTGAGGCCGAAAATGAAACTCCGGCACATCACCTTGAGAAGGTTCGGCGACAAGAGCACGTAACGGAAGCCCGCCGCCATCGCACTGCCGAAAGCCTCCCGCGACAGCGCTTGTCGTGCCCGTTCGGCTTTCCATCGCAACAGCGCAGCGATCAGAGCGAAGTAGCAAAGGACGTTGAAGAGGAACGCGAAGGCCGCACCGGCTGTGGCCACGATTAGGCCGCCAATCGCCGGCCCGATGCTGCGCATGAGATTGTAGCTCATGCCGTTGAGCGCAACCCCGCTTGGCAGGTGTTCGCGAGGCAGGATATCTCCCATGGAGGCTTGCCAAGAGGGATCGTGCAATGCCCAACCACAGCCGATCAGGAAGGTGAGAGCCAGAAGGGTCCAGGGTGTCATTTCCCCCGCATAGGTCAGGAACGCCAGGAAGGCGGATACGCAGACCATCAGCTGTTGCGCAGTCAACATGATCCGGCGACGGTCAAAGTTGTCCGCGAGCGCTCCCGCCGCGAGCGAGAAGATCATATAGGGGAGGGTGGTCGATGACTGGACGAGCGCCACCATTCCATGGGAGGTGGCGATGCTCGTCATCAGCCAAGCCGCCGCCACACCTTCCACTAGGGTGCCAAGGTTCGAAACGAGTGCAGCCGACCATAGCGAACGGAAGGTCTTGTGCTGAAAAGGAACCAGTGAAGATGTTCTCTTCGCCATTGTGGGAAGCTTCGGGACGACCGCGGGGCTGGATTTGGTTCGCCTCACTCAACCATGGCCTCGCCATACAAGCCAAGCTGCCACAGTGGCGCGCCTGCTAACCCAGAAAACTTGGCGGCCTTAACTACCCCCTGAGGAGTGTCTCTCGACATTCCTCAGGGAACTCGACGCGAATGTCTGCAATATCCGCTAAGCGGGCAGAATTTCTGCGACAGCATTTGCTGAAACCCTACTTTACAACAGTGTGGCGCTTCCGGCCGAGCGAAAGCCGGATCGGGAGGTCTTGGGAAGATATCATTGTATCAACGTCGACAACGTTGCCGTTGATCCGCACACCTCGTCCCGAGATCGCCCTTCGCGCTTCCCCTTTGGAGGAGGTCAATCCGGCGCGTACCAGCAAATCCACAAGGGCTACTCCGGCCAACCCCTCGGCGTCATTTAGATGAAGCGTCGGTAGCCCCTCTGCGGCTTCGCCCTGCCCAAATGCTTGGCTAGCCGTGGCCTCCGCCTGTTTGGCGGCGTTAGTTCCATGTGCCAGGGCCGTAGCTTCGTTGGCGAGACGTTCTTTGACGGCGTTTAGCTCGGTTCCTTCAGCCTGTCCAAATCGCTCGATCTCGTTCATCGGCAGATCGGTGAAAAGCTTCAGAAACCGAACGACATCAGCGTCTTCCGTGTTACGCCAGAATTGCCAGTAATCGTATGGCGAAAGGCGATCTTCGTTGAGCCACACAGCTCCGGCAGCCGTCTTACCCATCTTGACACCTGAAGGAGTCTTCAGAAGCGGCGTAGTCACTCCGAAGACTTCCTTTCCATCCGTCCGCCGTATCAAGTCGATGCCATTGATGATGTTCCCCCACTGGTCGGCTCCACCCATCTGCAAACGGCAACCGGTCCGGCGGGTTAGCTCAAGGAAGTCGAACGCTTGGAGGATCATGTAGTTGAATTCTAAGAAGCTCAGATTCTCCTGCTTTTCCAGCCGCGACTTCACACTGTCGAAAGAGAGCATCCGATTGACGGAGAAATGCCTGCCGACGTCTCTCAGCATGTCGATCCAACGAATGCTGTCCAGCCAGTCGGCATTGTTCACCATCACGGCATCCGTCGGGCCGTCTCCGAAGACAAGGAGACGGCCAAAGACCTTTCTGATCCCTTCAATGTTGGCGGCGATCCGCTCGTCCGTCAGCATCGGCCGCGCGTCCGAACGGAAGCTGGGATCGCCGATGCGGGTGGTCCCACCCCCAATGAGAACGATGGGTTTATGGCCAGTCTGCTGAAGATGACGAAGCGCCATGATCAGAAGAAGATGGCCGACATGAAGACTGTCAGCCGTCGCATCGAAACCAGCGTAAGCGGGTACGATGCCTGCTTCAAAGGCGGCATCGACACCCGGCAGGTCGGTCCCTTGATTTACATAGCCGCGCTCAATGAGCGTCTTCAAAGCCGCCGAATATGGTTTGGAATGACCGGTTGATAAATCGGGAAGTGCCATAGGGAATCCTCCTGGTATTGCCGCCAGGGGGTCCTCTCAATGAACAAAGCCGCCTGACGGCGGATTGTTTCAAGGCATGATCGAAACGCGCCGCTCCTTATGGAAGCGTCGCATAATAGATTGCAGCGATGAGCGCGGACTTGATCATGTGCCGATGCATAAAGGACTTTATCCGCACCTGCAAGGCAATCTGAAATGGCTACTTCGGGGAGCTGCCGAGCCTTTGTCGCGACGATTTGCAACTGACTTTTGCACCTCGCAGAACTCAACTTTTGCGACAACATTTCCTGCTTCCCGCTTTCCTTCTGATGTCGAGCCCAGCGCGCTTCACCTGCGCTTCGCTGCAGCCGGTCAGCTTTGCCGTCCTGCTGATACTGTTGCCGCCAGACCGGAAGACAATAATGCGTTCGTGTGTCACCAAGTCAGCTTGGCCTCCGGCGGGGCGGCTTATCCGGATGACTGCACGTGATCAGTTGCTGGTTCAAGACAGAGAAGAAGGCCTGCATCGCCTTTGCCGATGTTCAAGGTCAGTTCAATGTGGGTAATTTTCCGACGCCGTATTGCGCCACCGGCAAAAACGGCGTGAATCCTGAAACCTACGCCTGCAATTGGTGTGAAGCAGGCGAAAAGGGCTGCAGTGGCGGCGATTTCATCGAGGAAGGTTTGCGGCGGCGGCAGCGACACCGTTTTCTCGCGTCAGCAAATCCCGCCAAACCATTACCACCCCTATTGCGACCACGATATTCAGGGGCCGTACCGGAACCACGAGGGTCCTTACCAGGCGTGTCTCGCCACGCAAACCACCACCCACAATGGCATGGTGTTTGCCCTTAGAGCCTGACCCGAAACTCGGTTTTGGGGATGGAAGCGGTTGAGTGGCCCCGTCCGTTGTGATTCGCTTGAGTTGTCTAGACTTGAACGGGATAACGACATGGGTTGGACGGAGACCACCCGCCGGCGATATTGCCGCGCGGGGCAGCGAGATGCAAACGCGTTGACGGACAGGGAATGGGCGTTGCTCGAGCCGTTCCTGCCGGGAACGAAGACAACGGGACGACCGCGGACGACAGAACTTCGGGCGGTCGTGGACGTGCTCCTCTACATCGCCTGGACCGGCTGCCAATGGCGGGCATTGCCGGATCGGTTCCCGCCGGTCTCGACGGTTCAACGCTATTTCTATGCCTGGCGGGACAACGGGCTGTGGAAGACCATCAACTTCCACTTGGTGGCTGCGGCACGCCTGGCGCTTGGTCGCGAGGCGAGCCCGAGCGCCGGTGTCATCGACAGCCAATCGGCAAAGACCACGGACGTTGCCGGTTTGCGTGGTTACGACGTCGGCAAGAAGGTCAAAGGCCGCAAGCGCCATATCATTACTGCCACAGAGGGACACTTGGTCGGGCTGACGGTGCACACGGCCGACATCCAGGAAGGCAGTCGGCGTCATCGCCTCCATTCGACGGCTTTCTCCCTGGTTGCGGCATCTGTTCGCCGACGGCGGCTATGCCGGAGAAAAACTGTCGCAGGCACTGGCCAATCTCGGCACATGGACCATCGAAATCATCAAGCGCTCCGACGCGGCCAAGGGCTTTGAGGTGCTGCCACGACGATGGGTCCTCGAGCGAACTTTCGCCTGGCTGGGACGTTGTCGCCGGCTCGCCAAAGACTTCGAGGCGACCATCGCCAGCGCCGAGGCATGGATCTTCATCGCCTCGATCCGCCTCATGCTTCGCCGCATGGCAGCTCCACGTCGTGCGTCGAGTTTCGAGTCAGGCTCTTACAGGCATGCGCAGGACGCGCGAAGCCGCTCAAATCTCCCCAGATGGGTCAGCCATCGAAGACCGGCATCACTTGCCCGTTGAGCGGCTATACGATAATGCTCCGCGCTAAGCAGGAAGCGCCAAAAATTCGAGCGGCGACTTCATTCTCCTATTCAGGAAGGAACTATGAGGCGGCAGACGCGACCATTCACCGTGGAAGTCAAACAAAAGCGCAATTATCAAAAATCCGCACGTTCCATCTGGGGCAATTTCGACATCGCCGCGGCGATGGCCGAGACAACAAAGGAAGTCGAGCCGTTAAATCGTCAGCTTGTTGACTCTACTGTAGTGGCCCTTGATGCTGAACCTTTGCAAAAACCGCGAGTGGAGCATTTCATGGCCAATCCCCTGGAAACCGAGTCAGCAGTAGTTCCTAGCGCACCGGCAGACAAAGCGGAAACGCCAAAACCGAAGACGAGAGCGCGGCGGTCCAGGAAGCCAGAAGCTGAGGCGAGCGCGCCTGCCCGCAAGGAGGGCGCCAAGCCGATATCCGCGACCACTGAAGCACCGCCGTCAGCGCGAACAGGCCGAAAGAGCTACTCCGCGAAGGATCGTGCCCAGAAGCTGGCGCAGATCGAGACCTCGATCGGCGGCGGCGCTACTCTCAAGAGCGCGGTGAAGCAAGCCGGCATCTCGGAACAGACATATTATCTTTGGAAGAAGGCGGCGGCGCCGGCGGCGGACAGTGACGGGCTGAAGGATCTCGTCGCGCTCGAGGAAGAAAACAAGCGGCTAAAGAGCCTGCTTGCCGATCGTCTCCGCAAGGAGAATGCGGAACTGAAGAAAAGGCTCGGGCTGGATTAAGGAGGGTGGGCAGCTGGTCTTGGCTCGCCACCTACAGTAATCCCGCCTGCTCCGCCTCTCGGCGCAGATTCTGCCGTGGCCTTGGGCCGATCTGCTGGATGACCAGCCCGGCCGCCAGCGAGCCGAGATCGCCGCACTGCTTCAGGCTGCGGCCTTGCGTGTAGCCGTAGAGGAAGCCGGCGGCGTAGAGGTCGCCGGCGCCGGTGGTGTCGACCAGCTCGCGGATCCTGGTCGCATTGATGGTCACGGTCTCGTCGCCGCGCACGATCACCGAGCCCTTTTCCGAGCGGGTGACGGCGGCGATCTTGCAATCCTTGCGGATCTGGGCCAGCGCCTCGTCAAAGGATGCGGTCTGGTAGAGCGACTTGATCTCGTGGCTGTTGGCAAAGACGATATCGACGGTGCCGGAGCGCATCAGATCGAGGAATTCGTCGCGGTAGCGATCGACGCAGAACGAGTCCGACAATGTCATCGACACTTCGCGCCCGGCGGCGTGGGCGAGCTTAGCCGTCTGCCTGATCGCCTCCTTGGCGCGCGGCGGGTCCCACAGATAGCCCTCGAAATAGGTGACCGCGGCGCCCGACGCCTTGTCGGCCTCGACGTCCTCCGGGCCGAGCTCGACGCAGGCGCCGAGATAGGTGTTCATCGAGCGCTCGCCGTCCGGCGTGACGAAGATCATCGAGCGCGCTGTCGGCGGTTCGCCGTTAAGCGGCCTGGTGTCGAAGGCGACACCCTGGGCATGGATGTCATGCGCGTAGATTTCGCCGAGTGCGTCGTTGGAGACCTTGCCGAAGAAGGCGGCGCGGCCGCCGAAGCTGGCCACGCCCGCCGCCGTGTTGCCGGCGCTGCCGCCCGAGGCTTCGATGGCCGGGCCCATGCGGCTGTAGAGCAGTTCGGCGCGCCTCGTGTCGATCAAATTCATTGCGCCTTTGATGATGCCGTTGGTCTCCAGGAACGCCTCGTCACACTTGGCGATGATGTCGACGATGGCATTTCCGATACAAAGCACGTCATAGTCCGGCATCAATTCATGTCTCCGCCAAAAACCCACCGGCTTTCTGCCACGCCGGGCGCGCGCGGGTCTGGCCAGTGGGAATGGGCTTTGCGCTTGCCAATCCGTTCGGCGCCAGCCCTCACGGGGCGGCAAGTCCTGCCTCGCGACGCAATTCGTCGGCCCTGTCTGTCTTCTCCCAGGTGAAATCAGGCTCTTCACGGCCGAAATGGCCATAGGTCGCGGTCTTGCGGTATATAGGGCGTAAGAGATCAAGCATCTTGATAATGCCCTTCGGTCTGAGATCGAACAACTCAAGAATGAGGCGCTCGATCCTTCTTTCCTCAACCCTCGCTGTTCCGAACGTGTTGACCATGACAGAAACCGGACTGGCCACGCCGATTGCGTAAGCAAGCTGCACCTCGCAGACGTCCGCAAGTCCGCTAGCGACGATGTTCTTTGCGACATACCGGGCCGCATAGGCAGCTGAGCGGTCAACCTTGGACGGGTCCTTGCCCGAAAAGGCGCCGCCGCCGTGACGACCCATCCCACCATAGGAATCGACGATGATCTTGCGTCCAGTGAGACCGCAGTCGCCGCGCGGCCCGCCGACTACGAACCTCCCCGTCGGGTTGACCAGAATTCTGATGCCTTCCGTCTCCAGGTGGGTCGGCAGGACAGGCTTTATGATTTCCTCAATGACGCCCTCGCGGACCGTCTCTTGCGAGACCTGCTCGTCATGTTGGGTCGATACGACGATGGTATCAAGGGCGACCGGGCGCAACCCCTCATAGCGCACTGAGACTTGGGATTTCATATCAGGACGCAACCAGCCAAGCTGTCGTGCTTTCCGGACATCTGCCTGTCGTTTCGTCAAGCGATGCGCGAGCTGGATCGGCAAAGGCATCAGGGTATCGGTTTCGCGGCATGCGTAGCCGAACATGAGGCCCTGATCTCCCGCTCCCTGCTGGAGGTCCTGCCCTCGTCCCTCGTCAACGCCCTGGCTAATGTCGGGAGATTGCTCGGTGAGTGCATGAACGACGGAGCAACGCCGGCCGTCAAAGCCGACAGCCTCATCGTCGTATCCAATATCGAGAATCGTATCGCGCGCAACTTGGCTATAATCCACCCGCGCATCGCTAGTAATCTCGCCAGCCACAACGACTATCCCTGATTTTACCAACGCTTCACAGGCGACGCGTGCCTTGGGATCGGTGCGGAGGATGGCGTCGAGGATGGCATCCGAGATGTTGTCGGCCAACTTATCCGGGTGTCCCGCGCCAACCGATTCGGAAGAGAACACGAACTGCCTAGCCATGAAATGCCTCGTTTCGGGTGTTAGAGTTGTATGGTGCATTTTGCTTAGCCCACCTTACCTGTTGGTGATGCCCGGGACCTCGAACGCAGCGCACAAATCGGCAACGTCTCTTCGCACGCAGGCATGGAGATTTTCGTCATCAGGCCGCCGGAGGACGCAGTCAATGAAGCCAGCAATTTGCACCATTTCCACATCGCGCATGCCCATTGACGTCACTGCTGGCGACCCCAGGCGAATTCCGCTTGTGACCGCCGGATCCCGCGGGTCGCCAGGCACCATATTAAAGTTTGTGATGATGCCTGCCTTTGCTAGCCGCTCGGCATAGGCCTTGCCCGATAGTGGTCGATCGCGCAGATCAAGGACCAGCATGTGATTGTCCGTCCCCCCGGTAACCAGGTCATACCCTCGCTCGATCAGTGCCTGTGCAAGAGCCTTGGCATTCTTGACGGTCTGTTGGCCGTAGCTTCGGAAGGACGGGTTCGCGGCTTCGTGCAAGGCAACTGCTAGCGCAGCGATGGCATTCATATGAGGCCCGCCTTGCAGGTGAGGAAAGACCGCCCGGTCTATTCGTCTGGCGAGATTGTATTTGCTCTTTGTATGATACAGGGCCTGATAGCGATCTTCGTTCCTGGACAAAATGAAACCACCGCGGGGACCGCGGATCGATTTGTGGGAGGTGCTGCTGACCACGTCGCAATGGCGCACGGGATTCGGGTGCGCTCCCGCGGCAATCAGTCCGCTGATGTGCGCAATGTCGGCTACGAGATAGGAGTTCGCTTCCAGGGCGATTTCTGCCATTGCCGCGTAGTCAAAGACACGCGGGTAAGCAGTTCCGCCGACCCAAATGAGCCGCGGCCGTTCCCGCTTGGCTGTCTCGCGCAAGCGGTCATAGTCAATCTGCTGTGTCTTTTCATCTAGTCCATAGGGGACGCGTTGATAGTCAGTTCCGGAAAAGTTGATGGCCCAACCATGAGTCAGATGGCCCCCTTCCGGGAGGGGCAGGCCCATGACTTTGTCACCGGGGCTCAAAAGCGCACGATAGACAGCCTGGTTGGCCGGCGAGCCGGAATAAGGCTGGACGTTGGCATGCTCGCTGCCAAATAGTGTTTTCAAGCGCTCAATGGCTAGATTCTCAAGCTCATCAACGATCTCATTTCCAGCGTAGTAGCGCGCACCGGGGTACCCCTCGGCGTACTTGTTCGTGAAAATCGAGCCGTTCGCTTCCAGCACGGCCGAGGACGCAAAGTTCTCTGAGGCGATGAGCTTAAGGGTCGTCCGCTCCTGCCGCTCCTGTCTCAGAAGCAGTTCGTGAACGCGGCAATCAACCGCGGCCAATCGAGACCGTCCGTAAGTGTCGCGCGGCGCGATGGCGCCGTCGGCGGAGTTGTCCATGGTGGTTTCGCGCTCCAATTGGACTGATCTATTTCACGGTCAAGCATGCGATCCCCTTCGACGGCGCGTCTTGTGTGGCTTCGAGCCGTTGAAGGTCTCGTTTGTGATAGCCATCGCCGTGGGGCAGGAGATCAACCAACAGTTGAACCAGCCCGCCGTCCTTACCTCCTGCTTTGAGATGGTACGAGCACCACGGACGTTGTTCGTTGCAGTAAAGAAAGTCGGCTCTGGCCAGCAGCCGGACGTGTCGTACAACGTGCTCACGACGCAGACCCAGAATCTCCGCTAGCTGGCAGACAGTTAGGTCCGCATGCGCGCAAAGGCCTAGGATTCGAAGGCGATCTAGATGCGCTGCCGTCCGAAGGCGACTGACCAGTGTCAGCATTGGTCAGGACCAAGCCACTTGGAAAGCCTGGGCACTCGTCCTACTGAATTTGTCATTTCGCGTTCTCCACAGATGTTGCAGCTTTCGAACCAAATAATATGGTTGCTTGTCCACCGACCGGACAATCTCGGTGGCCGTGAAGATACTGTTTTGAGCCGATATGGCTGTGTCGAACAAACAAGATGGGCGCTCTTCTTGCCATTGCCTTTAGCCGAAATTGCACGCAGTTCGGCGGGTCGGAGAATAAGCCACGGTTCGGACCCCACTGACTCAAACGTTGCAATAAGCCTACCATTCACAGCGAACCGGAGTTGCTAAGAGTCTATGAATTTCCTTGAAGGATCTGTTGCAACGTTTGCGCAGCCCGGTCTTGCTCCCGGCTTGCAGCGGTCAATCTCGTCAGACTGACCGTGATGCAAAGATGACAAGGAAGTTCGCTTTCAATCCGATCTTCTTCCTGGCCAAGTAGTTCGTAGTCTCATAACTGTGGCCTAGACAAAAGCTGGGCTAATCAGCGAGGTATGATGTCGTTAGCGTGGTTGGGCCACCAGCAGGTCGACGCCAAGATCGACACGCGCAATTTCCCGCGCTCCGAGAATGTCGGTGACTGCGCGCTCTTCCTCGGGCGGTCTGGCTGCGCCGTCTAGAATCTGAATGCGTCTCGCGCCGACCCGTTCAGCAATGAGCTGTTCGGCTTGCCGCATTGACGGCGAAGCAAGCTCAAGTACGTTTTCGCGCATCTCACGCGCCGCCTCGCCGACTTCCGCAAAACGCTTCTCGGCGAACTGCTCCTTAAAGAGCGCAGCGAGATCATCAAATGTTTGAACTTTGGTGGGCTTGGGTTTCGAGCAAAAATATCGAGTTGCCAGTCCAGGTTTATAGGCAAGGCTGTACGCTTTGTCGTCTGGCAAGGGCCCAATATCCCCTGGTGAGACGAAAATGGACTGCCGTGCTACGGTTGCTCCATGTTTGCAATACAAGGAGCCGCATAGAAGACGTTTGACGGATAGCGCGCCTCAAGCCGAAGAAGCAGTTCATGCTGACGCGACACATCCCTGCGCATCATCGCAATCCGAAAAAATGGTATCGACAAACCGGGACAATGTCCGCTCGCAATCTCAAACGCAGTTCCTCGCTTCATCAGCTCCGGAAGCTTCTACTGGAAAAACAGCGGAACCCCTGGGAAATTGATGCGGATGTCGAAGCCAGAATGCCCCTCCTGTATGAGGTTTGGAAAGACCGGCGCGGATACAGGTGCGGCTGACGATGACCGGATGAGGCTTTCGGTGAAGGCATACCCAAATGAGAACTCCGTGTAGCCCACCTTCATTCAATTCTGCTTTCGTGCTGAAGTTTATCCGGGGCTCTTTGCCTGCAGCCGAGCAGACCATATAACAGAAAAAACTATGCATACTTGCGATAGTCTGAGCTTATCGATTCCTCGGATAGATATTTAAAGAGCTCACCCACTCTTCTGGCTGCTAGAATGGGAATGGGAAGCTTCTGATTGATCTGGGTCGAGTTCCAGTTGATTTTGGTAAGCGACAAAACCTCCTGCGCTATCTCAGCGATTCCCGGCGCAGATCGCCGATGAGTTTCGGGCTTCGCGAACAGCGCCAGAGTGCGTAGCCGATATCTTCAACCGGGGCGGCGGCTTCTCCCTCGCCAGTGCCGAGCGCGATCATATGCGTTGCGCATTCGGCCAGCGCGCCGTCAAGGCGCCCCGCTTCCGTCGCGCTGCCGTAAAGGTCCAGGAACCACGCCAGCGAATAAGACCAGTCGGCAGGCAAGTCCTGCCCATTGTGATCCCTTGCGACGACGGCCACGACGGCGTTGCGGCCTTCGGGCGTGCGGGGCTCTATCCCAAGGATCGGGTATAATTCGGGTGTCGGCTGCTGAAGGATACGCGCCGGCACGAGCGACAGTGCTTTCTCCAGCGAGGGAGGAAAATCCTCCAGTTCTTCGGCCAGTTCGGCAGCTTCTCTCCTTCGTCCCTCGCGGCGCGCTTCTGCATATTCTGCCGCAACCACGGCAACGGTGCGCTGCGCCCGTTCAGCGGTGCTGGTGGCAATCAGCTCGGCCGGAATGTCACCATCCTTGATCGCCCAGTGCGTACGGTGCTGTTCGACCTGTTGAATGCCCAGCCGGTCCGCAATTCTCAACACCGCTGACCGGTCGAGAAAGGCATGTTTCGGATCGGGCTCGAAGGTGAAGGCCAGTTCGTGTCCGCGCCGAACGATATTGCGTATGCGGCTGTGCCGGACCACGCGCGCGTGCGGGCCTCCCGCCCCGACTTCGTACATCAAAAGCGCCGGGATTTCCTCCAGCCGGCGCAATGTTTCAGGGCGCGAGGTCGATAGCCTCGGCCTCGGCGCCGCTAGATTCCTTGAACCGGTCAATGGTTGACGTGAACGGCGGCGTTTCCCACCACTCGCCGTGGCCCGAGACAAGCAAGTTAAACATGGCACACCACCGACCTCACGCCGCCTTCTCCATAGACCACTTCACCCGTTCGGCGAGAAAGGCGGCGAACGTTTTCACATTCATATTGCCGCTCGCCTCCTCCAGCCCTGCGAGGTAGGCCTTCCGGTCATCGACTCTGACGACTATCCAGGGATAACCGCCTGAAGCCAGCATCGCGTTCATGAGGAACCGCGCCATTCGTCCGTTGCCGTCCGGATAGGGGTGCACATAGCCCACAAGCCAATGCCCCAGCACGGCACGCACGGAGGCCTCCTTCTCCGCCTCCAGCAGGTCGAACAGCTCATTCATACCATCGGCCACCGCTTCGGTACGCGGCGGCACGTGCTGCGAGCCGCGCAGGTACACAGGGTGATTGCGATATCCCGCAAGCGCGCTGGCTTTGAGGATGCCGGCGGTCACTGACGGCGCGAACAGCTCCCGGTACCATTCCCGGTGAGTGTCCCGCGTCAACGCGCCGGCTGGCTTGCCGTTGATGATCGCGGCAACAGAGTCTTTGACCTTCTGGAATGCGAGGTAGTAGCCACGCGCGGCAAGCGCATCTCGGTTCTTGCGGTCCTCTTCATCAATCTCCGGATTCCAGCTCCCCTCGCGCACCCGGTCGATGAGTTCCGGGGTGACGCTGTACCCTTCTATCGACAGCGAATGGTAGGCGTCGCTTTCGTAGATATCCTCGACGAACTTCATATAGGCGTCTTTGTCGGACGGCAGTCCGGGTGCCTTCGGGAATATTTCGATGATGGCTTCGCGCTGCGATTGCCAGATCGCGCGCAGGCGGGCGACCAACGGCGGTACGCCCGCCGCAATAGTTGTCACTCCAATTTGTCCCGCGAACGGATCGGATTCGCGCACGTCATAGCCGGCGGCTTTGAAGGCGGCCACGATTTCATCGGCAAAGGAGTCGCGTCCTACGCGACGGAAGGCCCCCGCAAGCCGTCCCGCCACGGCGGAATGGCCGCCATCAAGCAGTAGGGCCAGAACGGTTGATACGTCGCGCACCGACGCCATGGCGATCTGCATCTCGATAGGGGCGCGCTGGAAGAACGCTTCCGGCACCCGGGTAAGGGCGGCCTCGACAGTGAACACGCGCTGGCCGTTTTTCTCTGTCAGTTCGGCCGGCATCTCCTTGACCTTGAGGTCATAGAGCGAAGTGCCGAACAGCAGGTCGATTTTGTTATTCGTGCCTTTGGGGGCGTTCACCACCACCTGAGGCGGAATAGTGGGCGCTTCCGCGTGCAGAAGCAGCGACTGCTCCGGTGAGAGGAACCAGTCCTTGCCGAACCGGTCATTGCAGTAAAGGGAGCAGAACTCCCAGAAGCTCGCGTACCAAGAGGTGGTGTCTTGCTGCCGTGCCTGCGGGCCGGTCGACATGAGCCAGCCTTTGATAACATCGCGCAGGAACCCGTTCTGCAGCAGCCGCTCCCGGTGGACGCGGGTCAGCTCATCTGATTTGAATATGCGCCGCCCACCCTCCTGCAGCTCTTTGAGGGCGGCCAGTGATACAGCGAGTTTTTCATGGGGCTTGGCCATGGCCGTGCCTTTGCAACTTTTTTAGAGCTGTGCGATTACAAGTATATAGTGCTGATAGGCGACAAGTCAATGATGCTGTGGAGTTGCAAGTTTTTTAGGTCGTGCGATAACAAGTTTTTTTTGCGATAATCGGCAAATGCGATCGTTTCCATAGCCGCGCGAAGGATCGTTACCCGGATGGGCCGAGACCCAGCTCCCCCGCAGGCTACGCAGGGGCTCGGGGCGAGCCTAGAGCCTGGCCCTCCGAAGCGCTTCGAAGGAGGACGCGCCTCTTTGAAAAACTCGCCCGTTGTGCATCGTGGGTACCCGTAAACGCGAATTCTCAAAGGAAAGACGCTCCTTACCTCTCCCTCCCGCCACGATCATCACGGCCGCGCCCGCGCTCACTACGCCGCGACGCCCGCGAGATCGCTGCACGCATCTGATCGGCCACCAGACCGGGTTGCAGATGAAGGATGTCCGTGACGCTGTCGTGTGTTTGCACCGTCACCGCAGTGACGGCAAGGCAGCTGCGCACGCCCATGGAGGAGAGCGTCTCGATATCGCGCGCGATTCCGGCACCCCCACTGGAGTCCGATCCGCCGACGACAAGTACATGCGATGCCTGCCTCAGCGCCCTTTCATCCGTTAGAATGAGCGTTCGAAACGCAGGATTCCGCCGACACTGCTCTTCTTGTTGGCGTTGGTCCAGTTCACGTTGGAAGCGTCCACCTTGCCGACGGCGAAGTTGCCGTAGCGGCCATAGTCGAGTTCCGCCGTAACTGTGAAATCTGGAAGAAACGCATAGGCGACGTTTGCAGCGACACCATGGTTCTTGAGCTGATCACCGGAGAGCTGAAGGTTGAACGAAGTTGTCTCGTTGAGCTTGTAAGTGGCGCCAGCCCAGAAAGCCCAGTTCCCGCCCCAACTCTTATAGAAGCCGCGACCATGAGCGTCGATGGCGTTCGTGGAGTCGTCGTTGAGCTTGCCGTTGGAACCGTAGCCGAGCATTCCGAACAGCGACAGTTCGTTGGTGACATTGATGTCGACACGGACCTTGGCGGCCACCGATTCGTAGTTGCTATCATAAGCGGCAACGCCGGTGATCGCGCCCCAGCCATGTGTGTATTTCAAGCCGCCGACTACGTGCGGTGCGTAGCTGTCGATTGTGCCGACCACGCCCGCGCCTTCTTCGAGCGAAACCACGGCCGAAAAGCCGTTCCCGGCGTCGAAGTAGTACTGAACCACATTGGTATCGAAAGCGCCGTACGGAACCGGCGTCTGGTTGAGTACGTCACCCGCGCCGCCAATAAACATGTCGAAGGCCGACCAGTCCTTACCAACTCGGAGGCCACCAAGCTGAATCCAGGCGAAAGTCAAGGTGCTGTCTCCGTTGAAGGCATAGGACCGAGAACTGTCCGAAACCGAAGTGTGGCGGTTGCCGAAGTTCATGCGGGTTTCGGTGTAGGTTTTCAACGTGCCGAGTTCGGTCTCCTGGCCGGTCCAAGTTTTCAATGTGAAGCGCGTGTTGTTTTGCCATGTGCCCTGATGCTCACCAGTCCTCACATCCGAGGTTCTTGCGTGATCAACCAATCCGACATGGCCCAAGCCGACGTCGTAACGGACATAGCCGCCGATGCGCACGCAGGTCTCAGTGCCTGAAATGTAGACGTAGCCCGAGCCGTAGACGTCGCAGACTTTAACGTACTCAGTCGGGTCAGGCTCGGCAACGGCGGTCACGGCGCGAGCGTCGGAAACGGCAATCAGTGCCGCAGTTGAGCCGAGGAGGAGGCTCCTAATGTTCATTGTTGATCTCCGTTCAAAGAGTAAAAGGAATGGACGTCAGTGATGAACTCTTGCTAAGGAAACAGTCGATAACGATGCGCATTGAGTTGAATTTGAGCAGTTTGATGCGCTCGTCACGTCAGATATTCATCAGAAATTGAGAATATGATTGGGCGTTATTGTTACAAATATGCGATTGTTATTACAAATATAATAATCGCCGAAACGACGCCATCCAACATTTCTGTACAAATCATCCCCGTCATCTCCGCTAGTTGTGGGCGGGCCGTCACAAAGGCTTCTACTGCAAATGACGTGCCATCCTGACGACGCAGCTGCGGCTTGAAGCTCAAGTGTGCCGGCGGACCTTGGTTCGCTCTTCCTTCCTTTTTGCCTTGCGGATCAACCCAAGCACGAACGGCAAACGTTTCGGCTATGGTTCGTCTGTTCGCTTCGCGACAGTTTCGTTCAAAGGCGACAGCTTTGTTTGCTGTGAGCCCCGACGTTGAGACATCATGCGGCGGCACCGCTCGGTACGACGCCGTCATTTTGGCGAGCGCGATGATCGGTAATCACGCGCAGCCTTGCCTCCACCACGGAGTCAGTAGGCGCGCCGGCCTTGGCATTGCGGCCGACCTGACGGTCGCGTCGAGCAGCCTCTCGTCCTGATAGACGGCGCGCCACAGCTAATGCTTCTTGCCAGCAATTCACACAACGAGCTCATCGAGATGCCAGAGATCACTATTGGGCTGCGCTAGCTGGCGAGCAAAGTCTGGTCCCAACGCCGTGTTATCTCGTTGGATGCGGCAGCCGCGCTCAGCAGAATCTACTCGACCAGGCGCAGGCTGAAGGGAAGGGATGGTGGAACCAAACGGTGCGCGTGAGGGTCGCGGCGGGAACAGCCATGGCCAGTCGCTGACCGTCCAGCCAAGACTGAACGGCCGCTATTGCTGAGAAATACAAGTTTCGAGCCCAAAGCGGAACGGACTGACATAGCGCAAAGACACAGGCGAGCGCAGCGGTAAGGTTGGCGGTTATCAGCATGGGACGGTAACTGTTGCAGACCACAAAATATCGCGAGGCCGGCCTGCCTTGGTACACTATCTATCCGACTGTGTCAGAGTTCTCTGGGGCGGTCGGCGCCGAGGCTTATGAGGAATGGCTCAGGAACCTGCCGGCTGACGATCCGGTGTCGCTCTATTTCCACGTTCCGTTCTGCCGATCAGCTTGCTGGTATTGTGGCTTCCCCACCACCATCACCCGCCATGATGCGCCGATCCTCAACTATCTGGCGGCCCTGCGTGACGAGATCCGTTTGGTCTCGGAGCGAGCGCCGCAGACGCTGCCCGTGAGCGACATGCATTTCGGCGGCGGAACGCCGTCTCTCATAGGACCAGCCGAGTTCCTGGCTCTGGTGGAGTTCCTGCGACGCCGCTTCGCTCTCACGAAAACAGCTACGGTTGCCGTCGAGATTGATCCGCGCACGTTCACGGCCGAGATGGCCGAGGCCTTAGGAGCAGCCGGCGTGAACCGTGTGAGTCTCGGCGTGCAGAGCTTCGATCCCATTGTTCAAAAAGCAATCAACCGGGTTCAGAGTGAGGCGCAGACGTCGGCTGCCGTGGAAATGCTGCGCCGGCATGGAGTAAGCCGCATCAACTTCGACCTCATCTTCGGTCTCCCGCATCAAACGGTGCAGTCCTGCGTCGAGACCGCGAGGGCGGCGGTCGCAATGCGCCCCGACCGGCTTGCGGTGTTCGGCTATGCGCACATCCCGTCGCTTATAAAGAATCAGCGCCTCATCGAGGAGGCAGTTCTTCCGGGCAGCGCTGCCCGCGCCGAACAGTATGCGGCCGTGGCCGCGACGCTGATTGCCGCCGGCTACCGCGAGATCGGGCTCGACCATTTCGCCTTGCCGGACGACGAGCTCGCGCTGGCACAGAAAACGGGTCGCCTGCGGCGTAACTCGCTGGGCTACTCGGCCACCACCTGCAGAACCCTGATCGGTTTCGGCGCGTCGGCTATCGGCCGCGTCGGCGAGGGGTACGTCCAAAACGAAGTTACACGGGATTCCTACATCCAGCACATCGTAGCTGGCCGTCTGGCGACGTCAAAGGGCTATCGCCTCACCGACGACGACCGCGTGCGAGCCGCAATTATCGAGCGACTAATGTGCGATCTCGAGGCCGATGTGCAGGCAATCTGTGCCGCCCACGGATCTGATCCGATCCGTCTTCTCGATTCAGCTGAACGCTTGGCGATGCTGGCCGAGGACGGGATAGTGGACTTCGAAAACGGTTTTGTCCGCGTACGGCGGGAGCATCGCTTTGTAATTCGCGCTGTCGCTGCCGCGTTCGATGCTTTTCTCGATCGGGATGGCCGTAAGCATAGCCACAGGTGAGGGCAAGCATCCAACCGGAAGCTAAACTCGACGCCCTCGGCCGAGGCCTGTCATGAAGCGCGCGTCAAGGATGCGAAAAGCAGAGCTGATCCGCCTATTTCATCTCATCTTCAATGACATCGACCTGGTGGCTGCCACCGAGGCGTTTCCATATTGATCGTGGTAGCGGCGATGCGCAGCGAGTGCCCAAAAAACAGCAGTCAGCTCCCCTTCCGGAAGATCGGAGCGGACGCCACGCAAAAAGCACCAAATCCTTGGCGCCGGCGGTCTGTGTGTTTGCGCGCTGGCGGCTTTGGTGTACTCCTGTGCCGTTTCGACGAGGCTTCCAGCCGGACCGGCAGGGGAGGAGGCTTTGGCGGCGCGGCCGGCACACGGCCCACCTCGAGGACGAGATCGACGATGTCGGGCAGATCCTCGGTCGCCTCACAAATCGGTGAGGTCGTCGGGACACCGTCTTCCACTTTTGTTGATCAGCCGCCTTCCTGGCCATGTTCCGAGACAATAAGGCGCCCGTGCGCCGCCGCCTCGATTAACCCAAGACGCGCAAGGATCTTTTGCCGGAGACAACGAGGTCACCATCCTGCGGTGCCGCGTTGCGTCACAGTCGGCATGAGATGTGCAAAGTGGACCGTCGTCAAACGTCAAACAGAGGCGTTGGTGACTGGACTGAACGACCAGAACCGGCTGCTTGCGCCCTTTCGGACTTCACAAAGTTCGAAAATGGCGTCGTTTCAGGGCATAATCGCCGCTTGTCAAAATGTTTGCGACAAGTCCGGTGAAAGCCTACCGAGTATCTTGTGCTTGGGGGGCGGTTAGTTCCGATAAACTAAGCGGCATACACATGCTAATCTATTTGATTTACGGGCCGACCTGCAGCGGCAAAACAGACGCGGCAATCCAAATTGCACGAGAGACCGGATGGCCGGTCATTGCGCTGGATCGTGTACAATGCTGTCCTCAAATCGCCACCGGCAGCGGGCGTCCCTCGGATTCCGAACTGCAATCTACCCAGCGGATCTACTTGGATTCGCGCCCGCTAACCGCGGGCATCATTGACGCCGAGACCGCCCATCGTAAGCTGATAATGCAAGTGGATGAGCGTAGTTCCCAGCCGGGGCTCATCCTCGAAGGCGGTTCGATCTCTCTTCTCAATTTAATGGCGCGAAGTCAGCATTGGGATGGCGCTTTTCGGTGGCATGTAAGGCGGTTGCGGCTCGGCAACTCGGACGCCTTTCTGGAGAGAGCCAAGCGTCGGGTCACAGACATGTTTGTCACAAGAGAAGGACAACCTTCATTGCTGCAGGAACTTGCGGATCAGTGGAAGGAAGATGCAGTCCGTCCCACTTTGGAAGACGTTGACGGATATCGTTGCGCCATTCATTTTGCGAGAGAGCACAGCTTGGCAATCAGCGAAATGCCGTGCCTTCGCAAAGAGCTCCAACAAGATCTTGTAGAGGCGATTGCGAGAGAATATCTCGAATATGCGCGTTGGCAAGAACGCGACTTTCCAGAATGGCAAACTGAGTGAGCAAGCCTCCCCGGACCTCGCCTGCGGTGCGGGCACGGTAGCTCCTGAGAATTGCGCTAAGTGGTTTGCTGAAGCAAGCTAGTGCCAGGCGACATTAGGTCCGTGTGGCAGCGGAAGGATTGCTTTCGCCACGGTGACTGCGGAGGAGGCGACATGGCTGCACTGCTCATTTCAGGCATGGGACGGAATGTACTGATGACAAAGTGCTGCGCGGTTCGTAGCGACCGCTACCGTGGCTGACTCGCGAACTACTATCCGCCAGCCCAGTCTGTGGCGTCGTCTCGGCTTTCATCGCCACCGCCTTCGCCCAGGAAACGCCCGAGGCCGCAAGCGTCGCCTTGGCAGTGCGGCACCCGGCAAGATGGGCGGTCATCGGCCCTATCTGATCGACGGGGAGCACCGTGCTTTCGTCCTGGGCGAGGTTGAGCGAGATGCCAACATGACGCTTCATCAATTGACGGCGGCACTGGCTGAACGTGGTCTCCTGCGAGCGTCGGTCGCTTCCTGCACCGCGAGGGCAAGAGCTTCAAGAAAACCGTTCTGCCGGCCGAGCAGCTCAAGCCAAAGCTGATGCGCCGGCGTGCGCAATGGATGCGCTATCAGACCCGCATTGACCCTACGCGCCTGGTCTCCCTGGATGAAACATGGGTCAAGACCAACATGGCGCCGTTGCGCGGCTGGGGTGTGCGCGGCAAGCGGCTGATGGCCCACGCACCATATGGCCATTGGAAGACGATGACCTTCATCACCGCGCTGCGGCATGATCGGGTGGAGGCGCCTTGGGTCATTGACGGACCCATCAATACGCAGGCCTTTCGCGTCTATGTCGAAACCGAACTCAACAAAACACTGAAGCCGGGCGACATCGTCATTCTCGACAATCCCGGTTCTCACGAGGGCCAAGCCGTCCGCGACATCGTCAGGGCTGCTGGCGCAAGGCGGGTCAAGCCCGCGAGAGCGGCAATTTTGTTCCGGCTATCACCCTCTCGTCGAGAACGGCGTGACGGAAGCGATAAAGTTGCGCCGGCCGGCCGCCGGTTTCCGCGGTTGTCTCACCGGTCTCCTCGACCAGCTCCTGCTGCTCGATCAGCCGGCGAAAGTTCGGCTTACGCACGAGCCTGCCGGCAAGCGCCTCCACGGTGCGCTGCAGCTGCAAAAGCGTGAAGACCGGCGGCATCAGTTCGAATACGACCGGCCGGTATTTGATCTTGGAGCGCAGCCGCGCAATGCCGGTCGCCAGGATGCGACGATGATCGGCGATCATCGATCTGCCCGACACCGAGGTGGGCGCAGCGGAATGTCCGGCGCGTATTGCTTCCTCCACCAGGGCGGCTTCGTAAAGCAGCTCATAACGTTGAAGCGCGAGTTCCTCGTTCCAATGGCGGTCGTCAAAGCCGAAGGCGATCGCCGCCCGCCGTCGTCGGTCGAGGCGTGTCGTACCGTCGTCAGTGCCATCCGCCCATTCCATCAGGCGCGGCCGCAATTCGTCCAACACGACCGCCGGTGTGCCGGAGCGGTGATCCTCCCACGGGAAATAGTCGTACCAGCTTCCCCAGTGTCGCCCGGCCGGGTCGCCAGCTTCGTCTTGGTGGGTGAGCGCCAGATAGCTGATAGAGACCACGCGGTCGTCAGCGCCAACCCTGTCGCGATCGGCGAAGGTGTAGAGCTGTTCGATATAGCCGAGCGGCTGGCCGGTCTGTTGTTCCACCCATCCCCTAAGGCCCGACTGCAGCGAACGGTGAGCAAGCTCGAACGGGCCGGAGGGCAGGGCGTTTGCCTGCGGGATGGTCAGAACGCAGGGGGCGCTGCTGTCCATGGCGACCACAACGGCGATCAAGTCCGCATTGACGTCGTTGGCCTTGCCTCCAGCTCCGCCTTTCCTAATCCCTTTTGCGCGATCGTCCATGGTCCCCGACGTCGTTGAGCAGAGCCCTGCCGCCTAGGCGGCTGAACCGATTGAATTCCGTTTTTGTCTGATAATTGTCGGCGCGTCAACACCACCCGTCGTGGCGATTTTAGCTCTTCGCAGGTGCACAAAAAGTGCCAACGCGACATCCGTGCTTGGGGAAGGAGGCCCCTTGAGTGCGCCGATTCAAAGCTCGTCGATCGACATTGCGACGTTGTTCTCGTCGGCGACAGCGCGGCATGGTTCTCCACGGCTTGGCGTCGACGCTGGGCGTGACGCTGGAGATGATGATCATGCACGGTCAGGCCTGCCCCGTGGCCTGGAGCCGGCGCAAATGGTCGTCGACCCGCCGTTCGGTTCCTTTTGAAGAAACCCGGAGCAGGCTTTCCGCAATGCCTGATAAAGCCCTTCCAGTGCGCCCGCGCCAGCATCATCGCACTCTCGCTCCAACACAACCTATGCGAGTCAGTAAATCGACTCGCCGGCACTATTGTTTCAGGGGAAATGAATCTAGTTTCAAAGGGTTCGGCCGATAGGCCGGGCACAGCTGCGGTCTTCACGGCCTTTTTGACATAAACGCGTCGCCCGATTGAAATTATCTTGACGGTAGCGCAGTGCGCCATCCATGCCAGTCGAGATGATCATGGGCAAATATCGAGACCATCGCGAGCCACGCCGGCATCGCTATGACGATGACCCCGTTTCCTTTTCGGAACGGACTTCCGAGCCAAGCTATTTTCAGCGCCCGCCGACCGTGACGGCAGATCCTGTCGATGCGGAGGTATTGTGGTTCACAGTCAGCAAGGGTTTTGGCTTCGTCAAACTGTCGGACGGCACGGAGGCCTATCTGCACGTGCGAGTGTTAGAGGCGGCCGGAAGCCGGGATGTTGCCGCGGGAACGCCTCTCAAGATCACGGTCGAAAAAAGTCCAAAAGGTCATCAGGTCGCGCAGGTGCTGGAGATCGGCGATCACCGCGCGAAAACTCCGTCACATACGCGCGTCGCTGGAGGGACCTTCGTTGAAACCGGTGCGCAGCTGGAGAGCGGGGGCACGGTCAAGTGGTACAAACCCGAAAAGGGCTTCGGCTTCATTGCTCCTGACAACGGTGAGAAGGACGTCTTCGTTCATGCCAGCGCCCTGACGCGCTCAGGGCTCAGCGTGCTGGTAGCGGGACAGAAGGTGTTTGTCGAATGCGGGCAAGGCAAGAAAGGCTGGGAAGTCCGGAGCATTCGCCTTGCCTAGACGGCGAGGCATTGCTCGCCTCGAAGGAGATGCCGGAGAGCGTCGGGCGGCCGCCCGAGCCCGCGTAGCAGAAACCGACATTGTCGAAGCGCAGCACGCCGTCGGTGACGACGAGATCCCTGGCGCCCGCCGCGTCCTCGATGTCAAGTTCGGCGTCGAGCAACTCGAACAGCCGCGTGCCGCAGGTCGAGGCGCGCGCGAACGAGTTGAATCCGAGCTGGCGCACCGGCATCTGCAGAATGGTCATGAAGGTGAGCAACAGGGCCAGCGTGCCGACGCTGATTTGACCTGCGATCACTTTCTGGCCACCGAACCAGAGCACCAGGCCCATGGCGGTCAGGAACGAGAAATTCATGGCGCTGGTGTTGCCGACACGGATGTCGACGCGCTCATTGGCGAGATCAAGGCGCGTCCTGCTCGGCGCGGTCGAACTTTTCCAGCTCGTGCGGCTGCGCGGCGAAGGCACGCACGACACGGATGCCGCCGAGATTCTCATCCATCACCCGGATCTTTAACGATCGCTGATGCCCAGATATGGGAAGGTCAGGCTTCAATGACGGGGAAGGTGAAGGATTGACTGGTCGGGTTTCCGGGCCGAGCTTGTCGGCCGCTCAATCGAAAGCGTCATTTGAGGCGCTTCTTCTCCCGCGTGTAACTGGAAGACACGCTCGTCCAGTTCCTTGTCTACTTCCGTGAGACGATGATTGAGCCGAAGGTAGTCGGTCCAGGTCGGCGTGCGGAACGTTTCTGTCCACTGCATAGGCTTCTGAAGGTTGCGCTGGAGCGTCCAGTTCCGAGCACCGACGCGGCTGTGTACATGACGCCGCTGCCGCATGAGGTCGAGGAAGGCCTCGACATTTCTCTCGGCTATCAGATATTCGATCTTGACCACGATCGGGCCGCTTCTCGGCTTCAAACTGAGAGCGACAGCTGGGGCGTCGAATTCCTCCAAAGGATCGGGCTCGGACTCACGGCGCTCGCGAAGAGGAAACAGAACGCCGGCTGCAGCGACGATCAGAAGGGCTACAGCGGAACCCTCGAGCGCCCAGGTCAGCGAATGGTTCTGGGAAACCGTGCCCCATACCCAGCTGCCGACCGCGATGCCGCCGTCTATCAATGCGTAGTAGATCGAGATTGTGCGACCCACGACCCAGCGCGGGCTCGCCAGCTGCACGCTCACGCCAACCCCCGACCAGGCGGTGACCCAACCGGCGCCGCCCAGGGCGAGTGCAATTGCCGCCACAGCGATCGAAGAGGTCAGAGCCAGGGAGAGGGAGCACGCCGCGCAGGCGAGGCAGGAGAGCCTCATCAGCCTTTCTTGCGACAAGCTCCGTCTGAACAGGCTGTTGGAGAGGCCGGCGAAGACGGCACCGGTCCCGAAGCCAGCCATGAGCGCGCCATAGGCGAGCGGACCTCCTCCCAGCTGGTCGCGGACAACCACCGGCAGCAGCGCGAGTATGGCGATGCTCGCCAAGCCAAAGAGGGTTCCGCGCGCGATCGCTGCCTTGATTTCCGATGACATCGCCGTGAAGCGCAGTCCGTCGTAGATCGCCGTCCTCATCGACTCGCGTGGAAGAGGGGACGAGCGAACCTTCCACTTGCAGCGCCAAATAGTGACCAAGGGTACGAAATAGGTGAGCGTGGTCACGGCGAATGCCGCCATGAGGCCGAATGAGGCAACCACAATGCCGCCGAGCGCCGGGCCCACAGTCCTGACAGTGTTGAAGCCAACAGAAAGCAGGGTGACGGCAGCGGGAACATCTCGTCGGTCCACGATATCGCCGACCGACGCTTGCCAGGCCGGATCATTGAGAGCACCGCCGCTTGCGATCAAAAAGCTGAAGCCAAGGATCATCCACGGACTAACAAAGCCCAGCGTCACGGACGCGGTCAGCATCGCGGACGCAATCACCATAAGGCACCGACCGGCGAACATGACCCGGCGCCGGCTGAAATTGTCGGCGAGAGCCCCGGCGAAGACGGACAAGACGAAAGCGGGCAGGTTCGATGATGCCTGCACCAGCGCAACCATCAGATCCGAAGTCGAGATCGTTGCCATCAGCCAGCTGATGGCGACGGTCTGCATCAGCCAGCCGAGACTCGAAACCTGCGTGGCGAGCCAGATCGAACGAAAGGTGGGCTGCAAAAGTGGCCCAAAGGTCGTTGGTGCAGCCAAATCTTCGTTTAATCCAGCCACCCTACTCATTTTGCGACCCTTTGCTTCCCGTTATTGTCGTTTCCCATGTAATCTAGGCTGAACCGTGGCGGCTAGAAGAATAGAGAGAAACTGTTTGCCTTGCGGCACAGTTCCTCGTGATTAAGGGTTGCGGCCGAGACGCATGCCCGAGCCGGCTCACCCCGCCTTCGAAGGCATCACTGGGTGGAGCCCGGATCTTGCTTGTCGTTTGACGCAGCATGCTTCATCAACGGGCACTTTGCCGAGCGATGCCTTTTCGCGAAACGCGACGATGTTCTTTCGTCGGAAACTCTCTCCAACGGCGTTCGATGCGCTGAGTCTGGCTTGGGGCGAGGTGAGGGCTTGCAGATCTTAGACAGGATTGATTCCTGATAAACGCAGACGGTTGCCGGGCCGCGATCGAAGAGGCGCGCGCCTTGCTGCTTCAGCTTGAACAAAAGTCTGACGCGCTCACACATGCCATCGACGACTTTCTGCTCGATCTGATGAGGCTGGCTTTCATTGTTGAATGTTATGGACACGGCTTTGAACTTTTGGCGCGAACGCTTGCCCGTAGAAGACTGGCAAAGGTCAGGCTTTTGTCGGGGCGGTGGACTCCGCCAGGGGAGAAATGACACCCAAAGCCGGATGGCTGACGCGACGGTCGCCCCGCGTTCCGCACAGTGACGAAGGTAACGGTACGGCTCTTCGGCAGATGGCGCATCCTCATGGTAGCGTCTGGCCGTTCCCTCTGATGCCTCGGCCTCCCACACCTATCCGAACAGGCCCGATCCTGGAGGGTCCTCGAAGTGGGCATGAGGGCAATAGGCCGCGTGGTTGGGGTACCAAGCGTAGGCGCGGTATTGGGCTGGAAATTGGCGACGCGCGACGAAGAAGTCCGAGATCAACTCGTGCAATGGCAATTCCTAACACCGTGGACGTGTTGGAGTAGCCTCATCCTCCTAGTCAGGAACGTCATCAAGGTTATAGGATTGATGCGCGGCGAACCCTCGGAACTCAGGATCATGTTGACATCGCTGTTCGACAGAGCCGACTTCGCGCAAGGAAGCCACATCGTTTCGGAATTGCTTATCGCATGGTCTATCGTCGGCCTAGTCAAACCCTTGGCGCGGCGAGGAAGCGGCGGTCGTCGGCGTGATGCATGACGGGAGTCGGCGGCGTCTCACCATAGGCGAAATGCAGGAACCAAAGGAAAGGACCACCTGCATGGAATTGCGAACCGCGTCCTCGGCGTCTGAGCCGCGACCCTTGCCAACGATCACTCAACCCTCGACGTAGTCAACCCAGCCTTGGACACGCGAACCGCGCTACCATCGTTGCAGAGGAGCCGTCCACCAGATGGTTGCCCTTGTAGTCCGCACGCCTTTGGTCGACATAGCGGACTGGCTCTGGCCACCGGCAAGGTTGAAGAGTGTTCCGTTGTTGCAGTCGAACTTGGCCTACGTGAACCAGATGCCTGAGCACGCGGTCGCGTTTCAGGGTTGATCTACTCGTAAAAAGGAATTGTCTTAGGCGGAAGGCCGCACTTAATACCGCTATCCTATTGGCGCCCCATCGGGTTCCCGGATTGAGCAAGTCCGGATCACTATTTTATGCCGCTGCCAGCGTTGTGTCGGCCATGTGCACGCGCGCTGCCGCTGCCAGCAGGTCGGTCTGGGTGATCAGCCCAATAATGCGTCGCTCGGTATCGACGATGACCACGGCATGGCTGCGGCCGTCGGTGAGCACCGGCAGCAGACTCATCGCCGGTGTATCGGGAGAGGCGGTGCTAGCCTTCGACATCACAGCCCTCACCGTGTCGGTCGCCTTCGTCAGCTCGCGCAGGCCAACTACACCGACCAGCCCGCCCTCGGCGTCGGTCACCGGCAGCGTCCGGATGTTGTGATCGAGCAGCAAATGCCGCGCCTGGTCGGCAGGCGCATGTTCATCGACCGAAATCACATCGCGCGACATGATGTCCTCGCACAGCAGGGTCCGGTGGGAGCGCACCATCGCCTGCAACTCGACCTGCCGTAGCAGCCGCTCAAGATCGTTGCGGTCGATATCGAAGGTTTCCTCCAGCGCGCCGAGCGCGGCATCGATATCCTCGGGCTGGAAGCCGACCCGCTCCCGCGCCGGCGGATCGATGGTTCCATGCGCGCTTTTAAGGGCGGGAGCCGCCACATGCGGATAGTTGCGCCGCGACAGTGTATGGATGCCGTAGCCGAGTGCGACCAGCACGATCGAGTTCAGCGCTACCGGAACGAAGGGAAACAGCAAGCCCGAGCTGAAGACGGCCGGTCCGCCGAACACCGCAGTTAAGGCGGCGGCGCCACCCGGCGGATGCAGGCAGCGCGTGAACGACATGGCGGCGATCGCCAGCGCCACCGCAATGCCGGTACCAAGGACGGGTTCATGCACGAAATGCGCCACGATCACCCCGACCAACGCCGAAATCGTATTGCCACCGATAATCGACCAAGGTTGCGCCAGCGGGCTTGAAGGCACGGCAAAGAGCAGCACGGCCGATGCTCCCATTGGAGCAACCAGCAGTGCGACATGTGGGCCAGACCCGTTCGCCAGCGCACTGATCACGCCAGTCAATGCGATGCCGATCATGGCCCCGATGCAGGCGAGCAGCCGCTCGCGCAGCGTTGCACCGGCAAGGATCGGAACAAAGAGACGAAACGCCATGGCATACCCTTGGGCGAGTGGTCGGAACTCCGCGCTCCGCAATGCAGGCAAAGCCACAGATTTGGAAGTTAAGCCAATTCGGAAAGTCGGCTCACGGGGGAAAACTTTTGCGCGAAGCGGCCATTGCCAAATGGGTGCAGACATTTTGATCAGCCAGAGGAGGCGGACGGCACGCTGATCCGCTCGAGCGCAGCTAGAGGCCAAGGGCTGCCGTGCCGCGGGCAGCCGGAAATGGGGATGGTCGGAGGTCGAGCTGGGATGGACACTAAGGAATTCAGAGGCTTCGAAAAGCGTGCTGACAATGTCGGCATGGCAAGACAAATCAGGCCCTTGTCGCTCCACTTCCGAGGCGAACTCCAGCGGAGTACGGCTTCTACGCGGTGCTTGGTCTGCCTGTCCTTGCCACCATCGGATTCGTTGGCTGCTGAAACGTCCACCTGTAGCCGCTGAGAAGACGACTGCCGCCAGTGCCGTCGTGGAAGCGCCATATGACGGCGGCTCGGTTACAGAGCCGGCTCGTGTCGATCGGGCGGGGGAGCCTGATGTGACGTACATGGTCCAGAAAGTGGCCAATGAAGGTGCTGGCATCGTCAACGTGATCAGGTCACGTATAGCGGTAATACAACCGCGACCACGAGCCTCTCAGGCGTTCGATGAGGCGAGAAAATCCGATCACCAGACCAAGCGCGATTCCGCCACACTGCCACACACGAAACCGATCAGGTCACGTTCCAGGCTCACCAGAAGATTGGAGCCGAGGCCACCTCGGCTGAACTCTGCCATGCCGCGGGCCGCCACCTCTTCCAGCCGCGGTAGAAAACGTGGGTCAGCAGCGCCGGCATGGGCGAGCAACTCCCAAATCGCGAGCAGCGCCATCAGCACCGCAAGCGGCCGCAGATGTCGGCCGATGAAGCGGAAGGCCGGCGGTGCGATGGAAGCGCCGCGACAGCCTATCCCGACCTGCAATCGTGATCAGGCTGATCGTGGGGTCTCCGGACGCCAGCGTTGCAGATAGTTTTCGGCAAGCGTGAGCAGGCCGTGGATCACCAATCCGCTCAGGCCGACCACGATCATGGCCGAAAAGACGAGTTCCAATTGAAAGAGCTGACGACCATAGGCCATCAGGTATCGGAGCCCTTCGAACGATGCGATGAGTTCTACCGCAACCAGGGTTTGCCAGCCGTTAGCAAGGCCTTCTCGCAGCCCTGTAAAGATCGACGGCACGGCGGAAGGCAGCACGATCATCGTGAGTTTCGACCAGCGGCTGAACGAAAGGACACGGCCAGACCCGTCTCACGACGACGCCATTGCGCTTCGCCGCCATCAGGCTGGGTAGAGGACTTGCACGTCTAAAGCTGTCGATCATGCTCGGCACACACAAAAGGGCGGCATCGCTGCCGCCCTTTTCGTAAGCTTGCGAGATTGGCTGGATTAGAAATCCATACCGCCCATGCCGCCCATGCCACCGCCGGGTATACCAGCCGGCATGCCGCCGCCAGCGGACTCCTTCTTCGGAGCCTCCGCGATCATGGCTTCGGTGGTGACCAGCAGGCCGGCGACCGAAGCCGCGTCCTGCAGAGCCGTACGCACAACTTTGACCGGATCGACGATACCCATGGCGATCATGTCGCCATATTCGCCGGTCTGGGCGTTGTAGCCGAAGGTCGCCCCCTTGTTCTCGAGGATCTTGCCGGCAACGATCGATGCTTCCGCACCGGCGTTGGCCGCGATCTGACGGGCCGGAGCCTGCAGCGCGCGACGCACGATGGCGATGCCGGCGGTCTGGTCGGAGTTGGCGCCAGTGACGGTGATGGCCAGCGAAGCGCGCAGCAGGGCGACGCCGCCGCCGGGAACGATGCCTTCTTCGACGGCCGCGCGGGTCGCGTTGAGGGCGTCATCGACGCGGTCCTTCTTTTCCTTGACTTCGATCTCGGTCGCACCGCCGACGCGGATGACGGCAACGCCGCCCGCCAGCTTGGCGAGACGTTCCTGCAGCTTCTCCTTATCGTAGTCCGAGGTGGTCTCCTCGATCTGCTGCTTGATCTGGGCGACGCGGCCCTGGATTTCTTCCTTCTTGCCGGCGCCGTCGACGATGGTGGTGTTCTCCTTCGAGATCGACACCTTCTTGGCGCGGCCGAGCATGTTCAGGCCGACATTCTCGAGCTTGATGCCGAGGTCTTCGGAAATGACCTGGCCACCGGTGAGGATGGCGATGTCTTCCAGCATGGCCTTGCGGCGATCACCAAAGCCCGGCGCCTTGACGGCGGCGATTTTCAGGCCACCGCGCAGCTTGTTGACGACCAGCGTGGCCAGGGCCTCGCCTTCGACGTCCTCGGAGATGATGACCAGCGGCTTCGAAGTCTGCACGACAGCCTCGAGGATCGGCA